>CAZKOL010000042.1:0-7691 GCA_964554375.1 uncultured Dehalococcoidales bacterium
TAATTGACCTGGGAGGGTCATACTTAGTGATGCGTATAAATAAGAAGATACTTTTAATCTACCCCGAATACCCCGATACTTTCTGGAGTTTCAAGCATGCCCTCAAGTTCGTTGCCAAGAAGGCGGCCTTCCCTCCTCTTGGCCTGTTGACCGTGGCTGCCATGCTTCCCTCAGAATGGCAACTGAAACTCGTGGATATGAATACGGCGCGCTTGAGCGATAAGGATATCAAGTGGGCCGACATGGTTTTCATCAGCGCCATGGTGGTGCAGAAGGACTCAGCTAAAACCGTTATCAAGCACTGCAAGAAGCTGGGAGCAACAGTGGTGGCCGGTGGTCCGCTTTTCACCACTCAGCCCGAGGAATTCTCCTGTGTGGACCATTTTGTACTGGACGAGGCTGAAGTCACCCTGCCCCCCTTCCTCGCGGACCTGGAAAAAGGCTGCCTGCAAAGGATGTATTCTTCGAAAGTCCGGCCTGATATCAATATCACGCCGGTGCCGCGCTGGGACCTGATCCAGCGAAGTAAATATTCCTCGATGGTGGTGCAGTATTCCCGGGGCTGCCCTTACGACTGCGAGTTCTGCGATATTGTGGTGCTCAACGGTCATATGCCGCGCACCAAGGGCAGGGAGCAGATGCTGCGTGAGCTGGATGCGCTACACGCTACCGGCTGGCGGGACAGCGTCTTTATCGTGGATGACAACTTCATCGGCAACAAGAAGAAGCTGAAAGCGGAGATGCTGCCGGCTATCATCGAATGGTCAGGGAAGAGGCATTTCCCCTTTTCTTTCCATACCCAGACCTCCATCAACCTTGCAGATGACTGTGAACTGATGGGTCTCATGACCAGGGCTAACTTCAACATGGTATTCGTCGGCATCGAGTCACCTAATAAAGATAGTCTGACTGAGTGCGGCAAATACCAGAACTCCAGCCGCGACCTCATCGCAGCGGTTAAGAAGCTTCAGCACGCCGGCCTGGAAGTGCAGGGTGGGTTCATCGTTGGCTTCGACAGCGATCCCCTGTCTATTTTCCAGGACATCATCAATTTCGTGCAGACCAGCGGCGTAGTGACGGCTATGGTAGGCCTGCTTCACGCGCCCAATGGCACCCGCCTGCATAAGCGTCTGGAAGGCGAAAACCGCCTCACCGGTAATTTTTCGGGCAACAATACCGATATGTCCATCAATTTCGTGCCCAAAATGAATATAAACAAGCTGATGGATGGCTATCGTAAAATAGTCAATACTATCTATTCGCCCAGCCAGTATTATGCCAGGGTAAAAACATTCTTGAGGGAGTATCAGCCCAAACGACGGAAGATCTCGATAATGAAATCACAAAATATAGGGGCCTTTTTCATGTCGCTCTGGGTTCTGGGGGTCCAGGGAAAGGAACGCTGGCATTTCTGGAACCTGCTGATATGGACGATATTCAAGCGCCCGCGTTCGTTCCCTTTATCAATGTCCATGGCCATCTACGGATTCCACTTCCGCAAGATCGTTGAGGCAACCGCCCGTCAGTTTAAGCTGGCGCAGATGTAATTATAGCCCGGGCGGTTGTTCGCCTCTGCCCAAATTACTACAATTACATCTGATATATTGCGCACCGCAGGAGAGATATTATAACCAGGGTAAAAGTTGCGTTAGTCAGATGTGATACGTATGATCAAGCTGCGGTCTATCAGGCCCTGCAGCGGGGACTGGACCTTCTGGGCGGTATATCCCGGTTTGTTAAAAAGCATGAGAGGCTGATTTTAAAGCCCAACGTGCTGCTGGGCGCAAATCCAGATACCTGTGTCACCACGCACCCCGCCGTATTTAAGGCTGCCGGTAAGCTCATGCAGGAAGCAGGCGCCCTGGTATATTACGGCGACTCCTCTTCCATAGGCAAGTGCGAGGGGAACTGCCGGCGCGCCGGGCTCAAGCAGGCCGGTGATGAGATGGGATTCATCATCGCCGATTTCGATTCCGGCCGGCAGGTCAGCCACAAGGATGCGTTATTAATCAAGAACTTCACCATCGCCAACGGTGTGCTTGATACCGACGGCCTGGTGAGCCTGCCCAAGTTTAAAACACACGGGCTTATGCGATTTACCGGCGCCGTCAAGAACCAGTTCGGTTGCATCCCCGGCTTCATCAAAAGCCAGTATCACGTCAAGCTGGCCGATCCCTACGACTTCGCAGCCATGCTGGTGGATATAAATACCTTCATCAGGCCGCGGCTGTACATCATGGATGGCATCTGGGCGATGGAGGGCAACGGGCCGCGAGGAGGCAAGGTCAGAAAGATGAACGTCCTGCTACTATCCGCCGATCCGATCGCTCTGGATGCCACGGCCTGCCGTATGATCAACCTCGATCCTGAAGCTGTCCCTACCTGCAGGGCGGGCGAGCAGGCGGGACTGGGCACCTATCACATCGAGCAAATAGAGTTAGCAGGCGAGAGCCTCGAATCATTCTATACCCCCGCCTTCCAGGTGGTTCGCGCAGCTCCGCAGCGCTGCAGCAGCGGCCGGCTGAAGTCTTTTGTAAAAAACCAGATCTGTGAGAGGCCTGTTATCGATAAAGCCAGATGCACCCTTTGCGGGACCTGCGTCCAGATGTGCCCGGTGGAGCCCAAGGCCGTGAACTGGCACACGGGCGATAAGAGCAGGCCGCCCACATATAAATATGACCGCTGCATCCGCTGCTACTGTTGCCAGGAGGTCTGCCCGGAAGGCGCGATCTCGATTAAGAACCCGCCGCTCAGCAGTGTCCTGACCAAAGCATAGCCCGCCAGCTTACCGCCACTCCTGTCCAGGCTAATTCCGATGCAAATTTACTAATAAAGGGCCGCTTCTTTCGAAGCGGCCCTTTATTATATCTATCGTGTCCGTTTTAACGCTTGGTGTACTGCGGCGCCTTGCGTGCGCGTTTGAGCCCGTATTTCTTGCGTTCCTTGACGCGGGGATCGCGGGTCAGCAGGCCGTGCTGCCGCAGAGGGCTCTTGAAGCTTTCGTTAAGATCAACCAGGGCGCGGGCGATGCCGTGCTTGATGGCGCCGGCCTGGCCGGTCATTCCACCACCGGTAACCTTTATCTCGACATTATATTTACCGACAGTATCGGTAACCATGAAAGCCTGCTCTATCATGCGCCTGTGGTCAACCAGCGGGAAAAGCTCCTGGTAGGGTTTGCCGTTGATAATGATATTGCCGGAGCCTGATGATAATCTAACCTGCGCTATGGCGCACTTTCTTCTGCCCGTTCCGCGGTGATATGTTGCTGTACTCATTTGCTGTTGCTCCCTTTGTCAGATTCTTTTACGCCGGCCAGCTGCGCCTGGTGAGGATGCTTGTCGCCGGCATATACCTTCAATTTCTTGTACATGGCTCTGCCCAGCCTGCTGTTGGGCAGCATGCCTTTCACGGCATGCTCTATGACACGCTCAGGATGCTTTTGCAGCATCTCGCCCAGGGTTACCGATCTGATGCCGCCCGGATAGCCGGAATATCTGAAATAAGACTTGTCTGTGAGCTTTTTCCCTGTGACCCTTATCTTTTCAGCATTTATGACGACCACGAAATCGCCAGTGTCCGTGTTGTTGGCGAACATAGCCTTGTGCTTTCCGATAAGCAGCCTGGCAATCTGGGCGCACATCCTGCCCAGGGTCTGGCCGCTGGCATCCACCAGATGCCATTTCCTTTCGATTTCACTTGCTTTAGGTGCATAGGTTTTCATATTTAAACTCCGAATTATCTGCGTAAATAACCTTCATCAGGCAAAGGCCGTGCGCCGGCGCTGTTGGCCCGGCCAGGCTCAGTTTTTTCATCTCCAATATATTTCTAAACTCCTCGATTCCTATTTTCCCCATCCCAACCCTTACCAGGGTGCCCACCATGTTGCGTACTTGGTGCGTCAGGAATGATTTGGCCCTGACACGGAAGGCAATTTCATCGCCTTCCCGCTCAACTCCCGCATCGTAAATCGTGCGTACCGTGCTCTCCTCCCTGTCCCAATCGGTGACAAATGAAGCAAAATCATGTTCGCCTATGAGCAGCTTGCTGGCCAGATCCATCTGCCCGGCATCAAGCTCCGCCGACACGTGGTAATACATATCATTTCCCAGGGATGCCCGTGGCCTCCTGTTTAATATCAGGTACCTGTATTCTCGGCTTACAGCATCTTTCATAACATTGAACCTGGCTGAAACCGTACCGGCCTTGAGTACCGAGATATCCCGGGGCAGGTAATGGTTCAGCCCGCTTACAAATACCTTCACCGGCAGCGCAGAGCCCGTCCTGAAGCTGATCACCTGGCCCCTGGCATGGACTCCCGTATCGGTCCTGCAGGCAGCTATGACGCGCCTCTCCTCGCCCGTCAGCTTTAAAATAGCCTTCTCCAGCTCGTCCTGTATAGTAGGCTGATCTTTCTGCCACTGGAAGCCGAAATAACGTTCGCCGTTATATTCGACCACGAGAATAATTTTTCTTAAATTGTTAAAGATCTCCACCGCGAAAGTGAATCTTACTCCACCATCTCTATAAGCGCCATGGGCGCCCGGTCACCTTCGCGGGGTGCCAGCTTCAAAACACGCGTGTACCCGCCCGGGCGTGATTTATATCTCGGTGCGTACACAGTGAATACCTTTTCTACAACCTGCTCATCGAAGATAAAGGCCAGTGCGCGCCTCCTCGAGGCAAGGCTTCCCTCTTTGCCCAGTGTAATCATCTTGTCAGCCAGCCCCCTGGCTTCCTTAGCCTTGGGCAGAGTTGTGGTTATCTTGCCGTGATTCAACAGGTCCGTAACAAGGTTGCGGTATAAAGACCAGCGGTGCGCCGTAGGCCTGCCCAGTTTTCTTCCCGATAACCTGTGTCTCATTCGCTATCACCTTCCGGGCTGGCACTCTTGTCACGCCCCTTCTTCTTTTTATCTTTATCAACGGGGGCGCCTGACAACTCGACGCCCAGGCCGCTCAAAACGACCTCGACTTCCTCCCTCGATTTCACCCCGAACCCACCCAGCGACATCAAGCCATCAAGTCCCTTCTCCAGGAGCTGGCCTGTCATGGTAATGCCTCCTCGCCTCAGGCTGTTGTATGTATGGGTCGAGAGGTTGAGTTTTTCCAGTGGCATGTTGTAAACATCCGACGGTATCGATTTTTGCCAAGCTTCACTTTCCTCTTTCTCTGCGATGGTCCTGGCCAGCCCCGTGAAGCAGTTGAACTGCTCTATCAAAATAGTCACACTCTCAGATAAGGCCTCGATGGGATCCACGGTATTGTCAGTCCAGATCTCCAGCGTCAATCTCTCCTTGCCTGCCCCCTGGCCGGGGCCGCTGCTCTCGACAGTGTAATTGGCACGCGTGACCGGGGAGAAAATCGCGTCTATGGCTATCTCCTTGCTTGTCCCCTCGCTGGTAACGATTATGCCAACATTATCACCCGCGCTTGCCGGCTGGTATCCCTTGCCAGCCTTAACTGTGAACTCAATGTCCAATTTGGCTTCATTGGAATCGATAGTGGCCAGGTAAAGGCCGGGGTTGACTATCTCGAAATCCAGCGGGCTTTCTACGGTTATATCACCGGCCCTCAGTTCCGATTTGCCCTTAACTCTGAGCGCCATCTTACCCGATTCAACGGTCTTGGAAACAAGCTTGATGCGTATTTCACGCACATTCATCAGAAATTCAGTCACATCCTCTTTCATATTGGGGATAGTGCTGAACTCCTGTGTGATGCCATCGACGAGGACGGATGTGATAGCTGCACCGCGCAGAGAACTGAGGAGAATGCGTCGGATGCTGTTGCCCAGTATTACACCAAAACCTTTTTCCAGCGGCTCGGCAACGAACTTGCCGTAATTCTCACGGTATTCGGTACATTCAATTTTTGGTAAAGCTAATTGAACCAAAAATCCTCCTATCGGGAATAGAATTCCACAATCGCTTTCTGGTTGAAATTCGTCTTTATCTCACCTGCGGCCGGCAGCGATAGAACCCGGCCTGTCATATTCTCTTTTTCCAGCGAAAGCCACGCCGGAACGTCTTTATCCTCAATTTTCTCAATCAGTGTTTTATAGTACTCGCTTTTAGCGCTCTCCTTACGCCAATCGATTAAATCGCCTGCTTTTACCAGGCAGGAAGGGACATCGGTCCTGCGCCCGTTAAGCCTGATATGCCCGTGGCGGACGATCTGCCTGGCCTGGCTACGCGAATCGGCAAACCCCAGGCGGAATACGACATTATCCAGCCTCCGCTCAAGCAGCATTACGAGATTATCGCCGGTTATCCCCTGCGCCCTCGAAGCCTCCGCGAAAAAGCGCCGGAACTGGCGCTCAAACGTGCCATAAGTGTACTTGGCCTTCTGCTTTTCCATAAGCTGCAGGCCACGCTCGGACACCTTGGGCCGCCGCTTCCTGCCCGAAGCATGGGGGCCGGGAGGCGCATCCCTGCGCTCCAGGGCACACTTCTCTGTAAAACACCTCTCGCCTTTCAGCATGAGCTTGGTACCGGTGCGACGGCACAAACGACAATAAGCTCCAATATATCTCGCCATTTCTTATACTCGCCTTCTTTTTCTGGCCCTGCACCCGTTGTGCGGCACCGGTGTCACGTCCCGTATCCCGGACACCACAATGCCTGAGGCTTGAATAGCCCGGATGGCCGCTTCCCGCCCGCTACCCGGGCCACGTACGAAGACCTCCACCTGCCTCAGGCCGTGCTCTTTAGCCTTGGCGGCAGCTCCCTGAGCAGCCATCTGGGCTGCGTACGGTGTCCCCTTTCGGGAACCCTTAAATCCAGCAGTGCCTGAACTTCCCCATGAGATCACGCCACCCTTGACATCGGTCAATGTAATGATCGTATTGTTAAAAGTTGACGTCACAAAGGCTTTGCCCTCATGTATCAGCTTCCGTTCGCGTTTCTTTGTCCTGACCTTTTTTTTCTGCGGCATATTAACTGGTTACTCCTTTATTTCTTGGTAGCGCCGCGCTTTTGCCCGCGCCCGGCGACAGTTTTCTTGGCTCCACGCTTCGTGCGCGCATTGGTACGTGTCCTTTGTCCCCTCACCGGCAGATTCCTTTTATGCCTTATCCCACGGCGGCTACCTATCTCTACCAGCCGCTTGATATTCATAGTGACCTCTTTGCGCAGCTCACCCTCTACATTGTAATCCTTATCTATCCTTTCACGTATGCGGCTGACCTCCTCATCCGTAAGGTCCTTGACCTTCTTGCTCGGATCTATCTTCAGCGTCTTCAAGATCCTTTTACTGATGCTTGGTCCAATACCATGAATATACTGGATAGAAAAAAGCACCTGCTTTTCCCTCGGAATGTCTACGCCTGCAATACGAGCCATGTTTTACTTTACTCCTGTGACTATCCCTGGCGCTGTTTATGCTTGGGGTTGATGCAAATCACCCGCACAACGCCGCGACGACGGATTATTTTACACTTCTCACAACGTTTCTTAACCGAAGCTCTGACCTTCATTTCCGATATATCCTCGTTTCCAAAAAAAACCGCTTATTACTATAATCCTTTATTCACTTTATGTCAAAACAATGCTCTATTTCTCACTTGAAGCGGTAAGTGACCCTGCCTCGCGTAAGATCGTACGGCGACAGTTCCACCAGAACTTTGTCCGCCGGCAATATCCTTATGTAGTGTCTGCGCATCTTCCCGGATATATGAGCAAGTACCCTGTG
>CAZKOL010000042.1:7791-14002 GCA_964554375.1 uncultured Dehalococcoidales bacterium
ATATCCTTATGTAGTGTCTGCGCATCTTCCCGGATATATGAGCAAGTACCCTGTGCCCATTAGCCAACTCCACCCTGAAAGTGGCATTGGGCAATGATTCAATTACAGTTCCTTCGACCTCGATTGCTTCTTTTTTATCCATATATAAATCTCACGGCACGGTCAGGATCTCGGCCTCGCCGCTCCTGATAGCAATAGTATGCTCAAAATGCGCCGATAGGCTGTTGTCGGCAGTGTGCACTGTCCAGCCATTTGCATTCTGCCGTGTCTTCCAGCCACCTGCATTTACCATCGGCTCAAGCGCCAGGGTCATGCCTTTCTTCAACTTGAGGCCCACGCCTTTGCTGCCGAAATTGGGCACCATCGGATCCTCGTGCATATCCCTGCCGATCCCGTGCCCCGAATATTCCCTTACCACGTTGTAGCCCTTCCACTCCACATAGTTCTGAATTGCCGCCCCGATATCTCCCAGTGTGCCCCCATCGCGTGCGGCTGCGATCCCCTGCGCCAGGCATTCCCGGGTCACTTCCATCAAACGCACTGCTTCAGGACTGACCTGGCCAACACCCACCGTGAGAGCAGCGTCGCCCTGGAAGCCTTTATAAATTACCCCGAAATCCAGCGAAACTATATCTCCTTCCTTCAGCACCCTGCCGTCAGGTATGCCGTGGACGATCTCATCATTTACCGATGCACAGATACTGGCGGGAAATCCATTGTAGCCTTTGAACGAAGCTCTGGCCCCTTTCCACCTGCCCAATTCTTTCTCGGCCAGGTCATTGAGTTGCCGTGTTTTGATGCCCGGTTTTACTGCTTCGCTCATTTTCTGCAACACTATTGCTACAATCCTGCCGGCCTCGCGCATTACAGCGATCTCTTCGACCGATTTGATAATGGTCATTTACTTGTTCTGCTTCAGTCCTCTAAGGAACTTGACGATATCCTTTCCCACCTCATCTATGTGCTGGTTGCCATTACACCTGAAAAGCCTTCCTTTCTTCTCATAGTACTCAAGCAGCGGCATGGTCTGCGCGAAATATACCCTAAGGCGTTCTTTAATAGTCTCTTCCTTGTCATCGGCCCTCTGGTATAGATCGCCTTGACACTTATCGCACACGCCCTTTTCCTTGGGCGGCTGGTTCTTCTGGTGGAAAGGTGTCTGGCAGGTTCGGCAAATCCAGCGCCCGGTCAGCCTGTCGAGCAGTACGCTTTCGGGCACCTCTATATATATGGCCTTTTCGATCGATTGGCCCTGCTTCTCCAGGGCTGCGTCCAGCGCCTTGGCCTGCTCAAGCGTACGGGGGAACCCATCGAATACACAACCGCTCCTGCAGTCGTCTTTAGCAATCCTCTCGAGGATCATCTTGATGGTTATCTCGTCAGGCACAAGCTTGCCGGCCTTCATGTAGGATTCCGCCTGCTTGCCCAGGTCGGTCCCGTTCTTCAACGCGTGCCGGAAAAGGTCGCCCGAAGCTACATGGGGCAACGGCATCTCTTTAACTATAATATCCGCCTGAGTACCCTTCCCTGCCCCGGGCGCTCCAAGCAATATGAAGAACATTTTCAAATCCTCCTTACTTTAAGAAACCTTCATAGCGCCGCATGGTAAGCTGCGCCTCTATCTGCTTCATGGTATCCAATGCCACGCCCACAACGATCAATATAGCCGTGCTGGAAAGCGTCATCACCGAAGCATCGGTAATTTCACTGGCGAAGAACGGCATGATGGCCACGACGGCCAGGAAAATGGCGCCGCCCCAGGTCAAACGATTGGTAACACCGTTAAGGTAGTCCGTCGTGGGTTTGCCCGGCCGGACCCCCGGTATGAATCCGCCCTGCCGTTGCAGAGTGCGCGCCAGATCCATCTGCTCAAATATAACCATGGTATAGAAGAAGGTAAAGCCAACGACCAGTGCGAAATACAGCACCCAGTAGAAGAGGCCGATGGGTAGCGGTGTGCTGGGATTGAACCACTCCATAATAGTATTGGCAAAATTGGCATCCTGTCCCGCAGGCGCTGCTAAATAGCTGGCTATGGTGCCGGGGAATATCATGAGGGACATGGCGAAGATCAGCGGTATCATGCCCGCCATGTTAACGCGCAGTGGTATATATGTAGACCCCGCCTGCCGGTACATCTTGCCCCCGCGAAAAGCAGTGCGGGCATACTGCACCGGTATGCGGCGGTGTCCCTCTGTGAAAATCACGATTAAAACCACCGTGGCCAGCGCCAGGATTACAAATACGCCGACGCCCGCCCAGTTATCCTTGGCTATCATGCCACGCCCCACCTGTTCAGGCAGGCCGGCTATGATGCCGCCGAAGATAATGATCGAGACACCGTTGCCGATACCTCTCTCCGTGATAAGCTCACCCAGCCAGACACATATCATGGTGCCGGCGGTCAGCGAAGCTATGATGGCCACTGTCTCCAGTGCGCCGGCCTCCAGTACGCCGCCCTGGCTGCGTAAAAGCTGGAGCTGGGCGAAACCCTGCAACGCCGCCAGCGGTATCGTCAGCCAGTGAGTTATCTGGTTGATCCTGTTCCTGCCGGATTCTCCTTCCTCCGAAAGCTTGCGCAGAGCGGGGATGACCGGCACTAAAAGCTGCATTATGATTGAAGAAGTGATATAGGGGTAAACACCCATTGCTGCTATGCTGAAATACCTCATGGCCCCACCGCTGAAAAGGTCGAGCATGCCCAACAGTTGGCTGCGGTCGAAAATCTGCTGTAGTTGAGCCAGATCTACGCCGGGTATAGGTATATGGGCAATAAATCTGAATATGATTAAGATTGCCACGGTGAAGATCAGCTTTTGCCTGAGGTCAGGCAGGGAGAAAGCATCTACCATTGCCTGGATCAGGCGTGGCCGTGACTGAGTCTGCGGCATACTAGATCTCCTCTACCTTGCCGCCGGCCGCTTCGATCTTGCTCCTGGCAGCCCCTGAAAACTTGTTGGCCTTGACTGTAAGTGCCCTGTCCAGTACTCCGTTGCCGAGGATTTTGACAGGCAAGGATGCAGATTTGACCAGGCCCGATTGGACCAGTATTTCGGTATTCACCTCTGCGCCGCCATCGAATTTCTTCAGTTCTCCCACATTGACCAGGCTATACTCTTTCTTGGCTACGTTGGTAAATCCCCTGGTCCAGGGCAACCTCCTGATAATAGGTAGCTGGCCGCCTTCAAAACCCGGGCGCAAGTCCCTTCCGGAACGCGACTTCTGTCCCTTGCACCCGCGTGTAGAAAACGTGCCGTGCCCGCTGCCGTCACCGCAGCCTACACGCTTTTTCTTGTGTTTGGCCCCCGCCGGAGGCTTCAAATTACTTTGATCCATGTTCGTTCTCTTCTATTTTAAGCATATGGCTGACTTTGGCTATCATGCCCCTGATTACGGGGGTATCTTCTTTTTCGACCGTTTCGTTCAGCCTGTGAAAACCCAGCGCCTTGATCGTCCTCTTCTGATCGCCGGCATATCCAATATCGCTTTTTATCCACTTGATACGTATCTTAGCCACGCGCCTAATTCTCCTCGTCCCCCGGCAGTCCTTTCCTTCGTTTGATGCTCTCCTTGACATCCCTGAGGTTGGCCAGGGCCAGGATGGTCGCCCTGGTAACATTGACGGGGTTGGCGCATCCAAGTGATTTAGTCAATATGTCCCTGACGCCCGCTGCTTCAACTACGGCGCGTACGCCGCCTCCGGCAATGACGCCGGTGCCCGGCGGGGCCGGCTTGAGCAGTACCCGGGCGGCCCCAAACTTGGAAAAGCTCTCGTGGGGAATGGTCTTGTCTTTAAAAACAACGCTGATAACGCTTTTTTTAGCCGATACCCCGGCTTTGCGGATGGCCTCGGGGACCTCCCTGGCCTTGCCCAGGCCCACGCCTACGTGGCCTTTGCCGTCGCCGACGACCACAAGTGCCCGGAAGTGCATATTTTTACCGCCCTTGACCACCTTGGTCACGCGGTCCAGGGATACCAGCTTCTCGGTGAATTCCATATCACTGATATCCACCCTTGGCATAATGGTGTGCGTCTTAGTCGCTGCTTTCATACTCAAATCCTCAGAATTTTAACCCGGCTTTGCGCGCCGCTTCGGCCAGCGCTTTAACCCGGCCGTGATATTTGTAGCCGCCGCGGTCGAACACAACATGGCTTACACCTTTTTCTTTAGCGCCCTTGGCCAGCTCTGACCCGACCAACTCGGCAACCTGGGTCTTGTTCTTGCCCTTTAACTGTTCCTTCAATTCTGCGCCCAGGCTGCTGGCCGAGGCAACGGTTTTACCGCTGGCATCGTCGATTACCTGTGCATAAATATTGCTCAGGCTGCGGAAGATGCACAACCTCGGCTGATCAGGCGTTCCTATAACCGTGGTCCTGATGCGCGCGTGGCGCCTCTTGCGGGCTACATTCGAACTTACTTTAGCCATTATTATTTCCCTTTCGTGGCTGTCTTGCCGGCCTTACCGGGTTTCAGGCGAAGCCTTTCACCGGCATATTTGACACCCTTCCCCTTGTAGGCGTCAGGAATGCGTATACGCCTGATTTCAGCTGCCGTCTCACCAACGAGTTCCTTGTCGACCCCAAATATGCGGATCTTGTTGGTCCCGGTTACAATGATATCTATGCCCTTCGGCTGGTCGAATTCCACAGGGTGGCTGTAACCTATTTGCAGCTTCAGCGTGTCGCCCTCTTTCACGGCCCTGTAGCCGACACCGCTCAACTCGAGGTTTTTCTCAAATCCTTTGGTTACACCGTCCACCATATTGGCAAGCAGCGACCTGCTCAGGCCGTGCAGCGAGCGGTGCTGCCGGTTATCGGTCGGGCGTGTGACGATCAAATTCCCGCTTTCCTGCTTAATCGTGATATCAGGGTGGAATTCGCGGGTCAGTTTACCTTTGCTGCCTTCAACAGTAACCTCTATGCCGTCGATCTTGATCTTGACGCCGGCAGGCACAGGCACGGGCATCCGTCCTATACGAGACACAAGTTCACCTCACTGAGTTCAATTACCATACGTAACATAACACTTCGCCGCCTATGTTTTTCTTCCAGGCCTCCTGGCCGGTCATCAGTCCTTTCGAGGTTGAGATGACAGCGATGCCGAGGCCGCCATAGACCCTGGGTATCTCCTTTTTCCCGGTGTATATCCTGAGTCCCGGCTTGCTAACGCGCTCAAGCCCAATGAAAGCAGGCTGCTTATCGATATATTTAAGCGTAATTTTGATCATGCGCTGTGGTTCGCTTTTCACGATAGAAAAATCGGATATAAAGCCCTCATCTTTAAGGATCCTGGCAACCGCGATTTTCATCTTGGATGCAGGTATACTCACGCCGTCATGGCGTGCCATGGCAGCATTTCGCACCCGGGTCAACAAATCAGCAATCGGATCAGTAACCATTGATAAACAACTCCGCTATCTTATTACCAGCTCGATTTCCGTACACCCGGCAGTTCGCCGTTGAGTGCCAGCGTGCGGAAGCATATGCGGCACATGCCGAATTTGCGCATATATGCCCTTGGTCTGCCGCACAGCTTGCAGCGGCTATGCTGCTGCACCTTGTACTTGGGTGGTCGGTTTGCCTTATTTATCTTGCATAACTTAGCCATACTAAAACCCTACTAATTTTTCTTGAACGGCATGCCTATGGCCTCCAGCAGGCGCCTGCCGTCCTCGTCCGTCTTCGCCGATGTAACTATCGTTATCTCAATTCCCCTGGTCTTGTCTACTTTGTCATACTCGATCTCGGGGAACACGATCTGCTCTTTCATGCCCAGCGAGTAGTTGCCCTGCCCATCGAAAGCGTCCCTCGAGACACCCTGAAAATCACGTATGCGCGGCAGAACAACACTGACAAGCTTATCCAGGAATTCGTACATCCTCTTATCCCGCAGGGTGACCATCATACCGATGGGTGTGCCCGCCCGCAGCTTAAAGGCGGCAATGGACTTCTTGGCCTTGGTAATTACCGCGTGCTGCCCGGCAATGGTTGTCAGGTCTTTGCCCGCGGCCTCCATGGCCTTGGGATTGGCCAGCGATTCGCCCATGCCCAGGTTGAGAACGATCTTGTTGACCCTGGGAACTTCCATGATATTGCGGTAGCCGTACTTCTTTATCAACTGCGGCACAATTTCTTTATTATATCTTTCTTTCAGTCTTACCATTATCGGGTTACCTCAATTTAGTCAATGATCTCGGAGCAGCTGCGGCA
>CAZKOL010000043.1:0-13716 GCA_964554375.1 uncultured Dehalococcoidales bacterium
ATAGAAATGCGCCCATCTTCGAGGTGGCGCATTACGGGCTGGTCGGCGACCTGTCAAAGATAGTCCCGTCGCTGACGCGTCAGATTAAGGCACTGCGGGCTGATAGCAAAAGTTGAGCAGGCGTGATTTGAAAAGGAGAACTATATGCAGGGCCAGGTGATGATATTCGCGGTATTCTTCAGCGTCGCTGTCCTTTTCTTTATCGGGAGCTGCTGGTACAGGTTCCGGCTGGTGGCGCTGGGCAGGCCGGATAACCGCTTCGACCATGTCGGCAGACGCATCTGGAACATGCTGGTTTACGCCTTCGGACAGAGGCGCGTATTGACCAGGAGGTACCCGTTCGGGCTGAACCACACGGTATTTTTCTGGTGCTTTATCATATTGCTGATAGCCAATGCCGTGTTCCTGCTGCAGGGGCTGTTCCCCCAGTATATATCGTTGTCGCTGCTGCCCGGCGGCCTTGATTATGCGCTGGCTTTTATATTCGATATCGTCTCCCTGCTGGCGCTGCTGGCCGTCCTTATCGCCATGGGCCGGCGGCTGCTTTTCCCGCCGCGCTACATAGACGCCCGCTCGCCCGATGCCTTCGTTATCCTCGGTTTGGTGGCCATTCTCATGCTGGCCTACTTCGGCCTCAACGGCAGCGAGATAGCACTGGGCAGCCGGCAGGCCGCCCGGTTTATGCCCGTCTCCAGCTTTGTGGGTGGCGCCCTTATTGGATCCATCCCGGCAGCGGTATTGCCGACCGTGGTCATTGTTTTCTGGTGGGCGCATGCCGTCGCGCTGCTGGGCTTTCTCGATTACCTGCCCTACAGCAAGCACATGCACATCCTGACCGCTATCCCCAACTGCTTTTTCTCCAATGCCGGAACGGTTAATACCGTAACGCCCGAGGTTTTTGCCGCGGGCCGCAGCTACGGCGTTGACCGCGTCGACCAGTTTCGCTGGAAGGACCTCTTAGACGCCTATTCGTGTACTGAATGCGGGCGCTGCAACGACAACTGCCCGGCCACCATCACGGACAAGGCGCTCAATCCGCGCCTTGTCATCCACGATATTAAAATCAATTTGCTGCACAACGGGCCGGCGCTGGAAAAAGGCCGGGCGCCCGGCCTGCCCCTCATCGGCCAGGATTGCGAAGGCAGCGTGGGGGAGGAAGCCATCTGGGACTGCACCACCTGCGGCGCCTGCATGGAGGTGTGCCCGGTCTTTATCGAGCACGTGCCCAAGATCATCTACATGAGACGGAGCCTGGTAGAGACGCATTCCAGATTCCCGGACGCGTTGCTCTCGCTCTTTGAGAATATGGAGAACCGCAGCAACCCCTGGGGAATAGTACCGTCCGAAAGGGGCAAATGGGCCGTGGAGACCCATGCCCCGCCCTTTGAAAAAGGCCTGACTGAGTACCTTTTCTACGTGGGCTGCGCCGGGTCTTTCGATACCCGTAACAAGCGCAATACAATTGCTATCGCCAATATCCTGAATGCCGCCGGCTTGTCCTGGGGCATACTGGGACGTGACGAGAAGTGCTGCGGCGACAGCCTGCGGCGGCTGGGAAACGAGTACGTCTTCGACCTGATGGTCAAAGAGAATGTCGGTCTGTTCAGGGAACTGGGAGTAAAGAAAATAATTGCCCAGTGCCCCCACTGCTACAACACCCTCAAAAACGACTATTGTCACTTTGGAGCTGATTTCCAGGTGCTGCACCACAGTGAGATAATCAGGGACCTGGTCCGCTCGGGGAAATTGAAGTTGAATGGCTCGGCGGATGTGGGGAAGGTGGTCTTCCACGACTCCTGTTACCTGGGCCGCTATAACTCCATCTTCGATCAGCCGCGGGAGGTCATAGCAATGGCTACCGGGCGGCCACCCCTCGAACTGGAGCGCAACCGTGCGCGGTCTTTCTGCTGCGGCGCCGGCGGCGGCCGCATGTGGATGGAGGAAAACACCGGCAGGCGCATCAATATCGAGCGGGTCGGTGAAGCGCTCAAGCAGGAACCGGACACTATCTGCGTGGCCTGCCCCTACTGTGTCACTATGATGGAAGACGGCCTGGGCGACCTTAAGGCGGGCGACAAAGTCCGCGTGCTGGAACTTTCCGAGATCGTCGAGAAGGCGCTCTAATTTTTTGTGCGCTCGGTCGCGCCTGAAGGTACGCTCCTACATGATGAGCATGGCGTCGCCGAAGCTGAAAAATCTATAATCTTCCTTTTTGGCTGTTTCATAGCAATCCAGGATGAACTCACGCCCGGCGAAGGCCGACACCATCATCAGCAGGGTGGATTTCGGCAGATGGAAATTGGTGACCATAACGTCCGTGACCCTGAACCTGTAGCCCGGCAGGATGAAAAGCCCCACCTGCCCCTCAAAGGGCCCGGCCCGGCCTTCCTGTGAGGCGGCCTCCATCAGCCGCACGGAGGTCGTGCCCACGGCTACCACGCGTTTGCCGCTGCTGCGCGTTTCGTTTACCAGGTCCGCCGTATCTCTGCTTACCTTCCCGTACTCGGTATGTATGTGGTGTCTGGACGGGTCCTCCGCGCGAACAGGCTGAAAGGTATCGAGCCCCACGTGCAGGGTGACGAAGGCGGTGTTGATACCCCTGCTCTTCAGGTCGTCAAGCAATCCGGGGGTGAAGTGCAGTCCCGCGGTAGGGGCAGCGGCGCTGCCCTCGGGCCTGGAGTAAACTGTCTGGTAGTCGTCATCGTCTTCCAGCCTGGCATGTATGTATGGCGGCAGCGGCATGCTGCCGTAGCCGTCCGGCGCCGCTTTGCCGCCCAGGCTCACGGTGCGCAGGCCGCCCTCCCCGGTCCCGAGGATAGTGACCGTAAGTTCCCCCTCCACACCGGGCTTGACGCCGGGCACGGTCACTCTTGAACCCGGCATCAGCCGCCGGCCGGGCCTGGCCAGCGCCTCCCAGGCGCCGCCATCCAGGCGCCTGAGCAGCAGCACCTCGGCCCTGCGCCCGCTGCCCTCGATCGTACCGTTCAGACGGGCGGGTATGACGCGGGAATCGTTTAAAACCAGCGTATCGCCCGGATTAAGGTAATGGCCGATCTCGTGGAAATGGCGGTGCTCGAGGCTCTGACTGCGGCGGTCGACAACCATCAGGCGGGATCGGTCGCGTCGGTCCAGAGGGTGCTGGGCGATGAATTCGGGCGGCAGGTGGTAGTCGAAATCGGATAGTCGCATGACCTTAGAACAGGCCGTGCACCCTGCCTGTGAGCGGGTCGATATCGATGCGGCGGAAGGCCGGGTTGGAGCCGGTGCCGGGCATCATGTTGACCTCGCCGGCGAAGAAGCAGAGGAACCTGGCGCCGGAGTAGATGATGATATCCCGTATGGGCAGGATCCAGCCCCTGGGCACGCCCTTGAGCGCCGGGTCGTGGCTCAGGCTGAGGTGGGTCTTGACCATGATGGTGGCGTAGTCGTCGAACTCGGGGTCGTTCTCCAGCATCTTGGCCCTGGCCTCGGCCGCCGGCGACCAGGAGACGCCCGCCGCGCCGTAGACCTCGCGCGCGATCTTCTCCACGCGGTCGCGTATCTTCATCTCGGGCGGGTAGAGGAATTTGAACTCATTGTCGTCGTCGCAGGCGTCCTTGACCACGTCGGCCAGCTCCAGTGCGCCCTCTCCGCCGAACTCCCAGTGCCGCGACACTGCGCAGCGCGCTCCCGCCCCCTCGGCCGCACGCTTGACCATCTTGATCTCATCCTCCGTATCGCTGTGGAAAACGTTGATGCAGACCACCGGCTTTACGCCGGCCTCCTTGATTATCTTGACATGGTGCAGCATGTTGGGCAGGCCTTTCTCCAGCAGGTCCAGGTCCTCCCGCGTATATTCCTCGGGTATCTTGAGGCCGGGCACCACCGAAGGACCGCCCCCGTGCATCTTGAGCGCGCGCACGGTGACGACCAGCACCGAGGCATTGGGCTTGAGGTCGCTGAGGCGGCATTTGACGTTGCAGAATTTCTCGAACCCGATGTCGGCGGCAAAGCCGCTCTCAGTGACGTGGTAATCAAATAGCTTGAGGCCCAGCCGGTCGGCGATGATCGAGGACTGGCCGAGGGCGATATTGGCAAAGGGCCCGGTGTGCACCATCAGCGGCTGATACTCCGCCGTGCAGCAAAGCGTGGGGTTGATCGTGTTGCGCATCAGGGCGGTCATGGCGCCCCCTACCTGCAGGTCGCCGGCCGTCACCGGGTCGCCGTGCTTGTTGTAGGCTACAGTGATCCTGTCCATGCGGTGGCGCAGGTCGCCCAGGTCTTTCACGATGGCCAGCAGTGCCATCAGCTCGGAGCTGACCGCTATCTGGAACTTGGACTGCATGGTGAAACCGTCCATCTTGCCGCCCACGCCGATGATGATATTGCGCAGGCTCTGCGCGCAGAAATCCATGACCCATCCCATCTCTATCCGCGTGGGGTCGATGTCCAGACGCTTCATGCCGGAGAGCGTCTGCAGCTTCCTGTCGTCGTAGTTGCGCTCGTGCTGCATGCGGGCTGTGAGCGCCACCATGGCCAGGTTATGCGCGTTGGTTATGTCGTTGATGTCGCCGGTCAGTCCCATGGAGAACTCGGTCATGGGTATCAGCAGGGCGTTGCCGCCTCCGGCCGCAGTTCCTTTAATGTTCATGGTCGGGCCGCCCGAGGGCTGCCTGATGCACCCGCCCACCCTGTAACCACGTTTGCCCATTCCTTCCAGCAACCCGCAGGTGGTGGTGCTTTTGCCCTCGCCCAGGGGGGTCGGCGTCATGCCGGTCACCTGTATATATTTGCCGTCAGGCCCGTCCTTGAGCCGGCGCATGATTTTGGCGTAGTCCAGCCTGGCTACCCTGCCGTAGGGAATGATCTCTTCTTTAGCCAGGTCCAGCCTGGCGGGCCAGTCGCCGGGTTGAGGCATGTTCTTCTCCGCCTCCTCGGCTATCTGCCAGTCGCTCATTTTCAGCGGGTCATAAGGCATAGCAATAAATCTCCCTTAAGCCTGTACCTCTTTGCGTTCGGCGGCTTCGATCGTGTTCTGCAGCAGCATGGTCACCGTCATGGGTCCCACGCCGCCGGGCACGGGCGTGATGGCCGCCGCCTTCCTGCTGACCGCCTCGAAATCGACATCGCCGGCCAGGCGGTATCCTTTCTCCCTGGTCGCATCGGGCACCCTGTTGACGCCCACGTCTATAACGACAGCCCCCTCTTTGACCATGTCAGCCTTGATGCAAAGGGGTTTGCCCATGGCGGCCACCAGTATATCGGCCTGCCTGGTGAAGCCGGGCAGGTCGACCGTGCCGGTATGCGCCACGGTAACCGTTGCGTTGGCGCCCGCCTTCTTTTGCAGCAGTATAGCCGCCAGCGGTTTTCCCACCAGGTTGCTGCGGCCGCAGATCACCACGTGCTTTCCCGCGGGATCGAAGCCGCTGCGCATCAGCATCTGCTGAATGCCGTGAGGCGTGCAGGGCAGGAAGCAGGGTTCGCCTCGCAGCAGCTTGCCCAGGTTGACCGGGTGGAACCCGTCCACGTCCTTTTCCGGGGATATGTGATACAGTACATTCTCCGTATCGATGTGGGATGGAAGCGGCACCTGCACCAGTATGCCGTCCACGGCGGCGTCGCAGTTGAGCCGGTCCAGCAGATCGATGAGCTGCTGCTCGGACGTGTCAGCGGGCAGGCGCGTGGTGTTCTCTACGATACCCACCTCGGCGGCGCCTTTCTCTTTGGACTTGATATACGATATGGAGGCGGGGTCATCCCCCACCAGTATCACTTCCAGGCGCGGCACGATGCCCCGCGCGGCCAGCCTGGCCGCGCGTGCCTTGAGTTCACTGCGGATTGAGGCCGAGACCTCCAGCCCGCTGATAAGCACTGCCGTCATATTATAAATGCGCTCCCTTGCGGTGAAGCATAATTATACCGATTATGAGTATGCGAGACAAAATAGTCGGGATGATATTATTGCCATTCCATTGGGCGTCTTAGAACATAGCCGCCAGGTTTAGTTATTTCAAACGGCAATAAGCTCTTTTTTAATTCCGCTTCTGTAATATGGAGATAAGCACTCGCGACCCCCATGAGGTCTGCGTTCGTACGCATAGGAGGAAAAATCACAACTGCACGCTTGTAAAGTGGTTTTGATTTGATTATCTCAATAGCAGGGACTAAATCACGATCACCCGATACAACAAATGCCGTATCATAATTGTTTTGGTATGCATCCGAAACCAACGCCGTGGCCAATTGAACATCGGTCATCTTCTCTTCAGGTTCTTCGTTCTTGTGCCCACATTTCTTACATACGAACGGTGTTGGTTGGTATATCCCGCAAAAAAGTTGGATCTCCTCTATAGTATTCAAGGCCTCTAAATATGTTGATTGCCTTTTCTTTTTATCAGGTGGGCCAGTTATACGAGATGTGAAATATTTTACTAATAGAAGGCGTTGTGGGCGCCCCGGTTTATTGGTAAAACTATGACATAGCAGTTTGAGATTTAACCAATAGTAACAAGACCATTTCTTATCTTTGAGACCGAAGTATAAATTGAATCCATCGATATATGCGATGACTCGCTCAGCTTTCATAGTTCCGTGTCACATAAGCATATTGACATATTGGATAAATGTCAATACAATTAACCGTAACAACGCCAGGTGTGAGTAACACTGGCCAATAACAGCCCCCGATTCATCGGGGGCTGTTCCTTTTAGCATTACGGCTCGGCCAGTATTTGCCTGACCATCTCAGCGGCCTGCGGGACGGCCCCCGATACATCCGCCGACAGCTCCTGGGAGAACTCGTAAACGGGGGGGATCTCTATGGCCACGATATCGATCTTTTCCGGCAGCTTGAGCTTCAAGGTGGCGCCGATGTGCAGCGCGGTGGGAAGGTCGGTGTCGTGAGGGGAGATGGTATGCTTGCTGGGCCGGAAATTGTCCAATCCCAGGCGGTAAACAGTCCCGGGTTTCCCTCCCACAGTCATGATGGCATCGACGATGACCACCCGGTCGTAGTCCACAATGTAGTCGAGCAGGGCGAATCCCGAGGCGTCCACGCATTCAAACGTAATATCCGCGGGGCAGGGGTCAGCCTGCAGGGCCTCGACGACGTGAAAGCCCACACCGTCATCGCTCAGGATGGAGTTGCCGATGCCCAGCACCAGGCTTTTCATCAAGCTGCTTTCTGCGCCGGCTCTTTGACCGTGGCGGCCGGCGCCCTGCCGCTGAAGTAGGGGTTCAGCAGCTTGCGGGGAGATACGATATTGCCGTCCAGGGCAGCCTGTTTGAAATCGAACCCCAGCGCCACGGCGATGGCCTGCGGCACTGCCAGCACCGGCAGGTTGAAGCGCGTCTTATATTTGCTGTTGACCGCCGGCTGGTAGGCGTCCAACGCGGTGTGGCAGAGCGGGCAGGTGGTGGAGACGATGGCCTGCGCGCCGTTGTCGCTGGCGTTCTGCAGCAGGCGGTGGATGAGTTCCAGAGCCATATCGGTCTCGGAGATGACCAGCGAGCTGCCGCAGCACTTTGCCTTGAGCGGGTAGTTGACCGGCTCCGCACCCAGGGCTCTGGCTATCTGGTCCAGCCAGTCGGGATATTCGCGGTCGTCGTAGCCGTATTCGGGGCGCACCTGCTGGCAGCCGTGGTAGCAGGCCACCTTGAGGCCGGTCAGGGGGCGTTTGACCTTTGACGCCAGCGACTCCAGGCCGACGTCGTTGTAAAGCACCTCCACGATGTGCCGCACCCTGACAGTGCCGTTATAGTTGAGGCCGATCGTGGTCAGAGCCTCATGCACCTGCCAGGCCAGCTTGTGGTCCTCTTTCATCAGGTCGTTGGCCTCGTGCAGTATGGTATAGCAGGAGCTGCAGGGGGTGACCAGGTCCAGCCCGGTTTTCTCGGCCTGCGCCAGCACGCGCGCCGTGATGGCCATGGCCTTGACCTTGTCGACGCCGCTGAAAGGAGATGAGCCGCAGCAGGTCCAGTCCTCGAGCTCCACCAGCTCGATATCGAGCGGTTTGGCTATAGTTTTAATCGCCTTTTCCACCGGGGCGCCGGTGGCCTCCATGGAGCAGCCCGGGTAATAAGCGTAATATCTCACCTGTAACCTCCCGTGCTTATATTGCGGAACATGCGGTTGAGCTCGCGCCGTCCCTCGACCGCCTTGGGCAGCAGCGGCATGCGCTTGTGTATCAGCAGGTTAAAAGCCATGGGCAGCATCTTGAGCGCCGCGAAGGGGTTGGTCTTGAGGAAGTATTCCAGCATGAAGCCGAACTCGTAGATGCGCCCGTTCTTTTCGATAGAACGCGCGAAGGAGCGGTACATGGTGGTCGTCTTGGTAGGCGGCTTGTAGTTTTCTTTCAGCGCTATGGCCTCCAGCGCGTGCATGATGTTGGCGGGCTTGATATCGCGCGGGCAGCGGGCCGTGCAAAGGTAGCAGGATACGCAGTACCAGATGGAGCTGCTGTTGAGCACCTCGTCCTTGAGGCCGGCGCGCACCATGGCGATGATCTTGCGGGGCGGGTACTCCCAGTGGGCTGCCGTAGTGCAGGAACCGCTGCATACCCCGCACTGGATACACTCGTTGATCTTGCCGCAGGCCGGTATGGAGGCGACTTCGTCGAGGAAGTCCGGTTTCAGCTGCGTTTGCATATACCTGTCTCTCCTTTGCCCTAAGGCTATACTAAAATGCCCTCGAGCTCGGCGTTGATCTGCTCATTGGTGAAATGCCTGTGTGTGATGGCCCCGCTGGGGCATCCCGCCACGCAGGTGCCGCAGCCCTTACACAGCGCCTCGTTGATGCGCGAGACCTTGTCCTTCTCGATGAATGAGATGGCATTATATGGGCAGAGCAGGTTGCAGACCCTGCAGCCCGAGCACCTGGCCTCATCGATGAAGGCGGTATCAGCTTCGATCTCCACCTTGCCCTTGCTGATCAGGGCCAGCACCCTGGCCGCTGCCGCCGATGCCTGGGCCACAGTATCCGGTATGTCCTTGGGTCCCTGGCAGCAGCCGGCGATGAATATGCCGTCGGTCATGGTGGCCACCGGGTCCAGCTTGGGGTGCTTCTCGGTGAAGAAGTGGTCCTTGCCGATCGAGATGTTGAAGGTATGGGCCACGTCCTGCGCGTCCCCGTGGGCCTCGAGGCCGCTGCACAGCACCACCATCTCCACCGGGAGGCGCATCTGTTTGCCCACCAGCGTATCTTCGAACTGGACGATCAGCTTACCCTTCTCCTCCGGGGTCAGCGCTACCTCCGTGACCTCGCCCGGGCGACCGCGGAAAAAGACGGCGCCCTCCTTCTGGACGCGGTTATAGAATTCCTCGTAACCCTTGCCGAAGCTGCGGATATCGATATAAAACTCATATACCTCGGCGCCGTGCACATGCTCCTTGAGCAGGTGGGCGAACTTCATGGCGTACATGCAGCAGACGCGCGAGCAGTACGTGTGGTATTTCTCGTCGCGGCTGCCCACGCAGTGTATGAGCGCAATGCTCATGGGCGCCTGCCCGTTCTTGAGCAGGACATGCCCAGATGTTGGGCCGGCCGAGTTGACCATGCGCTCGAATTCCAGGCTGGTGATAACGTTGTCCAGCCTTCCATAGCCGTATTCCTTGACCGGCGTGGGGTCGAAAAGCTGGTAACCCGTGGTCAGTATGATATTGCCGACCTCGATGTCCAGTATCTCATCTTCCTGCTGGAAATCGATGGCGTTCCTCTCGCAGAACTTCTCGCAGGCGCGGCACTTGCCCTTGAGGAAATAGGTGCAGTGTTCCCTGTCGATAACGACCACGTTGGGCACGGCCTGCGCGAAGGGCGTGTAGATCGCCTTGCGCTTGGATAGTCGCTCATCGAACTCGCTGTCTACCTTGACCGGGCACTTGGTCACGCAGGTGCCGCAGCCGTTGCACTTTGTGCTGTCCACGTAGCGCGCCTTTTTGCGTATCTTGACGCGGAAGTTTCCCACGTAGCCTGAGACGTAGTCCACCTCGCTGTAGGTCAGCAGCTCGATGCCGGGGTGCGCCCCCACCATGCTCATCTTGGGCGTGAGGATGCAGGCCGAGCAGTCCAGGGTGGGGAAGGTCTTGTCCAGTTGCATCATGTGCCCGCCGATGCTGGGCGCCCTCTCGACCAGGTAGACCTTGTGACCCGAGTTGGCGATCTCCAGCGCAGCCTGTATCCCCGCTATGCCGCCGCCCACGATCAGTGTGTCGGGGTGGACGGGCACCTCCTTGTTCTCCAGAGGCTGGTGGTAAAACACGCGCCGCACCGCTGCGCTGACCAGCGCTTTGGCCTTCTCGGTGGCCTCCTTGCGCGACTCGGTCACCCACGAGCAATGCTCGCGGATATTGGCCATCTCGAAATAGTAGGGGTTGAGGCCGCCGTCCTGCACAGCGCGCCTGAAGGTGGGCTCGTGCATCTGCGGCGAGCAGGAGGCCACAACCACGCGGTTGACCCCCAGCTCCTTGATATCGTTCTTGATGAGGTCCTGCCCGGGATCGGAGCACATAAACTTGTAATCGCGTGAAACGACCACGGCGGGCAGGGTTTTGGCGAATTCCGCTACTTTTTCAACGTCCACCGTGCCGGCAATATTACTGCCGCAATGGCACACATAGACACCTATCTTCGGCTCCATTATGACCTCCCTGGCAGGATCGTTTCGCAGTTCACGATACGGGTGCAGCGGGCGATTGTTGCCTGTCCAGGCCTGTGAACTTCTGCCAGATTATAGCACCGCCTATGGGAACAAACAAGCATCGTGAACGGCTTTGCCGGGTCATGTTTATCACTGATAGTAGTCTGTGATAAAATTATACGGTTTGCCGGGGGACAGCAGATTGAAGATCCTTGTTACCAATGATGATGGAGTAAACGCCGACGGGCTCTGGACGCTGGTCGACTGGCTGAAGGACGCGGGCGATGTAACGGTCGTTGCCCCCGACCGCGAGCAGAGCGGCGTGGGCACTTCCATCAGCTTTCACCATCCCATACGCCTGACCAGGATACATGAGAAGATACACGGCATCGAGACCTACGCGGTGGAGGGCACGCCGGCAGACTGCGTGATAATGGCCATCAAGGTGGCCATGAAGGACGGCATCGACCTGGTGGTGTCAGGCATCAACCAGGGTCCCAACTGCGGCTACGACGTATTCCTGTCGGGCACGGTGGGCGCCGCCCTGCAGGGCTTCTTCTACTCCATACCATCCATCGCCGTCTCCATGGACACATTCGCTCAACCGAAATTCGAGACCGGGGCGCGCGTGGCCAGGGAGATAGCTGACTATGTCAGGGAGAAGGGCATCAAGGGCAAAATGCTGCTCAACGTGAACGTGCCCGACCTGGATATGCGGGACATACAGGGGATGGACGTGACCAAGCTGGGCGAGAAGATCTACTCGGCTGGGATCGAGACGGGCAATGACGGGCGGCATGAGTACTACTGGATACTGCACAGGGCGGTGGATGTAGAGGACGTGAGCGGCACGGACCTGTGGGCGCTCAAGCACCGCCGCATATCGGTCACTCCGCTGCGCTTCAACCGCAGCGAATACAGCACGGAATTTGTACACGAGATGGTGCCGGCTTTGTGCAGGCGCCTGCTGGGTAAAAAATAGTTATCATGGAGGGATCAATGTCAGAAGTAGTAATCGTGAGCGCGGTCAGGACGGCCATCGGCGTATTCGGCGGCGGCCTCAAGGAGCAGACTGCGGCGAAATTAGGTTCGATAGTGATAAAAGATGTCTTGAAAAGGGCCGGGCTCAGGCCGAAGTCGGGAGCCGTACTGCTGGGATATGGCCCGGCGGCGCTGGCGGGCGGCGGTATTTGCGAGCTTGAGCAGAAGTATTACGATTGGCCGGAGGACCTTAAAGAGGTCCAGGTGGACGAGGTCATCATGGGCAACGTGCTGCAGGCTGCCCAGGGTCAGAACCCCGGCAGGCAGGCCATGATCTATGCCGGGCTGCCCAAGGAAACGCCCGCTTGCACGGTCAATAAAATCTGCGGCTCGGGCTTGAAGGCCGTTATCGCGGGCGCACAGGCCATTATGCTGGGCGACGCAGATGTCGTGGTGGCCGGCGGCATGGAGAGCATGAGCAACGCGCCCTACGCCATGACGCGCGCCCGCTGGGGCTACCGCATGGACCTGACAGGCAAGGGCGAGGTGCTGGACCTGATGGTCTACGACGGCCTGTGGGAGCTTTACTACGGCTACCACATGGGTTTTACCGCGGAGAATATCGCCGCCAAATACGGCTTCACCAGGGAGGAACAGGATAAGCTGGGGTTGATGAGCCACCAGCGCGCCAGGGCCGCTATCAAGGACGGCACATTCAAGCAGGAGATCGTGCCGGTGGTTACACCGCAGAAGAAGGGCGACCCGGTGGTCTTCGATACCGATGAGAGGCCGATGGACACCAGCATGGAGAAGATGGCCAAGCTGGCCCCGGCCTTCAAAAAGGACGGGACCGTCACGGCCGGCAATGCCTCGGGCATCAACGACGGCGCGGCGGCCCTGCTGCTGATGTCGGCTGAGAAAGCCAGGGAGATGGGTCTCGAACCCATCGTAAAGATAAAAGCCTACGCGTCCGGTGGTCTGGACCCGGCCTATATGGGACTGGGCGTTATACCGGCCGTAAAGAAGACGCTGGAGAAGGCCAAACTGTCGGTAAAGGACCTGGATGTAGTCGAGCTGAACGAGGCCTTCGCCTCGCAGGCGCTGGGGTGCTTCAAAGAGCTGGGCTTCGACATGGATAAGACCAACGTGCACGGCAGCGGCATCTCGCTGGGACATCCCATCGGCGCCACCGGGGGCCGTTTGCTGGTCACGCTGGCGCATGAGATGAAGAGGCGCAACCTCAAGCGTGGCCTGGTAACCATGTGCATCGGCGGTGGCATGGGCATCGCCATGGTCGTCGAAAGATAATAAACGGGGTGAATTGGGCAAGATACTGATCGTCAACGTGGGGCCCGTGCGGGAGCTTTCAGCGGAGGCTGTGGCTCAGGCCGTGGCGGAGCGGCTGTCCGAATATAAGGTCGCTGCCGTGTATTTCTGCCCGCTGCCCGGCGTGGATGAGATGGCGCAGGTCATCGCGGGGCGTCTGGGTCTGCAGGTTGAACTGCTGCCGGGTCTGGGTGAGGCGCAGCATGTTTGCTGGAAGCAGCTCATTCAGAAGGAGGGAGCGACAGCGGAATGCTCGACTGCGGGGGCGCCGCCCGGCGCCGGGAGCATGTTGTATCCGGATGCCGGCATAGACGAGTTGAGACGATCGTCCGCTGCCGCGCTGGACGATATTGCTGTGAAGCATAAGAAAGAGGCTGCGGTCGTGGTTTCGCAGCGGGCATTGTCCGTGATCATGATACTTCACCTGCTGCACCTGGACAGCAAGCATTACGGTCAGATAGATCAGCAGCCGGGCGCTGTGAACCTGTTTGAGGTGAGGTTCGGCGTCCCCTCAGCTCTTTACATAAATGACACCTGCCACCTGAGGTAACCCGTCATTGCGAGGAACGAAGTGACGAAGCAATCTTGTGCAGAGTAACATGTCAACAACAGATTGCCGCGTCACCTTCATAAAAAGGACAACCCGAAAATATCGAAAATCGGTTAATATATAGGTAATAAAATCCGTTGGAAGAAACGATGAACAAAATAAAAGCGGGGATCATCAACGTCACGGGCTATGCCGGTGTCGAGCTGGCGCGCATACTCTGGCAGCATCCGAATGTCGAGCTGGTGT
>CAZKOL010000044.1:0-13682 GCA_964554375.1 uncultured Dehalococcoidales bacterium
GACAGCTCATGGGCGGGCAGCTCAAGGGACTCAAGATCAGGTACTCCGGCGAGATCGCGCAGTACGACACATCCGCCCTCAAGGCCTCAATCCTCAGCGGCCTGCTCGACACGGTCAGTGAGGAGCACGTCACGCTGGTCAACGCCGGAGTCATCGCGCAGCAGCGCGGGCTCAAGATATCGGAGCAGAAGGAGACCGAGGTGGCCAACTACGCCAGCCTCATCTCCCTGGAGATCGTGGCTACCGGCGGGACGGTGGACGTGGCCGGCACTGTGCTGAGGGACGAGACTCATATAGTCAGGATCAACCAGTTCTGGCTGGACATCGTTCCCTCGGGGGGCTACTTCATGCTCTGCTACCACACGGACAAGCCCGGCCTCATCGGCGCGGTGGGCACCATCACCGGCAAGAACAATGTCAATATCTCCGCTATGCAGGTGGCGCGCATTCAGCCCAGGGGCGAGGCGCTCATGATCCTCTCCCTGGACGAGCCGGCGGACGACCCCATCATCAAGAAAATCCTCGGGGTGCCGTATATTACGGGGGTCAAATTAGTTAAATTGTAGGAAAGGATTTCTAATACAAAATTCCAAATTCCAAGCTCCAAACTCCAAAATACAAACAAGGGAAGAAAATCCTAAACTCTAATATCTAAACTCTAAACAATATCAAATGACCCAAATTCAAACGTTTCTGGTATTTGAATATTTGAATTTATAATTTGTTTAGGACTTCGAATTTAGCTATTAGAGTTTAATTATTGTTTGGTATTTGGAGCTTGGAATTTGGAATTTTCCCCTATTTGGCTTTTGGTTCTTGGTATTTAAGAAAAATGAGCATAGTATAATTACCCACATGGATACTAACAGCCTCTCGATGCTGGAATTCCCGCGCGTGCGGGAAAGGCTGGCGGGCTACACTTCTTTCCCGGCGGGCCGCGAGCTGGCGCTGGCCCTTGAGCCGACATCCGATGCAGGTCACGTTCAGCTCCTGCTCAAGCAGTCGGCCGAGGCCAGGCGGCTGCTGTCCGTCAGGCCGGACTTCCATGTCGGCGAGGCGCACGACGTCCGGGAGGAGGTTGCACGCGCCGGCAAAGGGGTTTCCCTCGACCCGCTGACCTTGATCCGTGTACAGAAAACACTGGCCGCCTGCCGCATAGCCCGCAACGGGCTGCAAAGGCTATCTGGTGATCTGCCGGCCCTCTGGGGCATCGCACAGGATATCACTGCGCTGCCGGACCTTGAAGGAGAGATCGGCAAGTGCTTTTCGCCCGCCGGGGAGGTGCTGGACTCGGCCTCGGCCCACCTGGCGGATGTCAGGTGGCGGCTGAAGGAGAAGCGCAGGCAACTCCAAGATAGTCTATTATTAATCGTCAAGTCGAAGAGGGGGCAGGAGATGCTGCAGGAGCAGCTTGTCACCGAGCGCAACGGCCGCTATGTCCTGCCCGTTAAGATCGAGGCAAAGCGGGAGCTCAAGGGTATAGTGCACGACGTTTCAAATACGGGCGCCACGGTCTTTATCGAGCCGCTCGAGACCATCGAATCCGGCAACGAACTGCGGCAGTTCGAGGTGGAGGAGAGGCAGGAGATCGAGCGCATTTTGGCCGCACTCAGCGCTGCCGTGGGCGCCGCGGAAGAAGATATCAGGCTGAATACCGGGATACTGGCCCGCCTGGACCTGGCGCTGGCCAAGGCGCTCTACGCGGAAAAGATCAGGGCTATCGAACCTGAGATCATCACCGCTCCCGGCAACCGTATTTTAGGGCTGGTCAACGCCCGGCACCCGCTGCTCAGGGGCGAAGCGGTGCCGCTCAGTGTCGAGATAGGCAGGGAATTCTCTGTGCTGGTCGTCAGCGGCCCTAACGCCGGCGGAAAGACGGTCGCGCTCAAGACCATCGGGTTGCTGGTGTTGATGGCGCAGGCGGGGATGCCCATACCCTGCTCGGACGGCACCCGGATACCGGTTTATGACGAGGTCTTCGCCGATATAGGCGATGAGCAGAGCATCGAGCAGACGCTCTCCACTTTCAGCGCCCATATCGGCAACATCGCCCGCATAGTGAAAATTTCCACGCCCGCCAGCCTGGCGCTGCTGGACGAGCTGGGCATCAGCACCGACCCGGGCGAAGGGGCAGCCCTGGCTCAGGCCGTCCTCATGCATTTCGTGGAAAAGCAAACGGCCGTGGTGGTGACCACCCATTACTCGGAGCTCAAGGCCTTCGCCCACCTTAACAGGGGGCTGCGCAACGCCTCGCTGGATTTCGACCCGGTCACCCTGATGCCGACCTACCGGCTCAACGTGGGCATACCGGGCGGCAGCAATGCCCTGAATATAGCCGCCCGCTTCGGCCTGCCGGATGAGATAGTCGGCCACGCCCGCAGCATCATGTCGAAGGGTTCTCAGGAGGTCGAGGCCATGATGGTCGACCTGGCAGCCGAGCGCAAGAGGCTGGCAGAGGCGCAGCAGCATATCGAACAGGAAGAGGGGCGGGCCTCGGAGCTGTCTGCAGCCCTGGAGGCTGAGATATCACGCATCCGGGACAAAGAGCGGGAGATGGTGCGCGAGATACAGGACAACCTGAACAGCGAGATCGCCGGCCTCTACCGCGCCATACGCGAGGCCGAGAACGAACTGAAGAAGCAGAGGAAAAAAGAGAGCGTGGAGCGTGCCCGCAAGGCGCTGGAAAATATCACCGGGCAGGCCGACCGGCATTCAGCGCAACTGAATGAGAGGTTGACGGCTATCAACGGCGACCAGGCCGGCGCCGAAAAGGTCGTTGTGGGCGACAGCGTCCGCCTGAAGGGCATGGACACCGTTGCCACCGTGGTCTCTGTGGACGAGGGACAGGGCAGGCTGGAAGCACAGGTCGGCGATATCAGGCTATCTTTGAGATTGGATGGCGTGGAAAAGCTGGATGAGCCCGGCGCCGGCGCCCTGGAGGAGAGGGCGCAGGCCAGGCCGAGGACGATCCGCCCGGCCCCGCCGGAGCTGGACCTGAGGGGGCAGCGGGCCGAGATGGTGGAATCTGCGCTGGACGCCTATCTCAACGATGCCTTCATGTCGCAACTGCCGGAGGTACGCATCATCCACGGCCACGGCACCGGCGCGGTAAGGGTCGCCGTGCGAGAGGCGCTGGCCGCACACACACTGGTCAAATCGTTCAGGCCGGGTGGGCAGGGCGAAGGAGGGGACGGGGTGACCATCGCAGTATTGACGTAGATGCTACGTCAATAAATTCCAAGCTCCAAATTCCAAAATCCAAACAAAGGAAGAAAATAAGAAATTCTAATATCTAAACTCTAAACAATATCAAATGATCTAAACAGGAGTAAATTCCAAACAAGGGAAGAAAATTCGAAATCCAAAATACTCATATTTGAGTTTAGAATTTTTGAATTTGTTCAGGATTTAGAGTTTAGGATTTAGAGTTTATCTTTTGTTTAGAATTTAGAATTTATTTATTGTTTGGAATTTGGTTTTTGGAATTTGGAGTTTAACAAGAAGATGGCAGCAACTGACCGCTTTACTCTGGACCGCCAGCATGCCCTGCGCTGGCTGGATGAATTGTCCGGCCCGGACGTCGCTTTCACACTTTACGTTAAGCCGGGTACGGCCAGGGGTGAGATCGAGAAAATGCTGTTGCAGTCGCTGGACCGCGGCGAGACGCTCGATGCGCTGACGGAAAAGGCGGAAGGATCGCCGACGGGCGCCGCCGTATTTTACCTGATGGGTAAAGGTTTCGTGATATGGCCTCCTTTTCCTCTGAACGAAACGGTTGTGCGCCGCGGCTTTGAACCCGGGCCGCTGAGGTCGATGCTGGAAAGGGACTGGAAGCTGGGTTTGGTACTGGTGCGGCTGGGACGCTACTCTATCGGCGTTTTCGAGGGAAGCAGGCTGCTGGCGGGCACGGCGGGAACAGGGCTGGTGCACGCCAGGCACCGTAAAGGCGGGTCGTCGGCGCGGCGCTTCGACAGGCACCGGGATAAACAGATGGAGTACTTCTTCACGCGCATCGAAGGTCATGCGCGGGAGATCCTCGGGCCGCACCTCGGCGGTATCGACTACATTATCTATGGGGGCACACGCGACACGCTGCTCAAGATGTGGAAGCAGTGCGCGTTTTTCCAGACGCTGCGCTCTAAAATGATAAACAGGCTGATCCCCCTGCGCGAACCCCGCCGCGCAACCTTCGAGGATGCGCTGAATCAGGCCTACATGTGCGCGGTTTACGAGGTAACCGAATAGGGGCGGGTTTTCAGACCCGCCCGTTAAAAATTCCAGAAGCCAAATTCCAAATTCCAAACAATAAATAAACTCTAATTTCTAAATTCTAAATCCTGAACAAATCTAAAATTCAAATGTTCAAATACCAAAGCCTTCTGAATTTTGATCATTTGATATTGTTTAGAGTTTAGATATCGTGATTCAGGATTTTCATCCATTGTTTGGAATTTGGCTTTTGGAATTTGGAGCTTGGAGCCTGGAGCTTGGAGCTTGGAGCTTGGATTTTATATTTCCCCGTCGGTGCGGAACATGACCAGCCCTGAGGGGAGTTTGGGATAGAAGAAGGTCGATTTGCGTGGCATGCGGTCGTTGGCATCGGCCACCGCCTTGATGGCACTGGTGGATACGGGGTTGAGCAGTATGGCGAACTGGAACTGGCCGCTGTCAACCATGCGGCAGGCGGATTCACCGCTGGGCGTATAGGCCAGGTTATCGGAATCCCCCGGCGGCAATCCCAGAAGTTTCTCACAGATGACATGCTGTACCACGCTGACGTCCAGTTTGCCATAAGCCTCCGAGTGCTTCTGTTTGAGGAAATCGTTGACCCTGACGGAGGGCAGCAGGGTCAGGCCCAGCACCTGCCCCGGCGCCAACCCGTATATGCGGATGCTGCCGGCGGCTGCGGAAAGCGACATGTCGCCGGCTGAAGCTTCACTCACATCAAAATAACCGGTCAGTTCTTTCCTGAATTTATCGATGGTGTCCGCCCGTATACCGCGTACCAGCCGATGGATGGGCAGTATAACGATACCGGGGTCGGAGAACGAGACCAGCGCCATCATAACGTAGTTGTAGGCCTCGTTGCCGCTGCAGCCCGGGTCGAGCTCACGGCGGTATTCGCGGTAGGCCAGGGCCGTTTCGTAACGGTGGTGGCCGTCGGCGATGTAGATCGGTTTGGGGATAAGGAAGTGGCTGACCCTCTGCACGAACTCCGGCTCGTTTACCGCCCAGAGACGGTGGGATTCTGTACCGCTCTGGAAGTTGTAGGTGGGGTTTGACTTGACACGGTTGACGATCAACTGGTTGATCTTGCCGCCCGGGTCTTCGTACAGTCCGAAGATGGGGCTGAAATCGGCCGAGCAGGCTTTCATCAGGTCCAGCCGGTCGGCTTTGGCTTTGGCCATGGTAAACTCGTGGGGGACGACTATTTTATTTTCCCAGGGCTCCAGCCGCACGCAGGCATGAAGCTCCAGCCTCTTTTTCTTGGCCTCGCCTATCTCGAAGCTGTGCTCGTGCACGTAGTAGTTGGGCACCTGGTCCTGTATGAGAACACCCTCTTTCAGCCAGCGGTTGAACTCCGCGCGGGCGCGGGTGTATCTGTTATTGCGCTCGCTGTCGCCCTCCTGCTCGAGGCCTAACTCGAGGCGCACCATGTTGTACTTGTTCCTCTCGTAAAGCTCCTGCTGCGCCTGAGGTGAGATGACATCATAGGGCGGGCAGATCACGTTCTGCATGTACTGCACCGTCGCCGTGTTGTAGCGTACGCCCCTGAATTCAGATATCTCAGCCAATTCGATTACTCCGAAATCTATATTAATTGCACTACGGGATACTCTATTATAAAACTGTAGGGACGGGTTTTTAAACCCGCCGGTGATAAAATCCAAATTCCAAAAACCAAATTCCAAACAATATTTAAACTCTAATATCTAAATTCTAAATCCTAAACAAATTATAAATTCAAATGTTCAAATACCAGAACCTTTTGAATTTGGGTCATTTGATATTGTTTAGAGTTTAGTATTTAGGATTTTATATTTTCTCCTCTTGTTTGGATTTTGGAATTTGGTTTTTGGAATTTACCTCTATTTGTTTAGAGCCCGCTATTCCAGGCATGCTCAAGTTCAGTGACCGGAAGATCGGCCAGCCCCTTGAGGATGAATCGGCTGCCGCCCACCGTGCCCAGCCTGGTCACTGGAACGCCGTGTTTGAAGGCCATCTCCTCCAGACTGCGCACCGCGCGCGGGCTGATAGAGACGACCGCCCGGGACTGCGCCTCTCCGAAGAGGGCGGCATCCAGGCGGCTGTGAGCCGGCAGCGTACCCCTGAATCCCATATCAGCGATTATGCAGCTTTCGGCCAGGGCCACAGCCAGGCCGCCATCGGAGCAATCGTGCGCTGACTTCAGCAGTCCCCGCCCGATGGCCTTGATCAGCAGGTCATGCAGGCTTTTCTCAGCGCGAAGGTCGATCGATTGACTGCCCCTGACCTCCCCGTGAGCCAGCTCAAGGTATTCGCTGCTGCCCAGTGACTGGTCTGCCCCGGGGTCGCCCAGCAGGAAGACCGCATCTCCCTCGCCCTTGAATCCGGCCGCGCAGCGGCGGTTTATGCCTTTGATAAGCCCGACCATGCCCACCACCGGAGTGGGGAAGATGGCCACGCCGCGCGTCTCGTTATACAGGCTGACGTTGCCGCTGACCACAGGCGTCTTGAGCTTCCTGCAGGCCTGCGACATGCCCCGGATGCACTGGTGCATCTGGTACATCACGTCGTTCCTCTCGGGATTACCGAAGTTGAGGCAATTGGTGATGGCCATCGGCCGGGCGCCCATGCACGCGGTATTGCGGGCGGCCTCGGCCACCGCTATCACCCCGCCGATCAACGGGTTTACATAACAATATCGGCCGTTGCCGTCGGTCACCAGGGTGTAGGCCTTGTCTGTCTGCTGTATGCGCAGGACGGCCGCATCGCCCTCCCCCGGCAGCACCACCGAGTTGTTGCCCACCTGGTGGTCGTACTGGCGGAAAACAGGCCTCTTGCTGCATATATTGGGGGAGGCCAGCAGGCGCAGCAGCGCCCTGCCTGCGTCTTTGGGCGAGATATCTTTTATTTTGTTGAGATCGAGCGCCTGAAGTTCGTCCAGCCAGGCAGGACGCTTCGGGCGGAAACGGTAGGCAGGCGGAGTATTGAGATATTTTACCGGCGCATGCGCGACCACCTGTTCGCCGTCGCGGATGGTGGCCATGCCGTCGACCGTTACTTTACCTATGATATCCGAGTGCAGGCCCCACCGGTCGAAAAGGCCTCTGACATTGTCTTCGTACCCTTTCTTCACGATAACGACCATGCGCTCCTGCGATTCGGAGAGCATGACCTCATAGGGCGTCATGCCCTTCTCCCGCCGGGGCACCCTGGCCACATCGATATCAAGGCCCGAATCACCCTTGTCGGCGGCCTCGATGGCAGCGCTGGTCAGCCCGGCGGCGCCGCAGTCCTGCAGCCCGACGATCCAGCCGGTGCGCGTAAGCTCCAGGCAGGCCTCGATGAGCAGCTTCTCCATGAAGGGGTTTCCCACCTGCACAGCCGAGCGCAGCTCGCGCTGTTCCTCGAAGGTGCGGGAGGCCAGTCCCGAGGCCCCGTGCAGGCCGTCGCGCCCGGTATCGGCGCCCACCAGCATGATCGGGTTTCCCTCGCCCGAGGCGCGCGCCCGGGTCAGGTCTTCCGCGCGCCCGATGCCCAGGCAGAGCGCATTGACCAGCGGGTTGCCGCTGTAGCATTTGTCGAAATAGATCTCGCCGCACACGTCGGCGATGCCCAGGCAGTTGCCGTAGCCTGCGATTCCTCCCACTATGCCGCCCATGAGATAGCGATTGTGGGGGTCGGAAAGGGGGCCGAAGCGCAGGGAGTTGGCCAGCGCGATGGGGCGCAGCCCCATGGTGAAGATGTCGCGGACGATGCCGCCAACGCCGGTGGCGGCGCCCTGGTACGGTTCGATGTAGGATGGGTGGTTGTGAGACTCGATCTTGAACCCGATGACCTGGCCGTCGCCGATGTCGATGACACCGGCGTTCTCCTCGCCCGGCTTGATAAGCACGTATTTGCCGGATGTGGGGAAGATCTTGAGCAGGGCCTTGGAATGCTTGTAGCCGCAGTGCTCGCTCCAGAGCGAGCCGAACAGGCCGAGCTCGACCTCGGTCGGCTCGCGACCCAGCTTGCTCACGATGAGGTTGTATTCCCTGCGGCTGAGCGCTATCTCCGCTAACTGTTCTTTAGATGCCGGCAATGATAGACTCCCAGATGATATTTCCATCGCTGCTCCCCAGGATATCTTCGCAGGACCGCTCGGGGTGGGGCATCATGCCCAGCACGTTTCCCTGTTTATTAACGATGCCGGCTATGTTGTTGAGAGCCCCGTTGGGATTGGCCTCCGCGGTGATCTCTCCGCCGGGTGTGCTGTAGCGGAAGGCCACGCGGCCGCCGTCCTCCAGACTCTTGATCACGTCATCACCGGCGTAATAGCGGCCCTCGTAATGCGAGATGGGTATCTTGAGCACCTGCCCTTTGTTACATTTATTGGTGAAAGGTGTGGTGTTGTTTTCTGTCTTCAGGTAGGTCCACTGGCAGCGGTACTGCAGGTGCTCGTTCTGCCGCAGCACGCCGGGCAGCAGGTTGGCTTCGCACAGCACCTGGAACCCGTTGCAGATGCCGATGACCGGGCGTCCCTGTTTCGAGTAAGCGGCTACAGAATCCATGACCGGTGAGAAGCGGGCGATGGCCCCGGTGCGCAGGTAGTCGCCGTAGGAGAATCCACCGGGAAGTATGACGCAATCGCAGCCGGAGAGGTCGGTCTCCTTGTGCCAGATGTAAACGGCGTCCTGGCCGCAGATATTGTGCACCGAATAATAGCAGTCGCGGTCGCTCCAGGTGCCGGGAAAGACCACAATGCCGAATTTCATGTCTTATCTCATTGTTGGGATGTGTCTTTAGCTGCGCCCTGCCTCCTGCAGGTCATTGCGAGGAGCGTCCTTTATCATGTCATTGCGAGGAGCGCAGCGACGAAGCAATCTCAGCGCATGACGTCTTCGAATCCAGGGATTGCTTCGCTTCGCTCGCAATGACAAAACAAGCGGTAAAACTTGGTTACATCTTGCCCAGCAGGTCGGTGACGATGCTATTGACCTCGTTGCCGTCCGCCTTGCCCTTGACCTGCGGCATGAGCTTCTGCATGACCTTGCCCTTGTCGCCGGGGCCCTTGGCCCCCACCTCGGCTATCACGGCCTGGACAATGGCGACTATCTCGTCGCGTCCCATCTGGGCGGGCATATACTCCAGGAGAACGGCCATCTCGGCTTTCTCCTTGTCCGCCAGGTCCTTGCGGTTGCCTTTCTCGTAGGCCTCGATACTTTCTTTGCGCTGCTTGATCTCTTTGCCGATAACTTCGATCACCCCGCCGTCGTCCAGCTTTTTCTGTTTGGCTATCTCGGCGTAGTTCATGGATGATAGCAGAGAACGCAGCACCAGCATGCGCAGCTCGTCCCGGGCGCGCATGGCTGTCTTAAGGTCTGTATTGAGCTTTTCCTGTAATGACATGGGGGTTACGCTGTCTTATTGCTTTTGCGGCGCTTGGTTGCCTCTTTGCGCTTGCGCTTGATGCTGGGTTTCTCGAAGAAGCCCCTGCGGCGTACCTCGCTGATTATTCCTTCCTGTTGTACTTTCCTGGTGAAACGCCTCAACAGGCTCTCGAAACTTTCCCCTTCTCCTAATCTGACTTCGGGCACAAGCAATCAACTCCTTTTTTATTTACGGCCGCCTTGATGATATGCAAGAAGGCAACTGACAAAGGGAAATTCTAAACTCTTTGGCCTATCGTGTCAATAATGGTCTTGTATTACAGGTTGAAATTGTAGGGGCGGGTTTTTAAACCCGCCCAAATCCGGGCGCACCTGTGGGTACGCCCCTGCATCACTTCCCTTTGAAATTGGGCGGCCTCTTCTCAAGGAAGCCCATCACGCCCTCCCTGACATCCTCCGACTCGCGGCAGACCTGCTGCATGAAGTCCTCCACTGCCATCTGCGTGATCACCGAGTCCGCCTTGAGGCCTGCATAGGCCATGCGCTTTATCATCTCGATGGCCAGCGAAGGCCCCTTTGCCAGGACCTGGGCGAATTCGTTTGCCGATTTCATGAGATGTTCATGCGGCGCCACTTTATTGACCATGCCGATGCGCTCGGCCTCCCCGGCGTCGATCTTCTCGCCGGTCCACATCAGCTCCAGCGCTTTGCTCACACCTACCAGGCGCGGCAAATAGTATGAAATCCCGCAGTCGGGCACCAGTCCGCGCTTGATGAAGATGGCCGAGAAAGCCGCGTTTTCCGATGCAATGCGCACGTCGGCTGCCAGCGCCAGTGACAGTCCGCCTCCGGCCGCGATGCCGTTGACCGCTGCTATGACGGGCTTGGTGAAATCCTCGATATGTTTGACCACCCAGCCGAAGCTGACGAAAGGCGTGATATGCTCGGCGCGGCTGATGCCCGGCTGGTTTTTGTCCGTGCCGTAGGGCTGCGCGGCCAGGTCGGCGCCGGAACAGAAAGCGCGGCCTTCGCCGGTTAAGATCAGGGCCTTGACGCCGTCATCGGAGTTGAGCTCACCGATGGCCCTGGACATCTCGTGCAGTATGCCCGCGTTGAGGCAGTTGAGCTTGTCCGGCCGGTTGAGCGTAAGGGTAGCCACCTCGTCTTCGATATCAACCTTAATCAGTTTATAGGGCATCTTTGTCCTCCGGGGTGATTATTTCAAAATGTGGCTATAATGATAACATTACCTTGTGCGTCATTGCACGTATAGGCGGGCGGGTTTAAAAACCCGCCCCTACAGAGCCTAAATGTGGCGGTAGTTAGTAAATGTAGGGGCGGACCTTTAGGTCCTTTGGTGAATGAAATATGAACGGAGGTGCGAAATGGACGACCTGGAACGCGAGAAGAAGCAGGGGTTCGACTGGGACTACATGGCCGATGTACTGGAAAAGAAGGCCGCGGCGGCTAAATACCAGGTGTCGGGCTTCGGGCTGGGCGCGGCGCTTTTCGGCTTCGTGGCCAGGGCTGTTATAAAGGAGCTCGGCCAGGAAAAGGGCGAGGCGCTGCTGAAGGGCGCTGTGGAGGATTTCGGCAGGGCCAGGGGAAGGCGCATCGCCACGATAGTAAAAGATCTGGGCCAGCCTCTTACTCTCAAGAACTGGCTGATCTACAGCGACATAGATTCATCCAACTTCGACCCGCATCCGGACCTGGAAAATGATGACCTGGTCGTCAAGGCAGGTGAATGCACATTTTGGAACGGCTCGCGTGAGCTCGGTGTCGGCGAATACAGCAAGATCTACTGCAAGTACGCTGACTACGCCATACTGGACGGCTATAATCCCGACGTCAAGCTGGTTCTGCACGACCGCCACCACGTGGGGCAATCCGAGCACTGCACTTTCAGGTACATCATGAAGGAAGAAAATAAATAGTGTATGTTAATGACGTGTAACAAAGCCCGCAAGAGCTGTATTTTTCATGATGGTATGCTATGCGGCTGAGATTACGAGGTCTGAATGAGGAGGTTGAAAAACATGGGATACCTGGAGGAGATGGCGAAATATCAAAAATCTGCCAAGCAGAAGGGATTCGGGGCCGATTTCCTGGTGAAGGAGGATATCGACCGGTACGAGTTCTGGGACGAGATCGAGATAGGGAAAGAGAGCGTGTTGCCGGATAAGTTCGAGGTTAAAGCCGAGGACCTTATCGCTTATGCCGAGGGAGTGCCGGACAGCAATCCGATTTTTTACGATGACGCCTATGCCAGGAAATGTGGCCATGACGGCATCGTAGCGCATCGAATCAAAACTGGTCAGGCCGGTCCCGGTAGATACAACCTGCGTTTACGGGGCTTCAGTTACTGAGAAACATCCGGTAGGAAAGGGCCAGGATTTCGTCACCCTGGATATCTGGGCCAGGGATGAGCAGGGCAACACCGTGGGTGTGGCCGAGGCCGATGTCTATTTGCCCTTAAAATAGACCTGCGATGCAAATACGGGATGTGTTGCCCGCAATCGTCCCTGCGCGGTATACTATGCTCCGTGCCAGCGTAGCTCAGTGGTAGAGCAGCTGTTTCGTAATTATACGATACTCGTATAAAATGGTTATATTAGCTACAAAATAGTACGAACGTGCTATTATTACATAATTTCCCAATGAAGCTAAAATCAGTCAAATTATAACGGGTGCTAAAACATTCGGCGCTAAAATGGCGCTAAAATAGTCAGCAGTGGTTTGAAGCTAAATGGGTCGGTCTGGTCACTGGGTAATAGTATATACCAGGTCCTTCGGCTTTCAGGATAGCGTGAAGTTTTATAGGTCGCCGCTGCATTCATAATAAACTAATTGGCTGTTATTGTGCCTATGGAATTCGTAAGGTAGTTTTGATATTATACGTCTGAACAGCAGCTGAATCTGCTTATTGCTGTGACATAGAAGGAGGTGAATTGATGACCAGAGGCAGAATTGATAGGCAGAACGGAGGAGAAGATGGGACGATGCAACAAAGATTGCTGACGTGGACAAGGTGGCTTTTTGCCATAACTGCGATGTTGCTTATTGCCACGGGAGCATTGGTATGGATCACATATGTGTATTCACACGCAGCTTACAAGGCAAACCAAGAAGTGATCAACGCGGAGACCAGCATAAGCATTGCCATTCAAGATTTGCCTCAGATAAAGACCGTGCTGAACGATGTGGGCGCAAATTCCAAATCAACCAAAGACAATCTGGAGAGCGTCAATAGCAAACTGGATAAACTTCAGACCACCTATGATGAGTATCTAAGTTACGTGCGCTTGACCCACAAACTCGACACGATTCGCCACAAGATTGACTACTTTGAAAACAGTGCGATTCCGGAATTGGAACGGTTTAACCAACTAAGAGACTCGAGGAACGTACGAGCTGATTCAACAAGGCAGAATCTGAACAGTGTGCTTTACTGGTATTACCAAGCTGAAGACGGTCTATACAAGAAGAATTACCCCGAGACGGAAAGGTGGATCACAGTAGCGGAAACACAATACCAGATCCTTGTTGACGATTACAAGAACAAAATCAAGGATTACCTATCGTATCCCATAGTTGAGTAACCTCGATCTTGGGAATCAGTCTCAGCGGTCTGCCATATACAATGCGCTGAGACGAGTGCAACATCTGTTCGCAAATTCGCGCATACCATATTGACACTGACACTTCCCGATCGCAGGCATAACATAGTAGTCAGGCTGCCATTTCTGATATTGCTGACGATTTTAGAAGTGATGAAAAGATAGTGTTATATCAATATTAAAAGCCTCTTTTCTCGAGCTTAAATTATTGATGAACAAAGGATTATTACGAAATTATTAACAACTCTGTATCTAGGAAAACACGTGATAGGTAGGCCGCAAAATAGGCTTTATCCATAATAGACCTACCTTTTTTAGGTAAAGACTCTTGAAATTGTTTAAGACGCATTGTTTCAATCTTCTGTTCTTGTACAGATTTAATAATTTGATCGGATATCCGATCAAAGAATTGTTCATCGAGTTTTGTTTTGTGTGTAATGCACCCCGTTTATCAAGTCGAAACTAACTGAGTAATCTGGCTATTTCG
>CAZKOL010000045.1:0-13629 GCA_964554375.1 uncultured Dehalococcoidales bacterium
TTTCAGCCATTTTACTCTCTTAGCATACCGCCTGTCTTAATGGGGAGCAGTATATCATTCAAGTTAATAAACGTTGCGAATAAACTTCTGCCAATTTGGCTAGATTACGCAAATCACAGCCTCAGACCCGATGAGTGGAAACGCATTAGTTATGGGGGCATTTCTGACGAAAAACAACATGATCGGGATTTGGAAGTTTGGATGACCGCGCTGAAAGATGGAAACGTCACGCTCAGAATAGAAGGGGGGAATTCGTCGGTTATCTTAAAAGAGAGCGAAGATATTAGACTAATACTTCCCAGCATCTCCCTGTGGGAACCGCGCAGTGTCAGGAATAGCTTTGGTGTATACGGAGGCCCAAGCTTTAGAATAGCAAAAGGGGTCTACTGGCGCGTAGGGGCTTTCCAGGCACAAAGTCAATCTCATGATGAACTAAAGGAATTGGATAGGGGCACAATAACACTGACAAATAAAAGATTAGTATTTTCGGGACAAATACGGAATAGCGAGATAAATCTCATTAAAATTATTTCGATAGAGCCATATAGTGATGGAATAGCAGTCAGGACAAGTGGAAAGTCAAAGCCACAATACTTTGTTGGCTTAGACCTCAAACGGATATCCACCGTTGTCACTTACAATGGGCGCAGTTACCAAGAGCCTTTTACGGGATTGATGATGAAGTACATTATCGAAGGCATTATTAAACGACCCAATGTAGCAGGAGAAAGTAAATAGCGACCTCGGGGCTGTATTCTGTATCAGGATAATGGTGACTTATAAAACTTCATACTATCCTGGAAACTAAATGACCGAGTATAACGCTGTACCATCTCCAGGCTTTCCCAACATCCCAGATGTTGAATTATTAAGCTGTCAATTCCTTGTATAATTGAGATATCCCCATGTTGCGGAGGGCACTATGAGACGTTTCACATTTGTAAAGGCAACGTGTGTCAGCTTTGTCACGGTATTAATCATCTGTGCCGTGGCTTGCCTGCCTTCCGAGAATATATCATCGCCCGAGCCATCAGTTCCTGTCGCTGTTCCTTCGACACCTTCTATAATCCAGGACATACCCGCATCGACCACTTTACAGCCGAATCCCAATATAATTTTTCAGGACGATTTCACGAATCCAGGCAGCGGCTGGACGGTCTTCACAAATGATTTCGGCGAGGGAAAATACGAGAATGGCGGCTATTACCTGAGGTGCACGAGACCTTCATATCCTGAGTTCAAAGTATATACAATCAATCCCGCCCTGACGTCATTAACCGGGTTCGTGCTCGATATGGATGTGACGATGCTGGGCGGCAGCAGGGACGACCGCATCGGGGTGATGCTCAAGTGGCCCGACATAAATCCGATGGGTATTCCCGGCTACGAGCAGCCTTCCGACTACTACTTCCTGTTGTACCCGTCGGATGGGTCGGTCTGCTGCTATTCGAAACATCAAATCAAGGGATCCAGCGCGGACCTGGAACCGGGATATTTCCTGCGGCGTACGCCCTACACCTGCGTGAAGGGCGTCAACTCGGTCAATAACATAAAGATATGGTTCAATCCGGGCGTGTTCTTTTCGGTCAACGGCAATAAACTGGTCAACGCTTCTTCAGACGCAGACCTGGACTACGCCAACAGGTTGATTCGAGATGGAGCGATGACTGGCGCCACGTTGCAGATCGTGGCCAACAGCGAAGACCCCTATTCGCGGCCTGTCTTTCAACTTAATGAAATAACAGTCTCGGCCATTGATTAAATAGTTGGCTTGGAGATAACATGAAAGCGAAGCTGTATTTTCTGGAAACTAGGCCCCAATTCCTGATCCTTTCGGTTGTCCTGGGCATAACGGGCATCTGCATCGCCTGGTACGACGGGTTTTTCAATATCGGCGATGCTCTGCTGGCCACATTCGGCCTCATTCTGACTCATATCAGCGTGAATACTCTGAATGATTTCTTCGACTACAGGAGCGGCATCGACAAGGTCACCGACAGGACGCCTTTCAGCGGCGGCAGCGGCATGATCAAAGAAGGATTGTTAACGCAGCGCGAGGTGCTGTGGATAGGCATCATCACACTGCTGCTGGCAGCCCCCATCGGCCTTTATTTCATACTCACCAAAGGCTGGTTGCTGCTGCCCCTCATAATCGTGGCGGCGGCATGCGTCGTGTTGTATAGTCCGCTGATACAGAAATGTTACTGGCCTGAATGGTCACCCTTTCTTGGATTGGGGTTCCTGCCCGTACTCGGTATGTATTTCTCGCAAACGGGCATGTATACCTGGTACGCCGTTATCGCCTCGATGCCGTCAGGTTTCCTGGTACATAACCTGCTTCTGCTCAATGAATTCCCCGATGTAGAAGCGGATAAGGTGGCAAACAGAAAAACATTGCCGATAACCCTCGGCTGTCGCGGGGCAGCTATTATTTACACTATATTCACAGTCATGGTTTATATCTGGATCATCGGCGCCGTCATATTCAGGGCCATGCCCGTTTTCACTTTATTAGCCCTGCTGACGTTACCGCTCGCCGTCAAGGCTATACGCGGTTCCTTTAAATACAACGATAGGGCGCAGCTCATCCCCGCGCTGGCCAGCAATGTCATGGTCGTCCTGCTGACACCGTTGCTGATAGCGGCCGGCTATATATTGTCCGGGGTAATCAAACTTTAAACTGACATGGTATTAAACTCGATCAAGACAACGGCCGGCCGCCCTTTATACCATATCTTTACCAGGATACCTGACCGATACGACCTGATAAACCATGTCATCACGCTTGGCATGGACACCGGCTGGCGCAGACAGGCAGCCCTCGCCTGTTTGAAAAATACGCCGGGACGTATCCTGGATATCTGCTGCGGCACTGGGGACCTGGCCATCACCATCGCCCGGCTTGCTCAATATACACCTGAAATTACCGGGGCCGATTACAGCCGGCCGATGCTCGAAATAGCCGCCGCCAAAGCCTCTTCCAGCGGGGGGGGAAACATCCGCTTCATCAATGCCGACGTCGCACGGCTTCCCTTCCCGGACGGCCACTTCGATTGCATCGCAATCTCCTTCGCATTCCGCAATCTCACCTACAATAATCCCATGGCGGGAGATTATTTAAATGAAATCCTGAGGGTGCTTAAACCGGACGGCAGGTTTGTCATAATCGAAAGCAGCCAGCCCAGATCGCCATTCGTCCGTTTCCTCGACCGCCTTTATTTGAAATTGTGGGTCTTTCCAGCCGGATATTTAATTTCCGGAAATAAGGAGGCCTACCGCTACCTGGCGGAATCGGCACAACATTTTTACTCCGCTGAGGAAATGCAGGAATATCTCTTGAAAGCGGGTTTTAAACAGGCTGCGGCAAAGAGACTTTTCTTGGGCGCCGCAGCCATCTACACAGCCACAAAATAAGCTGCAAGCCAGATTATTTTAAGAGGCGCTCTCCGGTTCAACGAGCTGTGTGGCCTGATATCGTTGTAATCCTCGCTTCGGATTTAAATTGTTGCCATCGTGGGCGTCAGTACTTTTTAGTGTACCCTGTTATAATTAGTTTATGATGAAAATATTTACAGGGGATCATAGCCCCGGGATTAAAAGCAACATCTGCATGGTAGCCGTAATAATTGCATTGATATTCGCCGGTTGCTCCGAGCCGGCGCCTGCGCCCGCGGCGACCCCGGCGCCGGTCGTCACGTCACCCAAGCTGGGGGTCAGTTCCCTGGCCATCGACCTTCAGTTTACTGAGGATCAGAACAAGACCGTCACCAGGAACATCACGTTTATGAACGAGGGTGAAGGTGTAATGATCTGGGCTGTCAGGGAGACAGTCCCATGGATATGGATGGAAGAGATGAACGGCGCCCTGGAAAAGGGCCGCAGCAAGACGCTCGAGATATTCATCGCTCCTGCCGGCCTGGCGCCCGGTACGCACAAGGCCGATATAAGCATCGAAGCCGCAGGTACGAGGAATTCACCGCAAACCGTGGTGGTGACCATGGTCATCACGCCCGCTGCGCCTGCGCCGGGCACGGCTGCGGCCGCTGTTAAGAAGCCGGTGCCCGCTCCTCCCTGGGACTACAATGAATACTCTGACAGCAACTATAATTTCAGAATCAGGTACCCCAAGGAGTACGTGACACAGCAGCTGCCGGATGCAGTCTTCGGAGCAGTCGCTTCTCCCTCCACAGCGCAGGCCAATACTATCAGGATTAGTATAAGCAGCGCTTACGGGGTGGATTTCAGCGCGGTCGCGTTTGAATGGGCCAAGTCAATCAGGCTGTCGGGCGGTGGCGCCAGCCCGAAGGTTATATCCAGCGATAATGCGACTACCCTGCTGGATGGGGTCACGCCGGCATTCGAGTTCCTCTATGATGCCAAGTCGTCAACCAGAATCTCTTCCCAGGTATACATCTACGGCGTTAAGAAAGGCAGCAGGTATATATTATTCGGGGCCGTGGCGCCTCTGGAGATCGCACCTGACAGATTGCCGCTGTGGAAAGAGATCGCTCATACCCTGGAGTTCGTGGACGAGAATTAGGGAGCTGTCCAGGTCTCCCGTGTGACCATCGGCGCCGCCTCGCCCGGCCTGGAAGGCACGATGTGCAGGTTGTACGAGAGATACTCTGCGGACAGGTTCTTCATCACGTAGCTGAAGCTGGTGACGCCGGATGTAAATCCGACTTTGTCCGTGCCGCGGCGAACCGGGATCTCAACGGAGGCCCCGTTCACTGTGAGTGACATCTCGGGCGTCAGGTATTCAAACCAGAAATCCACGGGTTTTTGCGCGTTGACCTGTCTCTCCTCCCTGTAACCGGGCGGCAGCCCGATTGAGAATACGCTGTTGGCCTCGGTGACTGTTTCATGCCGTTCCTTTGTATCGACGGCAGGCGTCTGTGTAGCAGCCGGCGGCGGAGTGACCTGGGGTAGTTGATCCTCTTCCCCGCCTTTATCGCCCGAATAAAGCTTGACGCCGCCCTGCAGCGGATCGGGGGTACAGGACTGGCAACCGGGGGCCAGCGTGATGATAATCAGGGCCGCCAGCAGGACCACCCCGGCGGCTGATGGGTATCGCATGACTGAATTATAACAAAGATGTGTTCCATTTGACATTCTAATAATCTATACAGACTATTATAATTAATCGATGCGGGGAATAAATTCTCTATTTATGAGGAGGTCACATGGAATTTAAATATCTGAAATACGAGGTCTCCGACGGTATCCTGTTGCTGACCATGAACCAGCCCGACATCATGAACGCGGTCAACGCAGCTGCCTGCGCGGATCTCACAGCAGCATTTGACTACGCTGACAGCGATGACCGGGTCAGGGTAATAATCGTCACGGGGGCGGGCAGGGCTTTCTGCGCCGGCGCCAACCTGTCTGACAGCAGCAACCGTGATTCATTTCATGACAGGTTCACGGGGAAGGCGGATACTACCGCCCGCAGGGATGACGGGGGTGTGGTCTGCCTGCGCATCTACGACATGAAGAAGCCGGTCATAGCCGCCATCAACGGGCCGGCAGTGGGCTTCGGCGTCACGCTCACTCTGCCCATGGATGTGCGCATAGCTGTAAAAGGGGCTAAAATGGGATTCGTCTTTGCCCGGAGGGGCATCATACTGGACGGCGCGGCCACCTGGTTTTTGCCGCGCCTGGTGGGAATGGGGGTGGCTGCTGAATGGGTCTACAGCGGCAGGGTTTTCAGCGCCCAGGAGGCTTACGAAAAAAGGCTGGTGAGCGAACTGGTGGAGCCGGAAGACCTTATACCCAGGGCCAGGGAAATAGCCGCCGGGATCGCCAACAACAGCTCCGCCATATCGGTGGCGCTTTGCCGGCAGCTGATGTGGAAAATGCTGGGGGCCGACCATCCCATGGAGGCGCACATACTGGAGACGCGGGCGCTCAACTGGATCTACGGAGAAAAAGACGTGCTCGAAGGGGTGACGTCTTTCCTGGAGAAACGACCCCCTGAGTTCCCCATGAAGGTCAGCGCCGACATGCCGGATTTCTACCCGTGGTGGAAAGAGAGGCAGTTCAGGCCCTGATACAGCCGGTCAGGCGATCTCCCTGATCTTCTGCTTGTGTTCGTCCAGCGCCTTGCCGTACTGGGCATCCAGCTCGCTGTGTATCTGGCGCCACTCCTCCTGTATCTGTAGCTGCAGCCTCTGTTCGAGCGGCATCTGGTCGCCCCGCTGCGGGCGCGCTCCGCGCGAAGCCTGCTGGATGGTCACCTCCGCCTTCTTTTTGAACTCCTCGTAGGTCTGCTTGAGCGCTAACTGGTACTGGTTGACCAGGTTGTTGATCAAGCCCAGGACAGTCTCGAGCTGCTTCTTGTTTTCCTTGATCAGCCGCAGCCCGGCCATGGCCCGGTTGGTGCGGCGCATGTCCTCCTCGTTGTGCGGCAGGCTTATATTGCGCAGCAGTATCTCGTCGATACCCTTTTTAACATATTTGGCGACGTCGGCGGCCGGGTACTTGGCCATCTCCGCCATGAGGTCGGACTTGTCATCCTGGAGGTACTGGGAGGCGATCCTGTTCCCCTCGGGCACATATTTAATGCTGTTGATCTCTTCGGGGCTGACCTTGCCCAGTTTGTCGGCTTTTTCCATGGCAATTTCCCATGAACTTTTCATCTCACCCATAATCAATACTCCGTTTTTTCGTTAGTTATCAGGCGGGGAAGAGGCACCACCGGACGTTGAGCTCCTGCCTGAGCCGCTGCAACCTTTCAAGGTAGGACGGCGAATCCAGCTCGCAGGTTGTCATGATCAGCGCGTCCTCGCCGTTATCCGAGTAATATTTTCTCCTTGTGCCGGCCCTGGTAAAGCCGTATTTCTCATACAGCGCCTGCGCGGTCCTGTTGGACTCGCGCACTTCAAGTGTCACATACTTGGCCCTGAGTTGCATGGATAGATCTATTATGCTGATGAGCAGCCATTCTCCCAAACCCTGATGCCTGTGTGACCTCCTCACGGCGATGGTCACGATGTGCGCCTCATCCACCATCATCCAGATACCCGCCATGCCTACCAGGTGTTCACCGGCGGCGGGTGACCCGGCCGGGCTGAAGTAACGGTCGGGATAGAAGAGTTGCTTAAAAAATAATAGCACATCTTTCAGGCCGATAACACGGTGGCCGTTGTCCGATGCAGCAGCAGCGTTGCCCCGGCAGATCACGATATAGTGCGCCAGCTTATTGCGCAGCTCGTGATGGAAGGAGCTAAGGGTCGGGTGCGGCCACTGGCTCGGGAAGGCATCCAGGTCGATCTCCAGGGCCTGCGGTATATCCCTCTCGGCCATTCTCCTGATATGATATGCGCTGCTACTCTCCATCTGAGTTAATCAACCTGAAGATGTAAAATTTTAACATATTTGTAACGGTCGCGCGTGTAAATGGCGGCGCCTGTAATTTCCCGGGGGGCTTGTATATACTATAAAAGAGGATAACCATGAAAGAGAGAAATGTCGTAGCAGAGATATCGGTCGTGCCGCTGGGCACGGGCAGCGCCACCGTGAGTGGATATGTCGCGGATTGCATGGATGTGCTGGCTAAGAGCAAGGGCATAAAGTACCGCCTCACGCCCATGGGTACCATACTGGAGGGTCCGCTGGACATGGTGCTCAAGGTCGCACGGGCCATGCACGAGGCGCCCTTCGCTAAAGGGGCGATGCGCGTCATAACTACGCTCAAGATCGATGACCGCTGCGATAAAAAATTGACCATGAAGGGCAAGCTCGATGCGGTCAAGAAACTGAGGCCGGACGTCAATATATGAGCAACAGGGCCGATTTAAGCGTTCAGGTGGCCGGCGCCTTGCGACTGGCCAACCCTGTCATCGCCGCTTCCGGCGCCTGGGGCTATGGAGATGAGTACGCCGATATCGTCGATGCGCAAAAGCTGGGGGCCATTATCTGCAAGGGCACGACGCTTACGCCCCGGGACGGGAATCCTCAGCCGCGTATCGTTGAGGTAACAGGCGGCGTACTTAATTCGGTGGGCCTGCAGAATATAGGTGTGGAAGCCCTGATTGCAGAGAAAGCGCCCCTGTGGGCAACCTGGAAGGCGCCCGTGCTGGTCAACATAGCCGGCAATACAATTGACGAGTATGCGCAGATGGCAGCCAGGCTTGAAGGTGTAGCCGGGGTCAGTGGCATCGAGGTCAACATAAGCTGCCCCAACGTCAGCGAAGGCGGAATGAGCTTCGGCGCCGACCCGTCGGCGGCGTCCGAAATCACCAGCGCCGTAAAAGGAGCTACAACACTTCCGGTGATCGTCAAGCTCAGCCCCAATGTAACCGATATCGCAGCCATCGCGCAGGCCGTGGAAAAGGCGGGGGCGGATGCCGTCTCGCTGATCAACACGGTCAGCGGCATGGCCATAGACATAAAGCAGCGCAAACCCGTGCTGGGGAATATAACCGGCGGGCTGTCCGGGCCTGCCATAAAGCCCATTGCCCTGCTGATGGTCTACAGGGTGGCGGGCTGCGTTAAAATACCTGTAATCGGCTGCGGCGGCATCATGCATGCTGCGGATGCGCTGGAGTTCATCATGGCGGGGGCGACGGCGGTCCAGGTGGGAACGGCCGGCCTGGCTGACCCGCGCGCCACGCTGGCTGTGATCGACGGCCTCGTGGAATACCTCGTAATCAACGGAATCCGCAGTATCGGCGAGCTGCGCGGCGTCGCCAGGCGTTAGCTGTTCCCCTTTATATCAACTTTTTTACTGTGTCGTGATGGCCCGCGCAATGGTCATGCGCTGCATCTCAGAGGTCCCTTCGTAAATCTCGGTGATCTTGGCGTCGCGCAGGTAACGCTCCATGGGATAATCCCTGCAATAACCGTATCCACCGTGTATCTGCATGGCCTTGTTGGTGACGAAGCTGGAGACCTCGGCGGCGTAAAGCTTGGCCATGGCCGCCTCCTTGATGTAAGGCAGGCCCTTGTCCTTCATCCAGGCCGCGCGGTAGACTATTAATCTTGCGGCATCGATCTGCGTCGCCATATCGGCCAGCATCCACTGTATGGCCTGGTGCTGAGCCAGCGGCTTGCCGAACTGGACGCGGGTCTGCGAGTAGGCCAGCGCGTCTTCGAAGGCGGCCTGGGAGATGCCCAGGGCCTGCGCCGCCACGGTTACCCGGCTGGCATCGATCGATTCCATGGCATACCTGAGCCCCCTGCCCGATTCACCGAGCTGGTTGGCCGTGGGGATCTTGCAGTTTTCGAAGACCAGTTCGGCCGTCGATGAGCCGTGGATGCCCATTTTGTGCTCGAGCTTTCCTACCGAGTAGCCCGGCGTGTCGCTCTCTACTATGAACGCGGAAATGCCCCTGGCGCCCTTGGATTTATCCTCGGTGGCGAAGACCACGGCAATGGAGGCCTCGGCGCCGTTGGTGATGAATATCTTATTGCCGTTGATCACGATCTTGTCGCCTTCCCGGGTCGCCGTCGTCAGCGTTGCGCCGGCGTCGCTGCCGGCGCCCGGCTCAGTGAGCACGAAACAGCAGATCTTATCACCCTTTGCGATGGGAGATACATATTTCCTTTTCTGCTCCTCGGCGCCGAACTTATATATCGGGTAACAGGCCAGCGAGAGGTTGGCTAAAAATATGGCCGCCAGCCCACCCGAGGCTTTGGCCAGCTCTTCGCAGCATATCGTCATCGACAGGTAATCGCCGCCGCTTCCGCCGTATTTCTCATCGATAGTGATGCCGAAAAGGCCCAGCTCCGCCGCTTTCTTGAAGATCTCGGCCGGGAACTTTCCCTCCTCGTCGATCCTGGCTGCCTCAGGCTTCACGACATTGGTGGCGAAATCGCGCACCATCGCCTGGAACATCTTCTGCTCTTCGGTCAGAAAGAAATCCATGTATACCTCCTTATGGTTATATTATTAACTTGTAAGCTGCCGGCCCAGCGAGAATGCCCGGGCCAGGACATCGGTCCGGCCGGCCAGCGCGTTATAGCTGTCCATACCCGGAACGAGAAGTTCCGCCGTATACTCGATATCCAGCGTTTTGTACCAGCTCTTCATAGTGACTATCGAGCCCGTAAACAGGTTGCTGTAGTTAGTTGCTCCAACGGAAATAAATGCGCCTTTGCGCGGGACGTCTTTATTCGAGCCTACAGGCAGCTTCAGTATATTCTTGATCACCCACAACGCCTGGCAACGGTCTATCATGGCCTTGACCTGCGCGGCAAGGCCCATGAAGAAGATAGGCGAAGCCACGATAAAGCGGTCGTATTCCCTGATATCCGCATGTATTTGCTGCATGTCATCCTCGAACACACAGCGTCCGCCCGTCTGGATGCAGCCGTCGCAGTGGGCGCAGGGCGCGATATCGAGGTCGGCCAGCACTATATGTTTGACCTGCGCTCCCGTGCCTGCCGCACCAGCAATAGCCTCGTTCAGCAGGCGGTCCGTGTTGCCTCCGCGGCGGGGGCTGCCGGAAATGCCTAGCAGTTTCAACTCTTAACAGCCCTCAGCTGATATCAAGATTGGATGCACCTCTGATCAAAACAAGTAATGATATAATGTTATGCGGACATTTTGCAATCGGGGCATATATTGGCTAGAATGTAGCCGGTTTTTCCCGCGTCAACATGCGCCGGCTATTCCGAACAAATGAGGAGATATAAAGATGACGAAAGCTGAGATTTTAGCTAAGGCTGCCAAAGATAAGAGGTCTCTACTGACCGAGATAGAGTCCAAGGAATTGCTCAAAGCAGCGCGCATCCCCGTGGTTGAAACCAGGCTGGCGACATCTAAAAAGGAGGCCATGGAGCTGGCCGCCAGGCTGGGTTTCCCAGTGGTATTAAAAATAGTCTCTCCCGACGTTGTACATAAAAGCGATGCGGGCGGTGTGCGGCTATCTATAATGAACGCCACTCAAGCGGGAAGGGCCTATACAGAGATTCTGGCAAACATCAAAAAGCACTATCCAAAGGCTAAAATAGTCGGCGTCACCGTGCAGAAGATGGCCAAACAGGGCATTGAGATCATCATTGGCATGACCAAGGACGCGCAGTTCGGCCCGGTCATCATGTTCGGGCTGGGTGGAATACTGGTCGAAGTGCTCAAGGATGTCTCATTCCGTATCGTTCCCATGACGAAGAGGGATGCCTCGGAGATGATAGCCGAGATCAAGGGTTACCCTATACTTAAGGGTTACCGCGGCCAGGACCCGGCCGATATACCCTACCTCGAAGATTTAATAGTCAAAGTGTCCGAATTCGTGGATAAGAACCCCGAGATTAAAGAGCTCGATCTCAACCCGGTTTTCGCCTACAAGGATGGCGCCCTGGCGGTGGACGCCAGGATCATACTCGAGGCTGCTGCTTAGCACCGGCCTCGTCCGTTCATACAAAATCCCCCAGGGCCGGCCGCTGAGGCCGGCGACTTGACCATCGGTTAATGGCCGGTTACCGTCGTCCCTGCCGGAAGGCCGGACCCGTATAAAAGGCTCTGGTGGATGCAGGAGAAATTGATTGGAGGTACTGATATGAATATATTTTTGGGCAACCTGGCCCGTGACTTGACTGAGGAAGAGATCAGGGCGGAATTCGCTGTTTTCGGCGAGGTGACCTCCGTATCTATCGTAAAGGATAAATACAGCGGGCAGCCGCGGGGCTTCGCATTCGTGGAGATGGCCAACAATGAAGAGGGCGAGGCAGCCATAGCGGGCCTCAAGGGTAAGATGCTGAAGGAAAGGACGCTCGATATCAGCGAATCAAGGCCCCGCGACAGCAAGGGCGGCAGGTCATATGGAGGGGGTCGCCCCGGCGGCAAGCGCAAACCGCCTCGCAGGCGTTAACACTACACCCTTGACACCGGTGGGACGCCTTGATAGTATACAAATCCCGTGGGGATATAGCTCAATTGGGAGAGCGCTGCGTTCGCATCGCAGAGGTCGGGGGTTCGAATCCCCCTATCTCCACCAAAGTGTACAATGCGGGGAACCTCCAGGTTCTCCGCCAGCTTAACATTTCTGGTTGTCAGTTGCCGTATCTCACTTCTGAACGCATACAAGAAATTTGTCATCGCAGGCTGATCCGATAAAAAGCCTGTTTTTATAGCTGGTTGCACAACTGGAACCGGCTATTTCCTCACCCGCGTTAAGACATACTTCCTTTATCTCGAAATGGTAAGCGGCCATAAAGTTTAGGCAGATCCAGCTTTTCCGCTATTGAAAAAATGGCAGTGACATTCTCAGTTCTTGGCAACGACGGAAAAAATGAGAATCCGTATTGCATTTCTATTAGAATTTATTATCTTTGAACAAACATCGGGATGTTTACGTGGTCATATAACTATAAGATGGTAATAATGAACCTCTGCCTGTGCGGTTACTACGAGACGTAATTCCATGAATGTATATTTATGACACTATACTAAGAATTAAGGATATCTAAAGTCTTTCGAAAAAGTTCTTGCTTTTATCCGGTATGGTCTACCAATCCGGATGCCAACTGCAAGGTAACGTACTGCGATCCTGTCCTGAAATAGTGAATGACCATTGCCTACGCAGTAATCTGGATAACTCAGATATTACTCTGGCAAAGGAAGTAGCTAAAGATGAATACACTCTTAATTATTAGTGCAACGTTCTCCAATTTTATCGCCCTTGAAACTGCGGTTTGCGCTTCTCACAAAAGGCACGAATACCTTCACTGGCATCATATGTGTGACCCATCTCGCTCATAGCTTTTCGTTCATTTTCCATTTGTGTCTCTAAAGTTTCCACACAGCCTCTATGAAGTAAAATTTTTGACATTGCTATTGCCTTGGTTGCACGAGTAGAAAGCTGGGAAGCAAGGGAGTTAATATATTCAAGCATGTTGCTATCAGGTACAACTTGACTGACCAACCCTATCTCCTTTGCTTCTAGTGCAGATAATTGTCGGTTAGTTAAAACCATCTCTAACGATTTTCTCAATCCGATTATCCTAGGTAAAAAATACGTAGCCCCAGCGTCAGGGCTTAATCCTACACCCGTATACGCCATAGTAAAAAGTGCAGACTCAGAAGCGACGATAATGTCGCCTGAACAAGCAAGACCAATTCCCGCACCAGCCGTAATTCCTTTAATCCCTACAATCACTGGAACGTTAATACGAGATAAGATGGATATCGCCGAGTGTAGATAAGTTGTTATTTCTATAAGACGGTTCGATAAAACATCGATATTTAAATTAAAATCTTTTACATCACCGCCAATGCAGAAAGAGTCGCCAGCGCCGGCGATAATAAGCACCCGAATCCGCGGATCAGTACTGCAACTGAGCGATGCGGAAAAAAGATCTTTGGCCATCTGAAGATTAATTGCATTTTTTGCATCGGGGCGGTTTAATGTTATCTTTGCGATGCTGTCTTGAATATTATATAAAACAGTTTCTAAATGCATAGCTATAATACCGTCCTTTCTAGGATAATTAGCGTTCTATCTATAACATGGACAAGTTCGAAATAGGTTGCTATAGCGTTCACTGATCGGGGGCGTTCCTGTAATCTAAATACATGTTAAAACCATGATAAATTCACCAACTTCTACCAAATGATCTGGTTCCATTAATTCTACATATTCCGCCGGTACCTGCCGCCCACTTCGTAAAGTGCGCCCGTGATCTGGC
>CAZKOL010000046.1:0-13563 GCA_964554375.1 uncultured Dehalococcoidales bacterium
CATATCCGCAAGAGGTTTCAAAAAATCAGCCCCAAGTTGGAATCCTGGAGCATGATAATAGACCACCATTTTCTCCTTACCAGCCTCACTGGACTGGCTTAAAGGCTACCGTTATTATATTCTTTTTAAGGGTGACTGTAAAACTGCCTAATTGACTTATACTAATTGTTACCTCAAGCCCGAAGTAGTTACATAAATTACTCTCTGATGAATAAAATTCATGGATAAAAAAACACAACCTGCTAAATTCCGCAGAAGATATCAGCGCACAAATTTATGAAGCTATTTCCTTTGTATAACCGGCCATATGGCAGGCTTTACGCATATTAGCAGTAATAATCCCGGAAGAGGCCTCCTAAAAATACGCCGGAGCATGATTTCAGGTCAATTTTAGCAATTAATTAATCTGTTTGTAACAAAAGGCTGCTAAATTTATGTTGATTGGCAGATTTGGGAAGAAGAACCCTGCCAGCAAAATAAAAATTCATCAGGAGGAATACATGGCAAAGAAAGACAGGGCAGAAGCCGTTGAATACGTGCTCAAAATGGCAAAGGAGCACGATATAAAATTCATCAACCTGTGGTTTACAGACATCCTCGGCTTCCTCAAGAGCTTTTCCATCACTATCGAGGAACTTGAACGTGCCATGGAGGAAGGCATGGGCTTCGACGGTTCGTCCATCGAGGGTTACGCACGTATAGACGAGAGCGATATGATCGCCCTACCCGACCCGGATACATTCCAGCTACTGCCCTGGAGGCCCAAGGAGCAGTCGGTCGGACGGATGTTCTGCGATATATATAAGCCCGAGGGAACGCCTTTTGAGGGCGACCCCAGGTATATCCTGAAGCAGAACCTCAAGCGCGCCGCCGACCTGGGCTACACATTCTACGTGGGGCCCGAGCTGGAATACTTTTATTTCAAGAATAATCAAGGCACCGAGATACTCGATTCCGGCGGCTACTTCGACCTGGTCCCGCTTGATATGGCCGTTGACCTGCGGCGTCAAACGGTGCTGGCCCTCGAGGAGATGGGCATCGGCGTCGAGTACTCGCACCACGAGGTCGCCCCCAGCCAGCACGAGATCGATATGCGCTATACCGACGCGCTTACCATGGCGGACAACGTCATGACCTACAGGCTTGTGGTCAAGCAGGTTGCTATGGAAAACGGTGTGTATGCAACCTTTATGCCCAAGCCCATCTTCGGAGAGAACGGCAGCGGTATGCACGTGCACCAGTCGCTCTTCAAAGGTGAAAGAAACGCCTTTTTCGACAAGAATGACCCCTTCCATCTGTCCAAGATCGCCAGGAGCTATATCGCCGGCCTGCTTAAACATGCTCCCGCGATAACATCGATCACCAGCCAGTGGGTCAACTCGTATAAGCGCCTGGTGCCTGGATACGAGGCTCCTGTTTATTTATCGTGGGCGCGGCGTAACCGCGCAGATTTGATCAGAGTGCCTGAATACAAGCCCGGCCGGGAGATGGCCACACGCATGGAGTACAGGTCCCCCGACCCCGCCTGCAACCCCTACCTGGTGTTCAGCGTAATGCTGGCAGCAGGATTGGAAGGCATTGAGAAAGAGATGGAACCGCCTGCGCCCGTTGAGGAGAACGTTTACGAGATGACTGAAGAACAGAGGAGGCGTCGCGGCATTAAAACCCTGCCGGGAAATCTGGCTGAGGCCATCACATTGACGGAGAGGAGTGCGCTGGTTAGAAAAGCGCTGGGAGACCACCTCTTCAACGCCTTTATCAAGAACAAGAAAGTGGAGTATAACCAGTACAGGATCCAGGTAACAGAATACGAGATCAAGAAATATCTACCCGTTCTGTAGTACAATTTCATCATTAAATCCGAGCCGCTGCGCCGCCCGCCTACGTAGGCGGGCGGCGCTCATAGATTATAACTGTCTCGGCATTAGATTTGAGGAAGAGATAGAATGATCATAGGTGTGCTGGCACTTCAGGGCGCCTTCATCGAACATATCTTGATGTTCGAGCGGGTAGGTGTTAAAGCGATTGAGGTGAAGTCGCCGGCCCAGTTAGAGCAAATCAACGGTCTGGTCATACCGGGCGGGGAAAGCACCACTATGATGAAACTGATGCACAGCTTCGGCCTGGTAGAACCTGTCAGGATACTGGCTGAGCGAAATACACCGGTCTGGGGAACGTGCGCCGGCATGATATGCCTGGCCGATTGCGCGTTCAACCCGGACGGGACCCCCATGGAGACCCTCGGGCTTATGGACATGACCGTGAGGCGCAACGCCTTCGGCAGGCAGGTGGACAGCTTCGAAACAAACTTGCAGATAACAACCTTACAGGGAGGACCTTTCCCCGCCGTATTCATCCGCGCCCCTTTGATAGAGAGTGTAGGCGGCAGCGTGGAAGTGCTGGCCAGACTATCGGGTGGTGAGATCGTGGCGGCCGTGCAGGGAAAGCTGCTGGCTACCTCCTTCCACCCGGAGCTGACAGGCGACGCCAGGCTGCACAGTTATTTTGCCGCCACGGCCCGGAATTAGCCCCGGGGCCGCCTTATTTGGCTGGCACGGGTATCGGCTGAAACGAGATGACGCTGTTCAAGTATTCCTCGGCCCATTTGATCAATTCCTCGTCCTCAAGTGAAGTGGGATAATCGGGCGTCAGGCCGGTCCCGCTGATGAGCGTACCGTTGGGCGTGTAGTAATGTGAAATCGTTACCTTGATGGCGGACCCGTCATCGAGCTTGACGAAATTCTGCACACTGGCCTTGCCGAAGGTCTTTTGGCCGGCCAGCTTGGCCCTGCCGTTATCCTGCAGCGCTCCAGCCACAATCTCACTGGAGCTGGCGCTTCCACCGTTGACCAGTACTATCACCGGCAGGTCTTTGGCAATTCCGCCCGGCTTAACCTTCTGAACTGTCTCCATACCGTCTTTATCCACGATCTTTACTGCGATCCCGCGCGTTAAGAACTGGCTGGTCACATCTACGGCCTCGGAAAGCAGCCCGCCCGGATTATCGCGCAGGTCGAGGATGATGCCCTTGGCGCCCTGCTTATATGCCTCGACCAGCGCGGCCCTGAAGTCCTGCGTAGTGGGCACGATGAACTGTTGTATCCGGATGTAGGCTATCTGGCCCCGCATCTCGAATTTCACTGAATCTATCTTGATCTCGCGCCTGGTCAGCTTTAACTCGAATGGTTCCTTGTCGCCCTGCCTGTAAACCAGGAGCAAAACATCTGATCCGGCCGGGCCCCTTATCTTCTGTGAAGCCTCGGTAGTGTTCATCTGCGCTGTGGACTGTCCATCGATCTTCAGTATCATATCTCCCGACTTCAATCCGGCCTCCTCTGCCGGAGAGCCGGGCATGGGCGCCATGATCACGATCTGATCATCCTTCTTGCCGATATAGGCGCCGATACCCTGGTACAGCCCGGTGAGATCGATCATAGTCGACTCAAATGACTGGGGTGAGAAATACTCTGTATAGGGATCACCCACAGCTGCAACCATGCCCCGTATGGCGCCCTGTGCCATCTTGACCGGGTCCAGCTTGGTTTTATCGACATAGTTTTTCTGCAGCAGGTCCCAGGCCTGGCTGACGGCCAGGAACTCCGGCGGCAGTTCCTGCAGTGTCTTTTTATCGGCTTCGCCGGGAATAAATTTGGTGTCGCAGGCCAGCATGGGCAGACTGGTTATCAGCACAGCCAGCGCCAGCAGCACAGATAATAATAGTCGTCTTCTCATTTGCATCTGATCAACTCCAGCGGTAACAAATATTTATTAAAAGGACGGCCCCCGGGGACAGCATATATTTTAGCGCATTTACGCCTGCATACAAGAACAGCCAAGCAGGCCTGTAAGCCGATTTATGAGCCTATTATAAACTTTTTCGCAGATATGTGATATTATGGCATTTAATCAAATCAAGTCGGAAATGAGCATCTTAGATTCTACATCTAATCAGCTCCTCGTAGCTGGCTATATCTCTAAGCTGAGGTTGACGGAGCTTTCACAGAGTACTATAGATCGTTATTGTTCATGTCTGCGTATATTTGCCGCCTTCCTGAATATAGACCCGATCAATGACTACAATGCCCGTCGCTTCTTCGCTTCGCTTAAGGAACGCAACTATAGCCAACGTTCCGTACAGATTTATTACTTCGCTTTAAAACCGTTCCTCGCTGCCAATGGTATAGACCTTAAAATCAAGTTCAAGCGCCGGCGCAGGTTGCCGCAGTATTATTCCGTGGACGACGTCAAGCGGATCCTCGCGGCCGTCGCCGCCCGGACCGACAACCATGCCGCTCTTAAGCAGCGGGACCAGCTCATAATCTTCACCCTGGCTTATACCGGCTTGCGCAGGGCCGAGCTGCTATCTCTGAAACCCGCCGACGTCGACCTTACCACTAAAGTGCTCCGGGTAATAGGCAAAGGCGATAAGGAGCGGGTCGTCCCGATCTCCGAGGCCCTGCTACCCTTGATGGCCGCCTGGTTGCCGTCCTGTAAAGTCCGTGTATTCCCCTTGTCAGCCCGCCGTGTCAATAAGCTGGTCACCAATTATGCCGAGGCGGCCGGCTGCCGGCACTTCCATCCTCATAGCTTCCGTCACTTTTTCGCTACTCAGCTCTGTGAGCACAACGTCAACTTGCGCATCATCCAGGAATTACTCGGTCATGCCGATATCAGCACAACAGCCGTTTATTTGGACGTTATACCCAGGCATTTGCAAACGGCCGTTGATACTTTGCCGTCTTTACTATAAAAAATGCAGGAGGTTTTTCATGAAGATGCAGGTTAAGGTCAAGAGTATGTCAGCCTCTATCAAACGCGTTGATGCTGAGACAGTTGTCAGTATTACAATGCGCTGCTCAGCCAGCCCCGCGGAGTTGGCCTTAATTTTCGATATGAAGGCCCCCCTGGTCGCAACATTCGAGAGTTTGCAGGTCCCTCTTTTTGACCGGGATCCGGTCGGCGCAGCATCCCAAGCTTAGAAGCTTACGTATTATCTATGATAAGACTATTTATTCTCTATCTATATATAACGCTTAAGCGCTTTAAGTGGTGTTACATAATGTTGAGGAGGTTGACCATGCCTATCACCCCAACCGGTTGGCTTGTCCTGGACAATGGCGAGAGCATGGACGTGACCCTCTCACGGCTCACAATAACACCGTTAATGAAGCATTGGGATGACAAGCGGCGCAGAAGTTACCTGTGCACCGGCCCGACCTGCCTGATGTGCAGCTCCGGTATCCCCCAGCGCCAACGCTGGACCTGTGCATTGTTTTCCTCCGGCCGTGCCGTTCGTTGGGAGTTCGGCGCAGATGTATCAATCGGCCTGCAGGCGCTTCCCCAGGTGGATATGCTGGCCGTTACCGTCGCGAAGATCGGCACCGGCCGGATGGCCAGGACGACCATAAGTCTTTCAAATGAGGTCGACAAATATATCACTGGCAAATATGGCCACATGGTACAGCGATAGAATGATTGAGTTCCACATCAGGCAGCCGATATGGTACGGCGACCGTACTCAGATGTTCGTCGGCCTGGCCCGGCGCCGGTTGCTTGACGGCGGCGGCCAGCCCCGGCGCTGCAATGCCCTGGTTTATATTGACTATATGGTCCGTGACAATCTCGATCCTACCCGTAAGAAGCTCATGTACCGGTATCCGTTTATCATCAGCTGCGAGAAGGCTGTAACCTATCCCATCCAGGTGCTCACCGATTACCAGCGGACCCGTTTGCATATCATCCCCGTGGCGCACATGGCTGTCTATAAGACCCGCCGCGAGCGTGTCATGTCTCAGGCCGATTTTAAGATGTTGACCACTATTGCCGCTCTAATGAAGGAGGTTAGTAATTGAATAAATCAAAGATCGAATGGTGCGATTACACAATCAATCCGGTCAAGGGTTTATGCCCCATGGCCTGTGATTACTGCTACGCCCGCAGGATGTACAAACGATTTAAATGGAATCCTGCAATAAGGATCGATGAGGAAATTCTTCGCCAACCACTTGCAGGCAAGCCAGGCGATAGGTATTTCGTTGGTAGCACAATGGAATTATTCGGCCCATGGGTTGATCAATGGATGCTAAAACTGATATTTAATTGGGTTGCCTCATATCCCGAAAGGATCTTCATCTTCCTGACCAAGCAGCCAGAGAACCTTAAAAAGTTGAGCCCCTTCCCTGATAACTGCTGGATCGGGGTGAGTACAACAAATTGGCTTCGATTTTCAGATGCGTTAGGTCATTTAATGACAATTAATGCAAGAGCTAAGTTTCTGTCTTTTGAACCTCTTTTAGAACGCATAGAGTTCGATATGCTTCAAAAAATATTATTACCAGATGCTATTAATTGGATCATCATTGGCCAGCAGACACCGGCCAGGGCAGCCACGGCACCGAAAGTCGAGTGGATCAAAGAGATCGTGGCGGCGGCGGATAGCGCCGGCATACCGGTCTTTCTGAAGGACAACCTCAGTAAATTACTCCCTGATTCATGGCTGCGCCAGGAGTTTCCACTTTGAAGCAGTCCCGCCTCCGGCCGATCAGTAAGAAAAAGGCCCGCGAGCTCCGCCGTGAGAAGCCCACCCGGGCGCAGCTCTTTATCAGGGCAAATGGCCACTGCGAACACTGCGGCAAGCCCGAAGATATGTTTGGCCTGCATCCCCATGAAAAGGTTTTCAGATCCCAGGGCGGGAAACTGTCAATGGAAAACTCGATCATTCTCTGCCAGGCCTGCCATGATCTTGCGCAGGTACACTTGTTAGTTTTCGCGTAATTTCCCGTATACCTTTATATATAGTGGTTTTCCGTTAATGGGTACTACATATTGTGGTATGGTTATTTCATGGTCACCAAGAAACGCGGCGGCCAACCTTCCAACACGAACTCCCTCAAGCATGGCTTTTACTCCAAAAAGCTGACCGCCGAGCTATTGCCGCAGCTTGCTGAGGCCGCCAAGGTTGAAGGCCTCGACCAGGAGATAGCTCTTCTTAGATTAATGCTCCGTGCTCTCGCTGCCTATACATCCCCGCAGGCGGCCGGGCTTGCCCTGGATTGCTCACGTGCCCTTTGCAATGCTATCAAGACCCGTCACACCATCAGTATCGACCACAATGAAACATTGAAAAATGCCATCGGCCTGGTGCTTACTGAGATCGCGGCCCCCTTAAAAATAAAGAAACTTCTGCAATGAGGTAACGATGGAAACTTTGATCGCTGCTATGACTGCTGTATTCGGGTCCATCACCGTGACATTGCTTACTATTCTGGTGGTTCTCATTAACAAGCGCTTTGAAGCTACAGACACCCGGCTCACCGCGGCTGAGGATCGTATTGTCGCTGTCGACGACAAGCTGAACGCCACCCTGCTGGTCCTGGCAACGGTATTCAATGCAGATCCTGAGAAGATGGCAGCCCTTTTAGAGCTCATGAAAAAATGAATGGAACTCAGACCGTATCAACGACAAATCGCCAAAGCCGTGGTGGAGAGTGTAATCGCCATGGATGGCCTTACTTTTTCCGTGGAGATTGCTCGCCAGGGCGGCAAGAACGAACTGAGCGCCCACATCGAGATCTTGCTAATGACTATGTTTATCAACAAGGGAGGGACCGCTATTAAGTGCAGCCCGACTTTTAAACCTCAGACGCTGATCAGCATGGCCCGGCTGAAGGATCGCCTGGACGATTTCGGATTCAACGGCATCTGGCAATCCGAAGCCGGGTATGTCGTGCGCCTGGGAGCTGCCCGGCAGGTGTTCTTGTCGGCCGAGGAAACCAGCAATGTTGTAGGGCACACCGCCGATATCCTGCTGGAAATAGACGAGAGCCAGGATATAAGCAAGGACAAATATACTAAGGACTTCCGCCCCATGGCCAGCTCTACCAATGCCTCTACCGTGCACTATGGGACCACATGGGATGATGGCACTCTACTCGAACAGACCAAGCAGCTCAACCTCGAGCAAGAAGCAAAGGACGGTATCAAGCGTCATTTCCGCTTCCCCTGGGATAAGGTCGCTGCCTGCAATCCCGCTTATGGCGCTTTCGTAGAGGCTGAGCTGGCACGCCTGGGCGAGGATCATCCGCTCTTCCGGACGCAGTACCGCCTTCTGCCCCTCCCCGCCAGCGGCCGATTGTTCAGTCGGGCGCAGCTCGCCCAGCTCATAGGCGTTCATTCCCGCCAGCGGTCCCGCCAGGCCGGGAAAATCTACATCGCCGGTATTGATTATGCCGGCCAGGATGAAACGATTGATGAGCTGGTCCTTACCCGGCCGCAGCGGGATGCGACAATCATCACCATAGGTGAGGTTACCCATGCTGCAGGACAAGAGCCGGCTGTCAAAATCGTGGAGCATTACGCTTGGATAGGTACGCCCCATCACGAGCTGCATACTCAGATTGTCCATATTATCCGTACTACATGGAATTGCAGCCGTGTGGTTTGTGATGCAACCGGCATTGGCGAACCGTTGACCGCTTTCTTGCAGAAGAGCTGCGGCCCCCGTGTGATACCGTTCAAGTTTAGCCAGCTTAGCAAGTCACAGCTTGGCTTTGATCTTATCGCGTTCGTCAACTCAGGTCGCGTTCAGTGCTATGCCGGTGACGGCAGCAAAGATTTTGCCGCCTTCATGCTCGAGCTGGAGAAAGCGAAAAGCCTATACCGTCCCAACCAGACGCTCAATTTTTATGTGGATCCCGCCGATGGCCACGACGATTATTTGATGAGTCTTGCCCTGATGTTGAAAGCTACTGAGGATAGCAAGCCCAGGGTGGCCATAGGAGGTACGCGTGCCGACTGAATTTAAAGTACAGGATCTCGCTCAGCTCGACCGAGAGCGTTTCAGTGCCTATAAGTCGTCTCTGGACTTCTACAACGGAAAGCAATGGGAGCGCACCAGCAAGAACCGGCAACTCGTTCTTAACTATGCCAAAATCGCCGTTGATAAGATCACCAGCTATTTGATGAATGAGATCAATTATTCCTTTGTGCCTTTGCCCGATGTCAAACAGGGTAAAGTGCCTGCAGGCACTCTCGATATCGCCAAGCAGGCGGAGGATCTGATCTATTTTGTGCATGACCAGAATAATACTCAGGAGCTGGACTATACCACGGAGATCGACGCCGCTGTCCTGGGCGACGGCTGTTATAAGGTGACCTGGGACGCCATAAATAAGCGGGTCCGGATCACGGCGCCGGACGTCAATGGCATCTACGCCTGGTGGACCGGCGACGACCTCAATCAGACCTACAAGGTGGCCAGCCGCTACCAGCTCAGCGCCGAGGAGATCCTATCTCTTTACAAGAAAACCATTCAGAAAAAGACTGCCTTTATCACCGAGCTTTGGACGGACAAGGAATTCATACTTTACCTCGACAATGCTGTCATTGAAAAGAAGCCGAATCCTTACGGATTCATCCCGTTTATCATCTTCCCCAACCTGCGCAAGCCCAAGCAGTTCTGGGGTGTGTCCGATATCCCAGCACTTCAGGAACCGCAGAAGGAATTGAACCGGGCCCTGTCGCAGCTCAGCCGGATCCTCGAAGTGTCAGGGAATCCCATCGCCGTGCTTGAAGGTGTGGAATCTTCTGAGAATATATCCGTCAGGCCCGGTGCCGTGTGGAATATCCCTCCGGACACCAAGGCCTACCTTCTCGATCTACTGCAGGGCGGCGGCATCCGCCTCCACATCGATTATATAGACCTTATTTATCGAACTATGCATGATATCAGCGAAATCCCCCGGGCTGCCTTCGGAGGCGTCAATGCGCAGATGTCAGGCGTGGCCCTCCAAGTGGAGCTGCAATCCCTACTTCAGAAGGTGAAACGCAAGCGCCTGATCAGGACGAATATCTATAAACGCCGCAACGATATGATTTTGAAACTGTGGGCTAAGTTCATGCGGCAGGACTTTACCCAGGTGTCCCAACGGGTCCTGTGGGGTCAGGTCCTGCCTCGGGATAAGTCAGCAGATGCGCAGCAGGAACAATTACTTGTTCAATCAGGCATCCACAGCCGGCGCACAGCCATGGATAATCTCGGAGTTCGTGACACTGAGATTGAGTGGAAGAAGTGGTTGGAAGAACGGCAGCAAATACTCGAACAAAATAATGAATTTAAAGCGTCATCCACTCAGGGCGGAGCGAGAGAGCGAAAAGTCGCCCCAGAGATGGAGGCACCGCTTTAAAGATAGGAGGTTCAGATCATGGAAAACGAGACTAAAACCCCGGAGGTCGTAAATGTTGAGGCCGCTCCCCTTCCGCCCCCCGCAACACCGGCCACGCCGGAGCTCACGGAGCGCATCGCTTCGCTTGAAGCTTCGCTTGCAGAGCGTGACACTTCCCTGGCCCTGGCCGTCAAGGAAAACGAAACCTTGAAAAAGGATTTCGCAGACCTGGATATCGCACACAAGGAATCGGTTACTGAGTACCGAAAGCTTGCCGTCAGCTCCAATCCCATCTTTAACCCTGAAATGCTGGCCGGTAACTCTATCTCAGAGATCAATGCGGCCATGACACGCGTCAAAGACCTCGCGGCTAAGGTTCGTTCCAAGATCGAGGCCGACATTAAATCAATCTCCGTACCCGCCGGTGCTCCGGAACGGTCCGGACCCGATACCTCTGGCATGACAGCCAGGGAGAAGATCAGCCACGCAATCCAAAACGATAAAAAATAAGGAGTTAATAATTTGGGTACTACATTACCGGAATATGCCAAGCTTTCAAATGATGTCATGAAACAGGGCATCATCGAAACCATCCTTAAGGATGCCCCCCTGTTGACACTCCTGCCGTGGGTGGAGATCCTCGGCAATGCCCTCACTTACAATAGGGAATTGACCCTTCCTACCGCCGAATGGCATGCGGTCAATGACGACTGGACGACCAGCCCGGCCGTCACTTTCACGCAGAAGTCGGCCACCCTGGCCATTCTCGGCCAGAACGCCGACGTAGATAACTACGTCAAGCAGACTCGTTCCAATATCAACGATATTGAAACGGCGATCATCGAGCTCACCGCCAAGTCTATCCGGAATGAGCTGGAGGATAAGCTGCTCTATGGCAACAACACTACCGATCCCAACCAGTTTGACGGTCTGATTGAACAGATCGATACCGGTACCGCATCCGACCAGGTCGTTGCCACTGCCGCGGGAGGCGCTACCGCCTTCACCATGGAAATGGTTGACCAGCTCATCGATGCCGTCAAAGGCGGAAAACCCCATGTGCTCCTAATGAGCCGCAGGTCCCGCCGAAAGCTCGCCGCCCTGGCCCGTGCCGCGGGTAATAACCTTGAACATGACAATGCCCAATTCGGCTTCATGGTCGAGTACTATGGCGGCATCCCCATCCATGTGAGCGACTTCATCAAGGATATCCACACCGTAGCCGGTTCGGTTGAAACCGCCTTCAGCGGATCGACCAGCTCCACCATCTATGCCCTGCAGCTCGGTGAGGATGCTCTTTGCGGTCTGACCGGCCCCGGAGGTCTTGAGATCGTGAAGATCGGTGATATGGAAACCAAAGACGCCACCCGCACCCGCATCAAGTGGTATGCATCCCTGGCCCTGTTCAGCAATGTCAAAGCAGCGGCTTTGATAGGTTGCGCATAACGAAATAAACCTCAAATGAGGTAAGGAGTAATTAAATGGCATTTGCAGATCCTCAAGTCGGCCGCAGCGTAATCTGCGGACCCGGCCCGGCGGCCCCTACCGTTACCCTGGCGGGAACTTGTGTTGAGGGTGATGTACTCGGATATTCTACCGGCTGGAAACGTTCACTCGGAACGGCAGGCAGTGTGATCAATCCCCAGGTCATTGCCCTAAAAGGTGGCGTCAGCGGTGACGTCATTCCCGTGGCCACCGTTTGCGTAGTTAAAGGCTATACCGGTGGAACCCCTGGAGGCCTTATCTACTGCGCCGAAGGTGCCGATGCAGGCAAGGTAACCGATATTATCCCGACCACGCAGTACGATCTACTCACTGTGATCGGTGTGCTTCTGGCCGCGGATACCATCGCCTTTAACCTGTCCAATGTCCAGGTAATTCATGCATAGGCTTAAAGGAGTGACTGCCCTTTAAGTAGCCTCCTCTAAATAGTGGGCGGGGCCGGCCCGGCACCGGTCCCGCCCGGATACTCGAATGATAGGCAGGTGATCAGGAAATGACTACTTTAACGACAATGCGGGTCAATGTCCGCCGTGATCTCAAAGATGAGGACGCCGGCAACTATCGCTGGACAAATGACGAAATTGACCGGGCCATTGAAAAGGCTGTACTCGTCTATTCCGAGTATTGTCCTTTGATGCAGCTCGACGCGACTATTGTTACTGTCGATCAGGACAATACTGTTGATATTTCCACGCTCACCGACCGCATTGACGTTTTGAAAGTGGAGCATCCTATCGATGAAGAACCGTACCCGTCCCGGCGCTTCAAGGTGTGGGGCGACGTACTCACATTCCAGGACGGATACGTCGGCGATGGTGTTGAGTGCAATATCTACTGGCTGAAAAAGCATACTCTCAGCACAGCTTCGACTATACCCACTGCGCACGATCACATTATCTCTATGGGTGCTGTGGCCTTCGCCGTCAGCTCTCAGGCGCAGTACCAGGTCAATCTTGCCAATACTGGCGGCCAGAAGGTCAACAAGGATTATAACTACTGGGCAAAGGCCGCTTTTGAAGCTTTTTACGATCAGCTTCAGCATGTCAAATCCTATAATCTCAAGAAATTGGTTACCGGCGCATTAATCGCGGAGGATTAATTATGGTCCGTAAAAATACTTTGTCTGGATCCGAACAACGAAAACCTGCAAAATCGAAGCTGAAAACAAAGGCACCAGCGGAACCGAAGCTATTTAAAAATAGTCTACCCATTGACGCCTACGCCATCCGCGAGGATGAGTACGATACTTCAACATGGCAGCTTCCGCACCATACTACAAGCAAGGCCGTCGACTTCGCGTTGCTCGATCATGCCACTCTTTTACTCAGCCGATGGGGTGACCAGGGCGTCCGGTGCCATGCCGACCCGGAGCTGATTATTTTGGCAGCCCGCCACCTCGCAGATCATTACCGTGCTGCCGGCCGTCAAATCCCCGTCGCATTGTGCGTCCTGATTTAATGTCATGCTGGAAGCTACAAGACAGGTGGAACTGGTCATGCCTTTACTTCCATGCCCCTGTTTTTGGCAGATAGAGGCCATCTTTTTGAGGCCGAAAATAAAATCTGAAGCTAAATAGCTTCAAAGGAGAAAAAGTCATGGAAACCACACCCCTGGACGGTTACAAGAAAATCATCATCACTATTCTAACCATCATCGCCGGTTCCCTCGGCCTGTTCATCACCGACCCGGCCAAGGCTCAGACAGTCGGTCAGTTCCTGGTTGATGTGATCGGGCCGGCCGCTGTTGTCCTGGTCGGCATCATCTATACTATCGTGCAAGGCCAGATCGACAAGGAGAAGGTCAAGGCCGCCCCCAAGATCGCCGCTATCACAAGCGAAGCACCCCCAAAAGCTGAGAGCGTAGCAGCCCCGCAGCCGGTTGTTGCGCCTGTAATCCC
>CAZKOL010000047.1:0-9488 GCA_964554375.1 uncultured Dehalococcoidales bacterium
CGCGCCGTGCGGGTATCCTCTGCAGCTATCAACTGCACCTCACCCAGCACACGCAAGGCCCTCAGCGTGATATCCTCAAGATTACCGATGGGTGTAGCTACGACATACAAGACAGGCACAATTACGCAGTAATTATAGCCCAGTTTACGCTCGAAGGTAAACTTTATGTTCGCCGCTACGCCGACGTCAGATATGAAGACCCTGTTAAGCTTGACTTGAAACAGCCTATTTTGATATAGTTCTCGCTAATCACCCACGAGGCTTGATATGTCAGTACCTAAGTTCAAAGAGCTCGAACGAGCATACGGTTTTGATGAAGTTGCAATTGTGCCAGGGGACGTCACTGTCAATCCTGACCAGACCAACATCGAATTCAAAATCCGCGATATTACTTTCGCCGTCCCGATAGTGGCCGCCGCCATGGACGCCGTGGTGGATCCCGATTTCGCCATACTCTTCAACAAAGCCGGGGGGCTGCCCATACTCAATATGGATGGTATCCAGGTGAGGTACGATGACCCGCGGGCTATACTGGACGAGATAATCAGCGCACCCCAGGGCGAGGTCACAGCCCTGATGCAGAAGATATACAGCCAGCCCATCAAGGATTCACTCATCGCCCAACGCATCCATAAGATAAAGAAGGCCGGCGCCGTCTGCGCCGTATCGATGATACCCGCCACTACCAAGAAGCTGGCTCCCGCAGCCGAGGAGGCCGGCGCCGATATCATCGTGGTGCAGACCACCGTGACCACGGCGCGCCATATATCAAAGAGCTACCGCGGCCTGAGCTTCTCCGATCTATGCAAGCAGCTCCGCATCCCGGTGGTGGTGGGCAATGCCGTAACTTACAGCGCGGCTCTGGAGCTGATGCGCACGGGCATCGACGGTCTGCTGGTAGGCATCGGGCCGGGCGCCGCCTGTACCACGCGCGAGGTGCTTGGCGTGGGAGTGCCCCAGGTCACCGCCACTATAGACTGCGCCGCCGCGCGCGACGTATATTTCAAGGAGAGCGGCCGCTACGTTTCAATTATCACCGACGGGGGCATCCGCATAGGCAGCGACATGTGCAAGGCCTTCGTCTCAGGTGCTGATGCCGTGGTATTCGGCTCCATCCTGACCCGCGCAGAGGAAGCGCCGGGCAAAGGCTACCACTGGGGAATGTCGCAGCCCTCTGCCACGCTGCCGCGGGGCACGCGCATCAGGACCGGCGTCAAAGGCTCGCTTAACAAGCTCCTCTTCGGGCCGAGCCACGTCACCGATGGCACCGAAAACTACGTGGGTGCGCTGCGCAACGCCATGGGAGTATGCGGGACGCTCAGTATAAAAGAGTTTCAAAAGGTCAAACTGGTGATCGCGCCCTCCATCAAGACCGAGGGCAAATATTTCCAGTCCACTCAACAGAGCTGCTGACAGCGAATAATGCCCGCGGCCGACAATCCAGTACAACGGTAGGTTTATCTTATATTTTGCGGGCAATAAAGATCGTGACGATTGATGTGGCCATACCGATGAGACCCACGATGAGAAAGACATTGGAGATACCGGACATCGCCGTACACGGGCTGCAGCAGGCTCTGTCCCTGCCGGCCTACACCAAAATAGATCCCGATAACTAACCCGTGCATATGCAACGGCGTCTTCTCCATCAAATATGTTTGGACCGCGGTTTCCCTCATCGTCCACAGGATCCCGACGGCAATCATCAGCACGGCCAGGGCGGGAAAACAGTTAACTGCGGTGAAGAGCAGTATGGCCGGACCTATGGCTATCAACGTCAGCAGCACGGTACGCCTGTTGCCCCACCTGTCCGAAAGCCATCCATCCAGTATCTGCGATAATCCCGAGGTGACGCTGTATGCAGAAACCAGCAACCCCGCCTGAAAGTAATTAAGCATCATATCCTGCCGGATAAACGGCAGCAGCGTGATAAGCAGGCTGGTCATCAGATCCTGGCTGAAGTTGGTAAAACAGAAGAAGAGGCTTATGCCCCCGCCCCATCGATTGAAATGATTTTTAAGCGTATCGAACAATTTAAAAATTCACAGGATGAGTCCTAAATTCAAGTCCTGATAACAGGAGGACCTGCGTTAAGTCAGGACTGCAGATGCCTGTTCATAAAAAGACCGACACCGCGTACCAGGCGCCAAATCCTATCAGCACTACCGCACAGACCCCGAAGACTATTTTTTGTGCTCTCGGCGTCCACAGGCGCCTGGTGCGGAAAACAGTCATTGAAACAAACTGGTCCCAGGCGATATCGCAGGCAAGGTGAACAACAGTAAAAAGCACGAGCCCGATAATACCGAAGGCGATGGCGCCTGTTATCAACGCCACGCCTATGGTGGCCCACCAGAGGAAAAAGTAAGGGTTGCCGCCGGTCATCACGATACCTGTTACCAGGGGGCTATAAGGCAAAACTGTCGCTCCCTCAACCGGTTTCTTGAATGTGAAGAAAATGAGCAATCCCATCCCTACCAGCAAGATGCCGCCGGCCAACCCGGTGACCACTTTCACCGCAGGATTATCGAGGTAAGAAGCAAAGCCGAAGTAAACCAGCGCGATTATGGGTATCTCAATGATGCCGTGCCCGATGCCGATCATAGCCCCGGCGTTCCTGTCGTCAAATCCTTTGGCGATCGTAGCTGCCGTGAGCGGTCCGGGCAGCATCACACCGGAGAGGGAAATACCGGCCGCGGAGAGCAGGAATAACCACAAATTCTGCGTCATATTTCCTTATCGCCTCATACCAGTCACTGTTGTGAATACTCTGAGCTAATCGCCGTCATCATCGCCATCGTTTCCATCGTCGTCTTCATCCTCTTTGGGCGCAGGCACAATCCCCATCCTGGGTATTATGGCAATGCCCTTTTTGCCCTTCTTTTTCTCAGGTTTTGGCAGGGCACGGATATCATCGATAAGCGATCCTATCTCCGCTGCGGTTGAACCGGCGGGCAGGACCATGCATTTAACACCGGCTTCGCGCAGCGCTGTCAATTCAGCAACAGTAAGGCCGGCCCCAATCATAGCCATGATGGGTTGGCCGGTGAAATCAGCCGCCCTGCGGCAGTGCATAAGGGTCTCCACGGTCAGGGCAGGTACACGCAGGTCCAACATTACAGCCTCGATTTCGGGGTGGAGGCTGTTCACCGCCCGCAACAACCCGGCCTCAATCAACGTATCCAGCCTTAGAATCCTGCCCACCGATTCGGGTTCGTTTCCGGCCAGCGATTTTACCGGCAGGTTCACATCGAATACTACAAAGTCGATGTCGCTGCCTTCCGGCTTGGCCCCTGTGCCCGTTTTTCCACCGCTCAGCACCAAACCCACGGGCATATCCACCTTTGTCTTCAGGTACTTTATAAGAGATGCCGCGTTCAGGCCGGCAGGGTCAAGTATGCCGGCACAGGCGCCGGTGGTTGCAACTTCCTTCAACTCGTCCTCCGGTTTACCGGCCAACTCGACCGCAACCAGCATAGATACAGTTTTATCCTCACCTCCCCTGGTATGAAAACCCATGGCAGGGACCGCAGCCTTATTCAGATTATCCAATTTATCGATGAATTTACTCATATGTCACTGCTCTCCTTGGCTGTAAGATGAACATATTATCTCACGGAAGGGCATAAATAATCATGAAGGCCGGTAAAACCTTTTTACCATAGAGGAGGTATGTCTATGGCCACCACCCTGCCCATGCTCGGCCACGTCTGCATCTGTCCCGGCTGCGGGAAAATGGAGACAGGCTCATATTCCTGGCCGATCTCCACCCCGACGACTTTGTCCGCGTAGAAGCCCTGCGAGGATGACGTTACATCTATGTATACGAGGCCCTTGTCAGTAGTCTCGAAGGCATTGAAAGAGTGGTTGGTTGTGCCTTCCGCCATGCCGGCCGGCCGCAGTTCGACAGCGACTATGGCTGCCCTTATGCCGGCCGCCTCGGCATTGTTATGCAGCATCTCGGCAAAGTCGCCGCAGGTGAATTTTCCCGCCACGTAAGCATGACGGTCAGACTGGTCAGACTGAAGGAAAGCCTTCAGACCGGCCCAGCTTGGATTGACGGCAGCCGGGTTATTGCGCAGCACGATGTAGTGGTCGTCGGCTCCCACCATAACGGCCCCCTGATAAAAAACGTAGGATTCATTTGCCTTAAGGGTCGGCAGCATGCTGGAAGGCACGCCCGACGGGATGCCGTTGGGATTAACGGCCGGGCTGACGGGAAGGCTGGCCGTCTTGACCACCGGCACGACATTGATAATCACGGAGCTTACAACGGCGCCACCCCGGTTAAAGGCCGTAAGATTGTAGGCCGTTATCCCTGAAGGCCTGATATCCACGCTGCCGCTGGCATCCACTACTCCCACCCCGTGGTCGATCAAAACACTATCAGCACCGTCAACAACCCAGCGCAGGGTTGCGGCCGAGCCGTCCTCAATCTTGGATTTGTCAGCCTTGAAAAAAAGCACTTGCGGGCTGGCAACCGGGGCGGATGGAGCCGTCGAAAATATCAGTGCAGCAGAGTACGAGCAGAAACCAAGTATGATTGCGACGGCAAAGCCGGCCACAAGTTTGATCTTCATCTTCCTTTTAGATAACCTGCCTTATGTTAACAGTATAGCTGCGGCCGGTTTTACAGGCAATTTATATCGATTATAATTACGCTTGCACGCCAAAGAAATATAGCATGCCGCAGGAGGATTACACAGATGGACAAGCAGTTGAGAATAGTCATAATCGGCGGGGGCGCCTGCGGGCCCAAGACGGCTGCCCGGGCACGCAGGCTCGATGCCACCGCGCAGATAACGATGGTTCAGGACGAGGAACTAATCTCTTATGCCGGCTGCGGATTACCCTATTATATTTCTAACGTCGTCAGACCCCGCAATGCCCTGCTGGTGCGCGATGCGGCCGCTTTCAAACAGATCAGCAATGTGGATGTGCTGGCTGCCACCCGCGTTGACCACATCGACCGCGCAACGCACAAAATCGACGTAACGTCGCTGGCTGAAGGCCGGCATTATTCCATTGATTACGACAAACTCGTGATCGCCACCGGATCCAGCCCTGTCGTACCCCCCATCAAGGGCATCAATCTGAAAGGCGTGCACGTTCTGAAACGTGTCCCCGACGCGGACGAAATAAGAGATCTGATCACCGCATCAATTTCGAAAAAGGCTATTATAGTTGGCGCCGGCCTGATCGGAGTCGAGATGGTTGAAGCGTTATCCGCGCGTGGACTGGAGGTCACAGTGGTTGAGGCACTGGATAAAGTGCTGCCAGGCGTACTGGACGAGGAGATCTCGGACCTGCTGGCCGATCACATTAAAAGAAAGAAGGTGATTTTAAAGCTGGGGCAGAAGGTCGTGGAATTCAGAGGGGAAGGAGATAGTGTAAGCCACGCCGTCACGGATAAGGAGACCATCGAAGGTGATGTGATCATATTTGCCATAGGAGTACGCCCAAATTCAAAGCTGGCAAAAGAGGCGGGACTGGAGATCGGGCCATTCGGCGACATCGTTGTTAACGATTACCTGCAAACCAGTGACCCGGATATCTACTCCGGCGGCGATTGCGTGGCCAACGTCAATATCATTACCGGTAAGAAGATATTCGTCCCCATGGGCTCGACCGCCAACAAGCACGGGCATGTGATAGCGGCCAATATAACGGGGGGCAGCGATAAGTTTGCCGGCATCGTCAGCACCGCGTGCGTAAAGGTATTCGGCTTCAACACCGGGCGTGTTGGGCTTGGAGAGAAACAGGCGCTCGAAGCCGGCTTCGAGGTGGTCACAGCCCTCATACCCTACCCCGATAAGCCGAGCTATTACCCGGGAAGCAAGGAGGTTATAATCAAGCTCATAGTGGATAAAAAGACCCGCCGCATTTTGGGCGGGCAGGGCACCGGGCCGGGCGAAGTGGTTAAGCGCATCGATGTGCTGGCCACGGGCATCACAGCAGGTATGACGGTGGATACGCTGGCTGACCTGGACCTGGCCTATGCCCCTCCCTACAACGCCGCGATGGATGTTCTTCACCACGCAGCCAACCTGGTGCGCAACAAGCTGGAGGGACGGACCATCGGTATCAAACCGGCAGACATTAAAAAGAAGATCTCTGACGGGGATGACTTCGTGCTGCTCGATGTGAGAAGCGAGTACGAGGCCGACCAATCATGGATCGAGGTACCCCAGGTCAAGCTGCTTCCGCAAACAAATTTGTACGATGAAATGGATGAGCTTGACAAGGATAAAGAGATCGTTACCCTCTGCCTGAGGGGCGTACGCGCCTACGAGGCTTGCTGCGCGCTTAATAACGCCGGCTTCAAGGACGCTAAGTTCATGGAGGGCAGCCTGGTCTGCTGGGGCGCAGACGATGTGTGCGGCGAGCAGGTGCTCTGAACATGTATAATAATCGGAAGATTTACCGGTCACTCACTTCGATATGGCAGCTGATGTTTCACGATTAAGACGCAAGGCAGCGGGCAGCGGGTTTACCCTGTGCGAGGCCATAATTCACTCATTTGCCCGTTTGTCGCATAAGGAGGGGGCGCCCTGGCGTACCCTGCTGGCCGTTTCGGCCAACTCCCATGCCGTGGTTGAAGCAGCCCTGATCGCAGCCAAACAGGCGGAGTGCCCCATATCTTTCGCAGCTACACTCAACCAAGTTGACCTCGACGGCGGCTATACGGGATGGAACCACGCGCGCTTCACAGCCATGGTGCGGCAAACGGCCAGGAAAACGGGCTTTAAAGGCCCGATAATACTGGGGGTAGATCACGCAGGGCCCTGGTTGCGGGACAGGCACACCATTGAAAAATGGACCTATCGCCGCAGTATGGAAGCAATCAAGAGGTCCCTGGAATCCGCTATCGAGGCAGGTTTCGACTTGCTGCATATCGACCCCACCGTTGACCGCGACCTGCCACCCGGCCAGGCGCTGGACATCGGCACAATCGTAGAGAGGACTATGGTGCTGATAAAGCATTGCGAGTCTTTCCGCAGAAAACGCGGGCTACCACCCATCGCCTACGAGGTGGGTACCGAGGAGGTCAAGGGCGGCCTGGCGGACGAGCATATGTTTGGCAGTTTTCTGGCCGGGTTGCGCAAAAAGATGAGCGAAGAGCGATTGAGCCAGGCATGGCCGTGCTTTATCGTAGGCAAGGTAGGAACTGACCTGGATACCACCTTATTCAGCCAGCAGGTAGCGCAAGAGCTTTACGGCATTGCCTGCAGCTATGGATTGGTGCTCAAGGGGCACTATACGGACAATGTGGAAAATCCCTCTGCCTACCCCATCAGCAGAATGGGCGGAGCCAATGTCGGCCCCGAGTTCACCGAGATTGAATGCGATGCTCTCTTCGAACTCGAAGCAAGGGAGAAATCTGCCCCGGTGTATAGCGCCGGCGGTTATTCGCAGTTCAAACAGACCTTGAGGCAGGCAGTGGTCGATTCCGGCCGTTGGAAGAAGTGGTTGCATGATGGTGAAATCGGCAGGCTGTTCGACAAACTGCCCGCCGGCAGGCAAAGCTGGCTGCTCAAGACCGGCGCGCGCTATATCTGGACGGACAAGGCGGTGCTGGAAGCCCGCAGGCGTCTATATACCAATCTTGAGAAAGACGGTTTCAACCCCCACCGGTATGTGGTCGAGCGCATTTCGCAGCAGATATTGAAGTACTGCCGTGCGTTTAACCTTGATGGCACGCTCCCCATTCTCGATGCTGAGTTCACCAGACGCAGCAGGCTCCCTTTCTGGGATGAGGGACAGGTGCTGGCCGCGGGAGAGCTGATAGCCGAAGTAATGCGGCCTGCAGCCGGCCAGCCGCTGGACATTGCGGGGGAGTTCAGGGGGCCTTATGCCAGCGGTGCGCCCGCAATATTTGCGGACGCCTCGGCCAGGATAGGTAAACGCACCGGCTTTGTCGGGTCGACGGGTCGCGATGGATTCGGCCGGCTTATACGAGACCGCTTTTCACGTGACGGTATAGACAGCAGGCTGATAAAGACTATTAATCATAAATCTACCGGCTGCGCCTTCGTCTCATATGATAAGGCAGGCGGCCGCACATTTATTTTTCATATCGCCGGCACGGCCTCCGACCGTCTGCCGTCACCATCACAGGCTGCTCGCTATGCCGCATCTTTCCGCCATTTCCATGTCATGGGCTGCTCCCTGTCAGTCAGCCGCGCCATGAGGGATACCTGCCTTAGGCTGGCCAGGTCTATAAAAGAGTCGGGGGGGAGCGTCAGCCTGGACCCCAATCTCAGGCCCGAACTGCTTTCAGCAGAAGAGTGCAGGAGCATACTTTTGCCGGTTGTCCGAATATCTGATATCGTACTGCCCAGCGGCGGAGAAGCCAGCCTGCTCGTTCATGAACCTGACAGCGACCTGGCGTGCCGGCGCCTCATCGATATGGGAGTCAAGATAGTCGTGCTCAAGCTGGGAGAGAGAGGCTGCCGCGTTTTTACCCGGGAGGAGGTTATAGAGGCGCCGGGCTTCAGAGTTAAGGCGGTTGATCCCACCGGCGCGGGGGACTGTTTTGACGCCGGCTTTATCAGCGGCTACCTGGACAACCTGCCGCTTGGGGATGCCGCACTGCTGGCCAATGCCATGGGCGCACTGGCCGCCTCCCGCATGGGGCCGATGGAAGGTACATTCAGCCTGCCTGAAGTCCTGGCTTTCATCAGGAGCCAGGGCAAGGCCTGACCAGCCTGATTCGATAGCGGCGATAACTGTCCCGTTCGACCATATGGTAGCAATTACGGGCTTTGACCGAAGGCAATTTTAAAACGCTTTTTACTATCCTCGAAGACCACCTTTTTCGGATCGAAAAGGGTCGGGTCATAACCCCTGAAATTACGTTGATACGGGTGTTTTCCCTTGCAGATATCTTCGTAGCCCCCGGCGCCGCCGCAGTCCTCAGGCGGGCAAGCTCTCTTACCGGCCAGGCATAACGGATAATCCAGCCCTTCCCGGCATGGGATTATTTTTTCGAGCAATACTTCATGCATCCAGCCATCACCGAAATCATACTTATATTTGGCCTTCGGATTATCGGGATTGAACCAAGTTGATATCTTTTCTTTCCAACAGGGGACGATATCTATACCGGACCTATCGTCTTCCTCAGGTATACCAATTGTTTTATTCCAGCCACTGGCTGGATCGATCATCTTAAATTCGTGCAGGTGGCAATCCAGCCACCCCATAGAGTCCTGAATAGCCACATGCATATCCCAGAAAGAAAAATACCCGGGCGCCTGTATGCGCCTCCAGACAGGCGCCCGGGTATTCATAAGCGTAATCTTAAACTGGTAAACCTGGTTGAACTTTTTTATCATGTTGATTACCGGCTCACAGGATGTTAAAAGAGGCGGAGATGAATCCCCGCCTCTTAAACTTATTTACTTACTCGGCCTTATCTTCTTCTTGCAGCACGCGGCGCAGCACCTTGCCCACCATGGTTTTGGGCAGGGCCTCGCGGAACTCCA
>CAZKOL010000047.1:9588-12975 GCA_964554375.1 uncultured Dehalococcoidales bacterium
ACGCGGCGCAGCACCTTGCCCACCATGGTTTTGGGCAGGGCCTCGCGGAACTCCACGTGCTTGGGGATCTTGTAGGCAGTCAGTTTTTCGCGGCAGAAGACCTGTATCTCCTCCGCCGTGCATGATTGCCCCGTCCTCAGCACGATCCAGGCCTTGACGGCCTCGCCCTGGGCAGCATCGGGCACACCCGCCACGCCCACTTCGAGCACGGCGGGATGCTGTGAGATGATCTCCTCAATCTCGATGGGGAACACCTGGTGGCCGCTGGGCTTGATAAGATCCTTTTTACGAGAGGTTATGAACAGGTAACCATCTTCATCCAAATAGCCGATATCACCCGTGTAAAGCCAGCCGTCCCTCAGCATCTCGGCAGTGGCTTCGGGGCGATTCCAGTAGCCCTTCATGATATGCGGCCCTTTGGCTATGATCTCACCCGCCTCACCCGGCTTGAGCTCTTTCTTTCCCGTGTCGATATCGACAATCTTGATAACGGTATCAGGCGTGGGCATGCCCACGGCGCCTTCCTTCCACTTACCCAGGAAGGGACCCATGGCCAGCACGCCAGACTCCGTAAGACCGTAGGCTTCCACGATCTTGCCGCCCGTGACCACCTCCCACTGCCTCTTCGTCTCCGGCAGGAGAGGGGCGGCCGCCGCCACCGATGACTTCATTGTCTTGAAATCGATCTTGCCCGATTTAACCTCCGGCCTGTTCATCAGCCCGATGAAAATGGCCGAGATAGCGGGGAAGAATGCCGGCTTGACCTTCTTAATAGTAGCCAGTACATCCTTGACTTCGCGGGGGTTGGGTATCAGCGCCGTAGGATAGCGGCCGGCTATAGCAGTGGAGAGCAAAATCACGTTGCCGTAAACGTGGAAGAAAGGCATCAGCAGCACCAGCGTATCCGTCCAGTCCGTAGCCAGGGGCTTCGACCAGGAATGGATCTGCCGGCCGTTCATGAAAATGGCCTCGTGGCTGAGCATGACGCCTTTAGGTGTGCCCGTCGTACCGCCGCTGAAGAGCAGCAGCCCCGTGTCCTTGCCTGTCACCTTAACATCAGGCCTCTTGTCGCCGGCATGTTTCTTCATCAAGTCCTGCAGCCAGATATCGTTACCCTGCACCTTCTCCAGATACTGCCCCTGCTTCTTCTCCATCAGCAGGGTGAACATAAGTTTCACAAAAGGAGACAGGTATTCCTTGACGCTGGTGGCGATGAGAAGACGAAGATTGGTACGGCCCTGTATCTTTTTTACTGTGTCGTAGAACGCGGTCAACACGATGGCCACTTCCGCTCCGCAGTCTTTGAGAGCGAACTCAAGCTCCGCCTCGCTATACAGCGGGTTGATGGGTACCGAGATAGCCCCGGCCTTCCAGATAGCAAGCTGACCAATTACAACATTAGGGCTGTTCGGCATGAGCATCGCCACACGGTCACCTTTTTTGACACCGATGGCAACCAGCCCGGCGGCCAGCACATCGCTCAGATGGTCTATCTCCTTGTATGTCATCCACCTCCCCTTGAACCAGATCATGCGGTGGCCGGGTTTTTCTTTGGCCACATCAGCCACATCCTCGAACAGGGTCTTGTCGGGATAGGGCTGTAACGTGGTAGGCACACCCTTATCATAATGCTTGAACCATGGATAATCGGCCATTAATATCTCCTCCGTTATTTCAATTTCTCATTTATGTGAATGCTGCTATGATGTTTTTTTTGTCTTCTCCTCCTCCTGCAACACCCTCCTGAGTATCTTGCCCACCAGTGTCTTGGGCAGCGCTTCGCGGAACTCAATGTACTTGGGCACCTTGTAAGCTGTAAGCTTATCTTTGCAGAAAGACTGGATTTCTTCCGCAGAAACCTTCTGCCCGGGCAGTAGGATCACCCAGGCTTTAACTGCTTCAACCTGCTTCGAGTCCGGTATCCCCGCCACGCACGCCTCGGCTACGGCGGGATGGGAGGACAGGACTTCTTCCACTTCCTTTGGCCAGACCTGGTGGCCGCTGGGCTTGATAAGGTCCTTCTTGCGCGAGGTCAGGTAGAGGTAACCATCCTTGTCCATGTAACCGATATCACCAGTGTACAGCCAGCCGTCCTTGATCATCTCCGCGGTACCTTTGGGATTGTTCCAGTAGCCCTGCATGACCTGCGGTCCTTTGCCGACAACCTCGCCTTCCTCGCCGTAGGGCAGCTCTTTATCGGGATCTGCAACATCTACGAATTTAATTATTACGTCGGGCAGGGGCAGGCCGACCGCGCCTTCCTTCCATTGCCCTTTAAGCGGGCCCACAGTAAACACAACGGTGGACTCTGTCAAGCCATAGGCCTCGAGAATGGGGGCCCCGGTCATAGCTTCCCACCGCTGCTTGGTTTCGACCATCAGCGGAATAGCCCCGGAGAGGCAGTATTTCAGGCAGGTGAAATCCACCTTCCCGGCCTTGACTTCCGGGTGTTCCATCAGGCCGATAAACAGCGTCGGCACGCCCGGCATGGAGCCGGGACGGACCTTCTTAATTGTGTAAATCACATCATCCAGGTCCCGCGGATTGGCCACGATTGCCAGCGGGTTGCGATTACCCAGCGCACTGCCGATCACTCCATTGAAGCCGTAGGCATGAAACATGGGCATGAGCGCCACGGTGTAGTCATTGTGGGTTACAAAGCCCTGCTTGTTCCACACATTTGTCTGCAGGCCCACCGCCAGCATGTTCTTGAAGGAAAGCATCGCGCCCTTGGGAGCTCCGGTGGTGCCTCCGCTGAACAAAATGAGGGCAGTATCTTCCACCCCGGGTTTAACGGCCGGGGCAGGATCCTTGACGTGCTTGTCCATAAGCTCGTCCATCCACACATCGCCCTTATCCAGTTGCATGGTGTGCGGCTTCCTGGCTTCCGGCAGCATATAATCTTCCAGCGAGGTGGCTATGACCAGCTTCAACTTTGTACGCGGCTGCACTTTCTTTATATTTGCATACAGAAGGTCCCAGACAATGATTATCTCTGTATCTACCGTGGTCAGCGCGTGCACAAGCTCGTCTTCGTTGTACAGGGGATTAAGGGGGACAAAGATACCGCCGGCCTTCATAGTGCCAAAGGCAGCTGTAATCTGCTGCGGCGTATTCAGCAGCACGCTGGCCACGCGATCCCCCCGCTTGACCCCGTTGGCAATCAGCGCCGACGCCATGACCTCGAACAGCCTGCTCGCCTCCTTGTACGAGAAATACCTGTCCTTGAAATACATAAAGGTGTGCTCGGGCATCTCCTTAGTCGTCTCTGCAATGACATCAAGTAAAGTGATCGCCGGATAGGGCTCCAGGGAATGTGGTACCCCTGAATCATAAGATTTGTACCATGGATAATCCGCCACTATAAACCTCCTCAAACAAAATTAT
>CAZKOL010000048.1:0-12850 GCA_964554375.1 uncultured Dehalococcoidales bacterium
GGGGTTGACGAGAAGATCGGCGTTGAGAGCATGAATAAAGGCGTGGAAGTCTATAGAGATATAGTCACGAGGTTATGTGCAGGTACAAAATAAATCGTAGGGGTGCAAATTCAGGTGCGCCCGGAAAATTCACGGGCGGGTTTAAAAACCCGCCCCGACATTTGATTAGTGCCGGGGCGCTGCTTTAGCTGCGCCCGCATAATCCCTAATATGGATAAAATAGATAAAATACTGAAATTGCTCATCTCCGCCTACGGTGACCGCAGGGCGCTGCGGCGGCTGGAGCCTGTAGATGAGCTTATCCTGACCATCCTTTCGCAGAACACCTCGGACATCAATTCGCGGCGCGCCTTCGAGTCGCTGACCGGATCGATGGGCGGCTGGGACCGGGTTGCTCATGCGTCGCGTGCGCGTGTAGCGCAGGCCATCCGCGCCGGCGGTTTGGCGGACGTAAAATCCAGGTACATCCTGGGCGCATTGCAGTACCTGGCAAAGCAGGCAGGAGGTTACGACCTGCGCTTCCTCAAGAGCATGGAGATGGGGGAGGCCCGGGCCTGGCTGATGCTCCTGCCCGGCGTGGGCATGAAGACGGCCAGTTGCGTCCTGCTCTTCTCGCTTGATATGCCTGCCTTCCCCGTCGATACCCATGTCCTGCGCGTAGCCCGGAGGCTGGGACTGGTGGCGCCTAAAACCACGGCCGACTCAGCCCACCTTGAGATGGAGCGTCTGGTGCAGCCGGAGGACACCTACCGCTGCCACCTATTGATGATCGAGCACGGGAGGAGTACCTGCAGGGCGCGCAACCCGCTCTGCGACCTTTGCATTATCAGTAGTCAGTGTCCGAGCTATAATAAACTCAAAACCTGATACAGGGAGGAATACATGCGCAAGGCCACCATGCATTATATACTCGATGCCCTTGAGGGAATCGTATTGCTCCTGCTGGTGGTATCGGGATTCATACTCTGGTTCGCCCTTCCCGAGGGCAGCGCGGCGGATAAAACCGCCCTCTTCGACCGCCGTACGTGGGTGCAGTTGCACCAGTGGCTGGCCGTGGGGCTGTTGATTTTCTTCAGCGCCCACATCATTACCCACTGGGCCTGGATCTCATATATGACCAGGAGATATTTCAGGAATCTGAAGAAAGATTGAAGCCGCAATGTTGACAGCGCTAAGCTAATATATGTAATATGTGACATTACCCTATGAAGCTTCGTATACACTATAACCTTGCATCTCTGATTGCCGCAGCGCTGTCCCTGCTGGCGGCGTCCTGCTCAGTCCCTGCTGGTAACGCTCCATCGATAGCCGACCTCACTTTGACCACAGGCTTCGCATCCGACTACCGCCCGCTCGACAGCAGCAGCGACTTCTACATGGACAGCCCTGAGGTCTGCTGCTCCGCCAGGGTCACGGGTGCGTGTGAAAATACCCGGGTCCAGGGCGACTGGATTTATATTAAGGGCGACATGGCCAAGGAGGCCGATCCGCTGATCCGCCGTGACCAGGCCGTCTGTGACACGGATTGCTATGTCGGATTCACACTGCCGGCGCCCGCCGGAGGCTTTATCGGCGGTGACTACCGCGTAGAGTTTTCCGTCGACGGCCGGCCCGGGCCGAGTACAGGCTTTTCCATCAGGCGCGACTCTTCCCAACCGCTGCCTCAAATAGTCACGTTCACAGCCAGCCCGTCAAAAATAATCTCCGGCCATCCGGTGCTGCTTAACTGGAAGGTTTCAAGCGCGTCAAGGGTCGATATCCAGCCCACGCCCGGCACTGTTGATAAGGAGGGCAGCCGAACCGTCACACCGGCCGATGACATAGTCTACACGCTGTACGCTGTCAACCGCGGGGGCGTCAGTTCCAGTCAATTGAGCGTAAATGTCTCACCTCAGATCACAGAGAAGCCTGACCTCCACGTTACGGAGTTATGGACCAGCGGCAATGTCCTGGCCTATCGTGTGAAAAACACGGGCAACCTGGCCTCATGCCCGACTGTATCGCGCCTCTATAAAAACGGTACGGAAGTCTCCCAGGATTACATGGCACCGCTGGCGCCGGGTGGGGAGCGCGTGGAGGCCTTCCAGCAGTATCATTTCTCGCCGCGCTTCAACTATATCAGCGGCCAGGGCGGGCAGGGCGGCGGCATAGATGCGGTGAATATGCGTGTATGCGTTAATAGTGACGGATCCTGCGTGGAGAGCGACCGGTCCAACAACTGTCTCGAGTACAATTTCGGTCTGTAAATAAAATGAAGAATTACAGGATCGACCCGGGCAAGCTGTCCGGGCAGAAGGTCGAATTCATTTTCAGGGTTGAGTCAGACGGACCGTGGAGGCAGGGAAGTGCTGCGTGGATAGAGCCGGCCCTCATCCAGGACAGATAAGCTCAAAGTTCTGCCTGCGCGTTATCTTTTTAGCTGCAGCCATATCGCTGATAATCCCATTTTTTCATCAGCACGTTGTCCTGGCCGACACACCCTCCTCCTGTGTCCTCAAGTGGGGCACGGTCGATACACCCGGCAGCTTCCCGCAGCGCAACGACATCAGACGCCCCTGCGAGATCAACGAGCTGGCCGTCTCGCCGGACGGCATGATCATTTATGCGCTGGATATACCCGATTCCAGCTCGGGACTGGTTACCAGGGCCGGCATCTGGCGTAGCGGGGACGGCGGTATATCATGGAGCCAGCGGCCGACGCAGTGGCTGGCGCGGACCACCGGCTCACCAGCACCCGTCTTCCCTGTAGCGGCCATGGCCGTAGCGCCCGACGATCCGGACCTTGTGGCGGCCGTCTGCATGAATGCGGCGGGAGACCGGAGGAGAGAGGTCTATTACAGCGAGGATGGCGGCGCCGCATGGAACTACAGCGGGGCCATACCCTACCTGTATGGCCCCGCTGAGCAAATAGGCAGCATCGCCATATCGGCGCCCTATGCTTACCGTGAGACACAGGTGCACGACATCATTGTGGGAAGCCGTAATCCCGGCAGCGCCCTTGCTCAGGGTGAGGTTTACGTGCTGCGTTGCCCGGGCATTGCGAACTGGCAGGCGCTGGGCTTCACAGGTGGTGACGTCCTCGCCCTGCAGCCGTCGCCTTCCTACGGCGTTGACGCCTCGCTGGTGATAACGGCCTGCACCGCACAGCGCACCTGCATCAACCTGGGCTTTCGGGATACGGGCGCCAATGCGTGCTACTGGAACACGGCCGCGGGCTACCCGGTGGAGCTATGCGCAGCCGACCAGGCCGGAGGATCCACCAGCGGCAAGGACAGGGTTATCACAGGCAGCCTGGCGCTGCCTGACGACTTCGACGGAAATTCCGGGTCGAAACGCATCATATTCGCCGCCTGTGACTCCAACGGGACGGCATTCGGCGCCTCCCGGCCTCTGGACGATCTCTACCGGCTCAATGATACGATTGTAACTCGTCTCAACATCCCCACCGGCAAACCGCGCATCGGTTCGATCGCCTACAGCGGCTCCACCGCATCAGGAAAGCTACTGGCCGGATGTGTCGAATCCAATAGTCTAAAGGGAGAGGCCCACGTCTACTTCACAGCCGGTCCGCTGGTGCAATGCATCACATGGACAAAGCCGCTCAAGCCGCCGACGGGCGGATACAACTCCGGTTACGGCAACGTTCAGGTGGCCTGGACGCAGGACGGGTCTGCCGCCTGTGCCGGCACCGGTTCGGGCAACCGCAGCAGCCCGTCCCAGTGGGCTGATATCAACGGCGCTTCCTGGGCATCGATGCCGCTGGACGAGTCCGCCTTCTCCCTCAGCCTGGACGAGGGCGTTTCCTGGAATCAGTTAAGCCTGATTGACACGCAGATCAACCGCTATCGCGCGCTGGCCGTGGCTGAGGACGGCAAAACCGCTTATATATCGTCAGTGAACGATAACGGGCTGGACAGCGCCTGGCGCAGCCGCACAACTGTAATCGGAGAGGCCTGGCAGCGCGTGGCCTGTCCTGACTTCTCCGCTCCGCTGCTCAGACTGGCGCCCGGTGACGAGGACGGTTCGGTCATATTCCTTTGCAACCAGGGCAGCACGAGCATCATTCAATCCCGTGATAGCGGGCAGACCTGGTACGAATGTCTGCCCGGCGCATACATTCAGGATATGGCTGCCGGAGGCAGCGATGAACTGTATGTAATCCAGGCCGATGCGCTGATCAGGCGTGGCAGGTATGAACCGGGCGGCTGGACCTGGGACAAATTCAGGGACACGGGCCTGCTATCGGCACACAATATCGCGGTGCAGGGCGACAACGTCATGGCCGGCGCGGCGCTGGGGCAACAGTGCCCGGTATCCTATTCGCTGGACAGCGGCGACAACTGGGTGCTGATAACTGAGCCGGCTTACAGCAACGGCAACCGTCACGTGGCCTTCGATGAAGAGTTCGAGGATAACCATCTTATCTACCTGGGCGACGATGCCGGCGGCCTTTATCGCTGGACCGTAGGCAACAGCAACCGCTGGGACGACATGGTCCCGCCCGATAACAGCTACTACGGATTGGTGGCAGCGGCACGGGGCATGTTTTATGCTGCGTTCAGCCAGACCAACAATGCGACCGGTGTCTCAAGGACCACATACTCCCGCGGCGGCATACCCAAGGACGGAGTATTTTACGATAGCCTGTCAACAGGCCTGGCCAATGGCGTCGTCTTCCGTCTGGAGCCGACGTCGCTGGTTTATGCCGACGATACACTGTGGGCATTTGACGCGCGCGATTACGATTATGCGCATGGCATCGGGCTGCTGTGGGCTTTCAGGGATACGCTGGCCAACCGCTCCCCCTGGCTGATCTCTCCGCGGGGCAACAGCCTGGTATATTGCGACCCTGTTACCGGCCGCAACGCACCGGTCGACCTCAAATGGGAGCAGCTTTCGTTGGCCGAGGCCTACCAGGTAGAGGTTGGCAAGGACAAGTGGTTCGACCTGGTAGTTACAGAGGCAGAGCCGCCAGCCAATCCCTTCTTCATACCAGAGAACTCGCTTTATCCTGCCTGCTATATCAAGCCAGGTGTGCTTCCCGAGGCCGGGCAGACCTACTACTGGCATGTGCGGGTCAGGAGGGCGGCCACCGGCCAGGTCATGCGCAGTCGCTGGTCGCCCGCCTTAAGCTTCACCGTCCGGCCGGGCTATCCGGTATCGGCGCCGTCCTACCCGGGTATAGAATCGCTGCAGCCGTGTCACAATGCCTGTGATGTTCCCGCCTATCCATTGGGTTTCTCCTGGTCTCCCGTAAAAGGTACGACCCGCTACCATTTTGTGCTTGCCGGGGACTCTGATCTCAGCCAGCCCGTCGTCGATCAGATGGTCGATGCTGCGGCCTTTAAACTGCCCTGGCGGCTCAACTACGCAACCTCATATTTCTGGCAGGTTACGCCTCTTGAGCCTGTGCCCGGCGACAGCAGCCCCGTATTTTCGTTCAACACGGCCGCAGAGCCAGCGGTTTCGACTGCGGGCATACACTCAGACAATACTACAAACGGCCTACTGGTAGCGCTCGTCTTCACCATCCTTTTCGGCATATCCATCCAGGTCATCATCTACAGAAACAGCAGGCCTTAATCAATCTCGTCGATTGGCAAAAACCATCCCAATTAGGCTATAATCTCTCCCGTTGTGGTGAGTGTGGCCCAGAGGCCTAAGGCGCCAGGTTGTGGCCCTGGATATCGAGGGTTCGAATCCCTCCACTCACCCCATTCCTTTTTTCTTGAACCTGTGCCGGTTCACATGCACCTGTAGTTCAGCGTGCCAAATATTAAAGGATTAAGTCTATGCCCTGGCCAGCTCTTTAACTTTATGAATCGCATTGCTGGCAGCATCTGTAATTTGATACACCAGAGGTGAAGCAGTCAGCCATGGATGTGTACCCATGGGGAACATCGCGATCTGCTCCATGGTCATTTCATTTACTATGGCAGCTGCAATTATGTTCACTACCTCCCCAACAGTTTGAGCGCAGCATGCACAGCCGCCGAGAATTTTCCCTGACCTGCGGTCGAATACCAGCTTCACTTTCATGGGATGCGCTTCAGGCATTGTGCCCGGATGTTTGGAAGGGGCTTGAGCTTCAGACGTGATAATGTCATAGCCCAACTCACGAGCCTTGGTATCGGTTAACCCTGCCATACCGATTGCTGTATTGCTGACAATAGTAGAAAATACACCGATCGTTCCAATATTACGCCATTGCGCCTGATATAAATTGGCTGCCGCTATTTTTGCCTCTCTGGTTGCCACAGCCGCCAGCCTGATAGGCACCGGCGACCCGTTAAAGAAAGAGTATTTTTCAGCACAATCTCCGACAGCAAAGATATTGGCATCGGCAGTTCTCTGGAACTCATCGACTTTGATGCTTCCCGTAGGTCCAATTTCCAGTCCGGCGTCTTTGGCTATTTTTACATTGGGGACAACGCCAATGCCAACTATCACCATATCGCACTTTATTTTATCGCCGTTCTGCAGTGTGACTGACTCAGCCTTGTCAGAACCATTGATAGATGTCACGCCATTCGTTGTTATTACAGTTACCCCAGTTTCCTTTAGAGTTTCCTCTGCCCGGATGCACAGGTCGGTGCTGCATACTTGTTGCAAACAATGCTCCAAAATTTCTACTATGGTTACCTTATGTCCTTTTTTACGGCACTCGTCAGCAAACTCCAAACCTATAAAACCGCCTCCGATCACAACGATATCGCCAATCTTATCAATGGCTTTGGCCAGATCACCCAGATAATCAGTATTTTTCCACGCAAACCAGACATTCTTTTTATCAATGCCCTCTATGCGCGGTTGAAGAGGATTAGACCCTGTAGCCAGAATCAACTTTTCATATCCTATCGCTTCACCATTTTTCAGTGTAACAGTTTGTTCTTTTCGGTCAATGGATACTACCTCTCCAACTTTCAGTTTAGCTTCCCCGAGAAGGCCTGTCGGCAATATATTTTTCTCAACTGCACCGAGAGTCCCGTATATGTATGGGATACCACATGGCACCATTGCTTTTTCTTCCATGCGGATAACAACTATGTCCTTTAATCCATGATGTTTCTGCGCGCAAATGGCAGCCTGGACGCCCCCTGCGCTGCCTCCTACAATAACAAGCTCGTGTCTTTTCAATTTAATAAACCTCCATTAATATTTCATGATAAAATAATGTTGCAGACCGGGAGAGATTATACCTTACCGGGGTATAGTATGTAAATATACGTATAAAATGAAGATTATAGTATGGCAAAAGAAGAGATTTCGAAGGAAGTAATAATCAATCGCCTTAAGAAGATTGAGGGGCAGACGCGAGGTTTGCAGAAAATGATCGAGGACGGCCGAGATTGCGAGAGCATATTAACTCAACTGGCTGCCGTCCGTTCAGCCACTGAAAACGTCGGAGCGCTGGTATTAAATAATTATATTAGGTTTTGTCTTGCCGATGCGAAAGAGAAGGGGCCTTCAGAAATTGATGCCTTAGCACGAGCGCTGGCTATCTGGGGTAAAGTCCGCGTGGGCGAATAAAGCAAAATGCATCAAACCTCACATGTTCGGGTGATTTTAGCCCACCATTAGGACAATATCTATATACACTGTGTAACCTGATATAATTTATTTAACTGTACATTCCAGTATAGTGACGCATAATTTTGGTAGAATATGCAGAAGTGCGGAGAGGTGACTGCTATTAAAAGGCTCGACTCCGTGCTGTACCCGGGGATAGCTCGAGTGTGAAACGAACGCCAGTCCATGGATGCCTGATATTCATGCGCCTGTAGCTCAGTGGGCCGGAGCATCGGTCTTCGGTCCTGAGCCAGGTAAAATTCGATATCGGCACACTATGGAGGGCGGGGCAGAAAAATCAGAAAGTTTTTAATACACTTAGCATCACATATTTGTAGTAAATATAAAGTTGTTCTTTAACTGATCAAATAAGAAGGAATTATCTCATGCTTTTTTCTCAACGTGTTTTTTGCGGGCAATTGGGTTCGGGTGATGTCAGATGCAAGGTGCTTCTTGCCGGCTGGGTGGATGCCTTCCGGGATCACGGCGGCCTGCTGTTTATTCATTTGCGCGACCGCAGCGGCATCGTGCAGATTGTTTTCAGCCCGGAAGTCGCGCCAACCGATGTCTGCCAGCAGGCGGCTTCCCTGCGCGCTGAATATTGCATTGCGATCAGGGGCGAGGTCAAAAAGCGGCTTGCGGGTACGGAAAACCCCAATATCGAGACCGGAAATATTGAAGTCCTGGTCACCGAATTGACCGTGCTTGCGGAATCGGACTCGCTGCCTTTCGCCATTTCCGACAAGGCCATGGTAGCGGGCGCAGCATCTGCAGGCGGTGACGACGTGTCTGAGGATACGCGGCTCCAGTACCGCTATCTGGACATCCGCCGCCCTTCGATGCGCAATAACCTGATTTCACGGCACCGCATCTTTCAATGTGTCCGCGAATTTCTCGATTCGCGGGGGTTTATAGAGATCGAAACGCCGGTGTTGACGATGAGCACGCCGGAAGGCGCGCGCGATTACCTGGTGCCCAGCCGTGTCCATCCGCAGAATTTTTACGCCCTGCCCCAGTCGCCGCAGCTCTTCAAACAACTGCTCATGATCGGCGGCATGGAACGCTACTTTCAGCTGGCGCGCTGCTTCCGCGATGAAGATCTCCGTCCCAACCGGCAACCGGAATTTACCCAGCTCGACATCGAAGCGTCTTTTATAGATGAAGAATTTCTCTATGGGCTGGTTGAAGAGCTTACCGTCAAGATGTTCGCGATAGGCGGAATCACGCTGCACCGGCCTTTCGCCCGCATGACTTATGCGGAGGCCATGGACGCCACCGGCTCGGACCGTCCCGACCTGCGCTTCGACCTGCGTTTTGTCGATGTGACTGACATGTTTGCCCAAACGAATTACTCTATCTTCAAGCAGATACTTCAGCGCGGCGGCTGCATCAAGGGCATCAACCTTAAAGGCCAGTCCGATAAGCTCAGCAAGAACGTACTGCAAAATGAGTATGCAAAGGAAATTGCGCCGTCATTCGGCGCCAGGGGCATGACCTGGATGCGCGCGGAGGGCAATAAACTCGAATCCAATATAGTCCAGTTTTTCAGCAGCCAGGAACTGGCGGAACTGCGCAAAAGGTTCGACGTCGCCGACGGGGACGTCCTTATTATGATCGCCGATCCCTCGTATGCCGTTGTCACATCGTCGCTCGGCCAGCTGCGCCTGCATCTGGCCAACCGTCTCGGCCTGATTCCCGCCGATAGCTTTTGTCCGGTCTGGGTCACAGAGTTTCCGCTGTTTGAGGCTACCGAGGATGGAGGCGTAACCTCCAGCCACCATCCGTTTACAGCGCCGGACCGTATCGATTTTGATCCTAAGAATATCGAAGAACTACTGGCGCTGCGTTCACGGGCCTACGACCTGGTCATGAACGGTGAGGAGCTGGGCGGAGGCAGCATCCGCATCAACGACCGCGACTTGCAGCGTAAAATATTTGCCGCGCTGGGACTGACTGAAGAAGAAACAAAGGAGAAATTCGGCTTTTTCCTGCGGGCTTTCGATTTCGGCGCGCCGCCGCACGGCGGCCTGGCGCTGGGCATGGACCGCACCGTGTCGATGATCCTGCAAACCCCCTCCATACGCGAGGTGATCGCTTTCCCCAAGAACCGCAGCGCCGCCTGTCCCCTCACCGGCGCGCCCTCCACGGTGAAACGCGAGCAGCTGGCCGAGCTGGGGCTGTTGAACCTGGGCGGCCAGGACATTTTGCCCGGGACAGCTGAAAAGGAAGATAAGATTGATCACCTGTCATGGGTATCGCGTATCGGCATCTCAGCCGGGGAGCGACCCGTAATAGAGGAGGTACTGAAACAATCCGACGATCTGGCTTCGCTGGCCCATCAAAAGGCTGGCAAAGAAGAGCCGGCCTACGGGGTGGCCCCTATCGCCAACCGCACGCGTCCGGGGACCGAAGAGAAACGCTCGGAGCTGTCACAGACAGGACGCTTGCTCAAGAGCACGCCCTGGGTCAAGGGCAATTATTATAAGGTCTCCAGCATACTGGAATAAAGGGAAACGTATTGAAGGATTCGGTTTTTGTTTATCGCAATACCGAGGCCGCCGCCGGGGGCGGCCTTTTAAAGGATTTGAGAATTGCCATCCAGCCCAATATCTCGGCGGCGGGCTGGCCGACGGAGGCCGGCTCGAACGCGCTGGTCAATTTTAAAGCGCTGGAAGACGCCACCATTGTGCAGCGGCTGCGCCAGGCCGGGGGCTATATATGCGGCTCGACCCGCATGAGTGAGTTCGGTTTCGGCCTGCAGGACAGCAGCGCGGGCGAAGCGCTGCGACAGAAGGAGGCCGACTTGGAGCTGGTTCTGGACTTGATGGGCGAGAGCCGCCTGGCCGCTCAGCGCGCGTCCGTTTGCGGTTTCAAACCCAGCTACGGACTGATATCCCGCCTGGGCCTTATCGGCCTGATCCCGTCCATGGAATGCTGCGGGGTGCTTTCCGGCAGCCTGAGAAATATCCGGGACATCCTGAAGGCAGTTGCGGGCCCGGACGAGCTGGATTTCTCGCTCCCCAATGAAGGGACGCCGGATTTTTCCACTCAAAAAGTCGACCCTAAAAAAACAACCATCGGCCTCATTACTGAAGCGCTCGCTGATTTGCCCGCCGGTCAGGAAAAGATGTTCCGCGCATCGGTCGATGACCTGAAAAAAGCGGGCTTCTCCCTGCGGGAGCTGTCACTGCCCGACTTCTCGCTCTTTTCCCTGGTGCACAAAATCGCCGGCTCCGTGGAGGCGTCATCCTGCGCGGGACGCTATGATTCGGTACGTTACGGCCAGCGCGCAGCGGGCGCTAAAAACTGGAACGACATGTACCTGCTCTCGCGTGGCGCAGCCTTCGGCCTACTGTTGAAAGGCTATTTATTACAGGGCGCTTTTTTTCAGTTTGAGCGCTACAACGCGTACGAGGATGCCTGCCGCATCCGCGCGCGCCTGCTCAATGATATGCAGCGTCTCACTTCGCAAGCGGACTTCCTGGTACTTCCGCTGGTTGACCATGACCCATCCGGGACCCCCGCATCGCTCGCCGATACTTACGCTCAATTCACATCAACGATTTTTGCCAGCGTAACAGGCCAGCCAGCGCTATACCTGCCGCCGGCGCCAGGCGCGGCGCACTCAGGATTTCAACTGGCGGGGCCGAGGCTGAGCGACGGGCGTCTGCTGGCGCTGGGCGAATATCTTCTGAATATGCGCCGGGGAGGCAAATAGCTTGGAATTTGAAGCGGTCATCGGGTTGGAAATCCATGCTGAGCTCAACTGCGCAACTAAAATGTTTTGCGATTGTCCCAACCGTCCCGGCGACGAACCCAACGTAAATACCTGTCCGACCTGCCTGTGGTTTCCAGGCGCCATCCCGCGTTTCAGCCAGGAGGCGCTGGAAAAAGCATCGCTTTTATGCCTGGGGCTGGGGGCTGAGCTCCAGCCCAGGAGCGCCTTCGACCAGAAGGTTTATTATTATCCCGACCTGCCCAAAGGATTCCAGTTATCCCAGGCCCACCTTCCTCTATCGCGCGGCGGCGGCATCGAGATAACGGATGAAAGTGGCAAGCCCAAAAGGCTGCGCATCCATCACATCCACATGGAGGAAGACGTTGCCAAGCTGGTGCACGAGATGGAGGGGCGGCTTCCTATCAGCCTGGTGGACTTCAACCGCGCAGGCTCGCCGCTGGTGGAGATCGTCACGGAGCCTGATTTCCGCACGCCCTATGAGGCGATGGAGTTTCTCAGGGCGCTGCGCACGCAGGTGCGTTCCGTGGGGTCATCAGATTGCAGCATGGAGAACGGCACGATGCGCGTGGATGCCAACATATCCATACGTCCGCGCGGTACCGACCAGATGAACACCAAAGTGGAAGTCAAAAACATGAATTCCATCCGTCACGTGGGCGACGCTATCGCCTACGAGATTAGCCGCCAGAGCGCGGCCGTGCAGGCCGGGGAAACGGTGATACTGCATACGCGTCTGTGGGACCCTGAAAAAAAGGTTACGCTGCCGATGCGCGCCAAGTTTGAAGGCCCCTGTGTCCCCGACCCCGCGGTCCCGGTCATCGAATTATCGCACGACTGGATCGAGAAGATGCGTTCGCGTCTTCCTGAAATGCCCGCCGTAAAGGCCGAGCGCTTTGTGAAGCAGTACGGACTGACGAATGAAGAAGCCATGTTTTTGAATTCCGATGGGGAGGTCGCGGGCTATTTTGAAGCGCTGGTCGGGCAGGGTATTGCGCCGCGCACAGCCATGCACTGGCTGACCACGCAACTGGTACCGGCGGTCAGGGAGCGGAAGCTGGAGCTGGGCAACTCGCGGGTGACCCCAGCCCGCTTGGCCGTGCTGCTTAAGATGCTAGCGCAAAACGAGATCAACGCCAACGCGGCGCGCGATGTGCTTGCGCATCTAATTGACAGCGATGAATCGCCGGAAGCGATCGTCACTGCCCGTGGATTCCGGCAGGTTTCCGATGCTGCCACACTCGATGCGCTGATTGACAGGGTTTTAAGCGAGCAGCCGGCGGCTTTAGCCGATCTCCGCAACGGCCAGGGTAAAGCCATGGGCTTTCTGATCGGCCAGGTGATGCAGGCTTCGGGCGGCAAAGCCAATCCCAAAATAATACGGGAATTGCTTGCCAAAAAATTAGGCGCTCTTTCATAAACTGGTAGAATATGTAGACTTCGTACTGCCTCCTGCTGTAGATCCAGCGCCAGACGGGCGTCAGCCCATGGAGGCCTCAATATCATGCGCCTGTAGCTCAGCGGACCAGAGCATCGGTCTTCGGA
>CAZKOL010000049.1:0-12578 GCA_964554375.1 uncultured Dehalococcoidales bacterium
CAGGTGACGGCGGATGACTATGTATACACCATAAACAATATCATGTTGGCGGACTGGCTGGACTGCGCCGACAAATCCCGCTGGCAGGAAAAAGTCGACGGCAATTTGATGCCGGTTTCCGCAGAAGCCGTAAGCGGCACGGTGTTCAAGATCGTCAGGAAGACTGCCGACCCCAACTTTGAATATGCCGTATATGACCTTATGCCGTATCCCAAGAATATCGTTCGTCACTACGAGAACATGGCCGATGAATTCATCTCCGCGCCGGAGTTTAACAATATGAGCTACTGCGGCAACATGGGGCCTTACAGGCCGGTTGCCTGGACCAGTACCGAGGGACTGATGATGGAGCGCAATCCGGGTTACTACCTTGGCGAAGACAATGGCGCCCCTTATTTTGAGGGATATATCATCAATCAGCCCGGCCTGCAGCAGTCCATCAATGAAGGCCTGAACAGCGGGCAGATATCTTACGCATTTATTGAACCCCAGGATGCCAATACTTTCCGTAATAACAAGGATCTTAAAGTTGTTACGGTTCCATCGGGGCAGTTCTTGATGGTTGCCTATAACCAGCGAGACAATGGCTGGGCTGGTTTGAAAGATCCCAGGGTGAGACAGGCCCTGTCGATGGCCATCGATAAGACGGCCATCGTCAACGACATCTTTGGCGGCTATGCCGAGCCAGCTCATAGCGTCATCCCTCCTTATTCACCCTGGTACAACGAGAATGCGGTCCAGAAATACGGTATGAATACGGCCGCGGACGCTCAAAAGGCCATTGACCTGATAAAAAGCGCCGGCTTCGAGATGAAGGATGTCGACGGCAAGCAGCGCTTTGTGGACAAGGATGGCAAACTTATAAAATTGATCTTGCCGGTTGCCATAGACAGCGAAGTGCAAAAGGCGGCGGCCTACATCATCGGCCTGAACCTGGGGGATATCGGGTTTGAAGTTGAACCCAAGTACCAGGTGCAGGATTTTGTCGCACGCGAAATTTACATGAACAAGATGCCGGGCAGCGACAGGGACCCGGATTATAACAGCGGGCAGGGGGCGGTGAGTAGCCAGCCCTGGGATCTTGTCATTCTGTCATCATTCGGAGATGCCCTGACCATCGGCCACAGCGAGGTTTTCTTCTCGCCCACAGGCAGGTTGAACATCTTCGGCTTTTTTGATGATAAGGTTGATGCCCTTTATAAGAAGACAGCCTCCGCGGAGGCCATTGACCCTGTCAACAGGCAGAAGATATACGATGAGCTTGCGCAGGCTATATCCGAAGCCCAGCCTGTGGATTTCCTGGTCTATTACAAGGATAATTTTGCCCTTTCCGGTAAGCTCAAGGGAGTTGAACCCGGGGTCAACCTGCTTTACAACTACCAGTTCTGGTACGAGGAGTAAATCAGGCGGGACGGATAAGCGGGGGTGGCAAAGATTGAATAGCACGGTATTAAAATGTGGTATCTCTGCTGTTATAGTAGCGGCGCTGTTGACTTTGTCGCTGTCGGGCTGCGCGACGCCTGCTACCAGGGGCAGCTTCATCGAGGGCGACGTGTCCGGGGGTGAGGCCGAGACCCTCAACTGGATACTCGCTGCCGACGCTTCCTCCTTCGGATACGTCGGCTACACGTTGGAATCGCTGGCAAACTACGATAACAAGTTCAATATCGTGCTTCGTTGCCTGGCCAGGGATATCGAGGTCTCCCCCGATGGCCTGGTTTATACTATAACCATACGCGAAGACCTCCTGTGGAGCGACGGCTCGAAGGTGACGGCAGAAGATTACGTCTACACTCTTGAGAATCTGATGTTTTCAGACTGGCTCAACTACAATTACAAGGATGATTGGCAGGAGGACGCGGGCGGCAAGAACGTTTATGTTACACCCGCCGTGATTAATGACACAACTTTCACAATAAAGCGTCAAACGGTGCAGCCGGAGTTCGTCTACACGTTATACAACCTGATACCCTACCCAAAGTATATTGCGGTCAAGTACGAGGGAAACGTGGAGGCCTTCACCCAGGCCAGGGAGTTCAATGACCTCTCGTATACGGGTAACCTTGGACCCTACAAATTTAAACAGTGGCTGAAGAACGATAAATACGTGCTGTCGAGGAACCCGGGGTACTTCCTGGGCAAATACGACGGCGCGCCGTTTTTCGAGGAATATGTAGTAAAAATGTTCGGTACTTCGGCGGTCATGCAGGCTGCCCTGGAGGCAGGTGATATCACATATTGCGGTATCGAGCCGCAGAACGTGGCCAAGTTCAAGAAAATGCCGGGCGTCAACGTATACACCGTGCCTACGCGCGGCTATAACATCATCGCTTATAATCAGAGGGAGAACGGTTGGGAAGGTCTGCGTAAAAAAGAAGTCCGGCAGGCGCTGTCCATGGCGATAGACAAGGAAACTATTGCCAGGAAAATTTTCCTGGGTTTCGCTGAACCGGCTTATAGCTTTATCCCATCCAGTTCACCCTGGTATAGCGATAACACGGTGATGAAGCTGGGTGTGGCCCCGCTTAACGGTAAGCAGGAGGCCATGGAGATGCTCAAAGCCGCCGGATACGAATACACCAGCAGCGATGGCCGTGACGTCCTGCTCGGCAAAGACGGCAAGCCGGTTAAGCTGCTCATGGTTACCACACCGGGCAGCGATGTGGTGGAATCCATGTCGCTGCTGATTAAACAGGAACTGGCGGCAGTCGGTATCGATGTTGAGGTCAAGTGGGTTCAATGGCCAACTCTCTTGCGACAGTATATGATGAACAGGGAGCCCGGCACTAACCAGGAACCGCGGTATAACAACGGGCCTCGTGCAGTGAGTGACGAGGCCTGGGACATGACACTGATGGGGCATAATACGGATCCCCTTGCGCCGTCGGGGAGCCGCGTTTTCTTTGCATCAGATGGTGGGCTCAACTCATTCGGCTTTTTCAACGACGGTGTTGATCAGCTTTTCCAGAAAGTACGCTCCAGGGAAGGTATGAATAAAGATGACCGGTCGGTGATGTATGGGGAGCTGGCACGTGTCATATCGGAGGAGCAGCCGGTGGACTTTATTACATATACGAGGGCCAACCGGGGATTCCAAAAAAATGTCAAAGGCATCGAGCCGGGCATCAATATGGGTTATAATTACTACCTGTGGCGCTTTGAATAAAAGACCATAGCAATTGCCTGCTCACTGAGCGCTGCACCAGGCCAATTTAGATGCGCAGCTATATTATCAAGCGTATTATCTACAGCGTTATCATCGCCTGGGGCATAATGACAATCACCTTTATCCTGCTGCGGCTTGGCCCAACATCTCCCGTGGACAGGTACATTCTCAATATTGCAGCCAGGGGCCAGGATGTAGAATCCGTGCGCCAGTCCATTGAAGCGCGCTACGGGCTGGATAAGCCGATTATCGAGCAGTATTTTATCTACATGGGGAACCTGCTGCAGGGAAAATGGGGCTGGTCTTTCAGTACATCGCAGACGGTCTATGATCTGATTGCGTCACATTGGATATATTCCTTCCAGCTCATCTTGCTGGCTACTATTTTCGCCATAATATTTGGTGTCGGCCTCGGGATGCTGGCGGCGGTCAAGCAGAATACCAGGATAGATTACGCTGCATCCATCTTCTCCTTTATCGGCATATCCATACCGGGGTTCTGGCTGGGGCTGATGCTGATAATGGTGTTTGCAGTGTACCTGGGGTGGTTCAAGACATATTATGATACAGGCTATTCGATCTGGTCGCTGGAAAACCTCAAGCAACTGATCATGCCTGTGCTGGCGTTGGGCATAGGGGAATTGGCGGGCTACCTGCGTTACACGAGGTCCGCCATGCTGGATAACCTGCGCAAGGATTTCGTTACCACGGCGCGCGCCAAGGGCTTGCCGGAGAAGACGGTCATCGGCAAACATGTCCTGCGCAACGCAGTCCTGCCGCTGGTGACGATCATTATGTTCGACCTGGGCAGCATCGTTTTCGGTGGGGCATACCTTACTGAGATTGTGTTCGGTATACCTGGGTTGGGACAGGTCTCTTTCAACGCTATTTTTGCCGATGACTATGCTGTCGTGATAGCCGTTACGTTGATCGGCACTTTCCTGGTGCTCTTCATCAACCTCGCGACGGACCTGATCTATACCTACCTGGACCCGAGGATTAGATATGACTGACATTAAACAGGTTTGCTGCGGCAGACCGGCCGTTGATAAACGATTGCTGCATTACTATTGGGAAAGGCTGAGCAAAAACAGGATGTCTATCGCCGGCCTGGGTTTTATTGTATTCCTTTCATTAGTTGGCATATTTGGCCCGATTTTTATCCCGGACCCGCAAAAAACAGATTTTGAGATTAAGAACATGCCTCCCATCGGCTTTTCCATCGATGAATCGGTTTACGATATAAAGACCGGAGAATTCACAACCACGGTTATACTCGGAAGGCCGGATCACCCTCTGGGCACTGACAGCAAAGGGCGCGATATGCTTGCCATGCTGATTTCCGGGGCCAGGATATCACTGCTGGTCGGTCTGCTGGCCACGGGCATAGCCATTTTCCTGGGTACGTTTATCGGAGTTCTCTCAGCTTACTCGGGCGGATGGGTGGATAACGCGCTGATGCGCTTCACCGATATCATGATGACCTTTCCTTTTTTCCTGCTTCTCGTAATGATCGTTTTCATCTTTGGGCCAAGCCTGGCTATCATTGTGCTGGTTATAGGCCTGACGGGCTGGACAGGCGCAGCGCGTCTCATCCGAAGCGAGACGCTGTCTATCAGGACCAGGGATTTTATCACCGCCTCAAGGGCGCTGGGGGCCAGCGATGCCCGGATAATGTTTAATCATCTGATCCCCAATGTCAGCAGCCTTGTTATCGTAATGGCTACACTGTCCATACCTGGCGTGATAATGGCTGAGGCGGCATTAAGCTTCATCGGGTTGGGGGACCCCATGAGCACGAGCTGGGGAACGATCCTGAATACCGGCCAGCACAGCCTGGACACGGCATGGTGGGTAGCTGTTGAGCCCGGCATTGCGCTCTTCTTCACAGTTCTTTCCTTCAATTTCTTTGGTGATGGGTTGCGTGATGCTTTCGATCCAAAAGCCAGTATATGAAATCAGTGTACGGGAATTATGCAAAAGTGAAGTCTGAGACCGTTCTCGAAGTAATAAACCTGAAGACATGGTTCTTCACACGCCGCGGCACAGTTAAAGCTGTGAATGGAGTAGATTTCGCTCTCAAGAGCGGAGAATGCCTTTGCCTGGTAGGCGAGTCCGGCTGCGGGAAATCGGTGACAGCCCTGTCGATCCTGCGTCTTTTCGATAGCCCACCGGGCAGGATAGTTCAGGGGGAAGTCATCTATAAGGGAACTGACCTTACCAAATGCCCGATGCCGTACCTCAGGAAGATCAGGGGCAAGGATATCGCCATGGTTTTTCAAAATGCACAGTCGTCGCTCAACCCCGTTTTTACTATAGGCGACCAGATTGCCGAGCAGGTTATGGTCCACGAACGGATCAGCCGGTCTGAGGCCCTGGATAGGGCTCGGATGCTGATGGAGGAAATGAATATACCGCAGCCGGGCCGCGCACTGAAAATGTACCCACACCAGATGTCGGGAGGGATGAAACAGAGGGCTATGATCGCCATGGGCCTTTCCTGTAACCCTGCGATTCTCATCGCTGATGAGCCGACCACGTCTGTAGATGTCACCATCCGCGCACAGATAATATACATATTGCAGGAGCTGAAAAACGGCAGGGATATGTCCGTCATTTTCATTACACATGACCTGTCACTGGTAAAAGAGATAGGCGACAGGGCGGCTGTAGTATATGGAGGCAAGATAGTCGAAGTTGCACCGGTTGAACACATATTGAAGAACCCTTCCCATCCTTACACGGTTGGACTGATCGATTGTTTGCCGGATATATCGGCTCAAAACAAAAGGCTGCCTTCTATTCCAGGCAATACCCCGAATCCCTTGGATATGCCGCCCGGTTGCCCTTTTCACCCCCGCTGCCCGAAGGTGATGGATATCTGCCGTGTGGTGGAACCCGCCACGGTGAACATTACCGATGTTCATGCGGTGTCCTGTCATCTATTTGTGAACATGGATGGAGGGTCCGGTAATGGTTAGCAACCTCCTGCTGCAGGTCAAAGGCCTCAGGAAATATTACAGGGTCACAGCCGGGTTGATGTCCCGAACGAGGGGCGAGATCCGTGCAGTGGATGGCGTTTCTTTGGCTATTAAGAGAGGCGAGGTACTGGGACTGGTTGGGGAGTCCGGCTGTGGAAAATCGACACTGGGCAAGATCATTTTGAGACTGGAAGAGCCGACTGCCGGTGAGATCAACTTTAATGGCATAGATGTGATCAACCTAAAAGGACGGGACCTCAGGGAGATGCGGGGGAAGATGCAGATTGTTTTCCAGGACCCGGATTCATCACTGGACCCCAGGATGACTGTCGGCGGGTCAATAGAAGAAGCGCTCGTTGTACATGGCATTAGCGACTCCGCAGAGCTGGAGGAGCGGGTTGCCCGCCTGATGGAAAAGGTTGGGCTGGAGGCAGGTTTTCGAGAGAGGTATCCTCACGAATTCAGCGGCGGTCAGAAGCAACGCATAGGCATCGCCAGGGCACTGGCCATGGACCCGCAGCTTATTATCGCCGACGAGCCTGTCAGCGCACTGGACGTTTCGGTGCAGGCACAGGTACTTAATCTTATGATGGATATAAGGGACAGGGATGGGCTGGCCTACCTGTTCGTGAGCCACGACCTTTCCGTGGTCAGGTACTTATCCGACCGCGTGGCCGTCATGTACCTGGGAAAAATAGTGGAGCTGGCAGATAAAGAGGAGTTTTTCAGGAACCCGCTGCATCCTTATACGGAAGCATTGCTGTCAGCTATAGCCAGTCTGCGTCCCGATGGCAGGAACAGGATATTGCTTACGGGTGATGTCCCATCCCCGCTTAATCCTCCGTCAGGTTGCCGCTTCCATACCAGGTGCCATCGCATGATGCCAGTATGTCAGCAGATAGAGCCTCAACTCACTGAAAGCGCGCCCGGGCATTACATCTCATGCCATTTATATGCCTGACCGCAGCTTCTTTGCCATATGGTGGCCTTCCAGTTCATAGCCGAAGCCATGGCGGAAATAGTCACGTGCGCCCACGCCGCTGATTACTGCAATCCTGTCTGCTTCGAATTCATCACGGGCGATACGCTCTGCTTCTTTCATTAACGCGGAACCCAACCCCTTGTGCTGGGCAGCGAGGTCATCCTGCTCGCCGATAGGTACCTCTGAGCCGAAAATATGGATTTCCCTCACCAGGGAGGGATAAATATCCTGGCGGCCGATGCGCAGACGTAACAGGCCAAAGAGCGTGCCTGAGTCATCTTCGAAGGAGAGGAATATCTCCTTGCCCCCTGAAGCATCGTAATCATACCTGTGCAGGCTGGGCACTCCGATCTTCCAGCCGTCGCGCCGGCGGTGGCCGTACTCACGGCAGCGCGTGCACTGGCATTGTGTGCCCCTTGTTTTCATCACCTCCCTGACTCCGGAACGTAAGGAAAGATCGCGGCATCCTGCTACGATGAATTTGGTGGGGATATCACGCATCACGCGCGGGATCCGGACATACCCCGGTATGGCATTCTTGATGTCTGCTATCAGGCCGACCATCTCGTCCATGGAATAAGGTATGTATCTGCCCTCATGGTACCATTTCTCAAGCTCGGCGCTGGTCACAACCAGGGTGGGGTATATCTTGATCCCGTCGGGTTTATATTTATCGTCATTAAAAAGCAGCCTGGTCAGCGCCAGGTCATGCGAGGGCGTTGAGCCGGGCAGCCCGGGCATCCAGTGATAATAGACCTTAAGGCCCTGTTTTTTTAATAATGATGTAGCTACGGCCACATCTGCTGAACAGTGACCTCGGCGGACCAGCCGGTATATGTCATCGTCCAATGTTTGCACCCCCAACTCTACACGGGTGGCGCCGAACTCGAGCATACGCCTGACGTCATCTTCACCGCACCAGTCCGGCCTGGTTTCTATACAGAGACCGACGCATCTGTACATGGCTGTCTCGTTTGAGCGCTTGGCGTCCTCCAGGCTGTTAGAGGGATGGCCGTTCAGTGCATCATAGCAGGACTTGACGAAACTGAACTGGTATTCCGGCGGGGTCGCCAGGAAAGTGCCGCCCATAATGATGAGTTCCACTTTATCGATAGGATGCCCCATTTTGGAAAATATGTTGAGGCGGACCTCCACCTGCCTGACCGGGTCGTATTCACAGGACAGGGCTCTTAAGACTGCAGGGGATTCCGGCGCATAGCTCTTGGGTGACCCTTTGAATGACGGACAAAATACACAGGAGCCTGGGCAGGGCATCGGACTGGCCATCACTGCCACCGGCGTGACACCGGAAATCGTCCTTGAACTTTTTCGCATAGTGGGATTCAAATGCACAGTTATGATATATTTAGATTGCGTCTCAAGTTTAGCAAATCAGGCAAATGGCCACCAAGGACAGTCACATTTCAAATACTTATGATGATATAGCGGAGAGCTGGTACCGCCTCCGGCACAGGACTCGCTTCAAGCAAGAACTTCAATATCTGGCAGACCGGTGGGGGCAGGGCAGGTTATTGAATGTCGGCTGCGCGCACGGACCGGATTTTATCCCTTTCAGCAGCAGGTTTGACATGTGGGGGCTGGATTCGTCGTCGCAGATGATCAGGATGGCGGTTAAGTACGCAGAGAAATTCAGGTATAAAGCCAATTTGCTGGTGGCCGATGCTGTTCAGTTGCCCTTTGACGACGACGTTTTCGATTACGTTTTGGCTGTGGCTGCCTATCATCACATCTCAGGCAGGCGGAACAGGGACATGGCTTTTCAGGAGTTAAGGCGCGTGCTCAAACCGGGTGGGGAAGCATTCATCACTGTGTGGAACCGTTGGCAGCGGGTTTTCCTGGGTAAAGGCAGGGAAGTACGCGTGCCCTGGAAAACCAGGGAAAAAGAGATATCGCGGTATTACTACTTGTTTACCTATTTTGAAATTGAGGCAGCGCTCAAGCAGGCCGGATTCAAATTACTGGCAAGCCGGCCGGAGAACGGCTACAGGCTGCCCTTGAAGTATTTTTCGCGCAACATCTGCGTTCTGTTGAAACGGGATTAATCAGGATCGCGGCGAACCCGCTGCATTTCAAGTTCGATATCATCCGGGGCTGTTGAAAGCACTATCGGTATGAACGCCCTGACAATGCCGGGATCGAACTGGGAACCGGAGCACTTTTCCAGCTCAGCTATGGCCTGTTTGAAAGTGAGAGCCGTGCGGTACGGCCTCTCCGAAATCATGGCTTCGAATGCGTCGGTAACACATAGTATGCGCGCTTCAACAGGGATGGATTCGCCCTTAAGACCCGAGGGGTAACCCGCGCCATCCCAGCGCTCATGGTGGTGCCTTACGGCGGCCAGGCAGGCGCTCAGGCTCGGGACGTGTCCTATTATGGTGGCGGAGAGCCTGGGGTGCTGCTTTAGCAATTCCCACTCCTCGTCCAGTAATTTACCTTGCTTATTAAGCACGTTATCAGGTATCCCCACTTTTCCTATATCGTGCAGGAGTGCGGCCGCGCTAACCATGGCTACCTGCGCAGGATCGAGGTTCAGTTTTTCTGCCACGGCAACCGCATACCGGCTTACACGGCGTGAGTGGCCGTAGGTGTATTTATCCCTCGCCTCCAGGGTTGCCGCCAGTGCGTATATGGTGCTTAGAACTTCCGCTTCTGAGTTGATACTCACGCTGGGCTCATTGAGGGAGAAAAGAGTTCGCGAAGCTATCGAGGTCCTGTTCTGGCCGGTGCGTTTGGCATAGTAGAGTGCCATATCAGCAGCGTAGCAAAGTTCATCAAGCGTGGTGCCGTCGCCGGGCCATGATGCCACCCCTATGCTTACTGATAGATCAAGCTGCCGTGCTGACATTACTTCAGCTATATTCTCGCGCATGCGCTCGGCAACACTAAAAGAGTCCATGGTGGAAGAGTGCGGAAGTATCACTGCAAATTCATCACCTCCATACCTGAAGGCCTGGTCTGATGACCTGATGCAGCTTTTAATTATGCCGGCTACCTGGACGAGGAGGCGGTCACCGGCGAGGTGGCCGAATGTATCATTGTATTTTTTGAAGTTATCCAGGTCCATGAGCAGTATAGACAGGATATCACCGTACCTGGAGTGGCGGTCTATTTCCTCCCTCATCCTTTCATCAAAATGGCGCCGGTTAAACAGTTCGGTGATACCGTCGATGCGTGCAATCTCCTCCGATTTGGTGAACAGACGGCTGTTTTCTATAGGTGCTGCGATCTGCGATGCAAGGTGCTCAAGCAGGATTGTCTGCTCGGGGGTATAAGCTGCAGGCTTCATGCTCCCGACGAGTAAAACTCCTATCACCGCCCCCTTATTTACCAGGGGTACAGACAGCATCGATTTTATTCCTCGCTTGGCGTGATCTTCTCCCGTCCAGAATCGCCTGCTTTGAGAAAGATCCCGTTCATAAAATGACCGCTTGTTAAGAGAAACCCACTCAACAGTAGTACCGGCAAGTGGTATCTTTTGTCCCGTGTGCCACGTGGAGCCGACCTCGGACGATACCGCGGCAAAATAAATCTCATTGTCTTCTATCAAGCAGATTGCGGTGTAGTCTGCTTCAACCACGTCCTGCAGTTCGCCCGCAAAGGCGGCATAGACCTCCTGTATATTGAGGCTGGATGAGATAACGCCTGCCAGCTGGTTGATAAGCGAAAGCTCCTGCTCCCTTTTGCGCAACTGGTCCTGCAGGTACTCTTTTTCGAGGCTGGTGGCTGTATTATTGATTATTCTCTCGGAATAGTTGATATCTTCCAAAGAATACCTTTGTTTATTCTGTTTTTCACCGAGTGCCAACACGCCAATGACGTTATTTCTGCTGATCACCGGCACGAACATCTGAATATTCAATTGAGTAATAGATTCAAGCTCTTCTTTCCACAAACTCTTGAATTCGGGAGCTATATCCAATCTATCCTTGGGCAGATAAGTTTTGGACTTTTGAAGCCAATGGATTATCGGGCTGTCGTTTTTTACGGAGAGAGTCAAATTAGATTGTGATGGCCCAATTGAGAAACGGACATAAAAATCGCCGGTATCCTCACGGGGCAGCATCAGGTACGCTTGCCTGCATCTGATAGCACCGCATAGCAGGTTTAACAACTCATTGCCCATTTCGTCGAGGCTGAGCATCCCCTGGATACTATTCTCCGTAAAGTCCTTGAGTTTTTGGCGATATTCGTAAGCATCTCGGTAAAACAATTTATCTATCTGGCCGATTAATATATACCGCACCTGGTAAATTACGAAGACGATCAACAGGGCAGCAACCATTCCCAGTAAAAAGTTTATGCTAATTACATCGAAGTGGAATAGAAAGTGTCCGATGACATACAGTAACAGGTAGATTCCTAGACCGATGGCAATCATGGAGACAATGGCCAAACTGCGCCGCAGGACAATACGCAAATCGAGTAACTGATGTTTGATAACGGTATAAGTTAAAAGCAGTGCCATAATAAAATTGCCCACGTGGGCAAGTGGATAATCCTGCACCATGCGGCCCGTTGAAAAAACGATAATCATCACAGAAATAAATATAGATACAAGAAGGTATACTAATTGGTTACGTACTACCGGGTCTACAAGAGTTCTGATTTTCTTGATGAGAATGTACACATCACGTCCGATCAAGACTATATAATAAGCTAACAGAGGATATACCCATATTCCATATACCGGTGCAACGCCTTTATCAACAGTTACACGTTCAGGGGTAAACAGGATTATCCATATAAAGGCCAGGACCATGATGATGTAAGCCGCGGGAATCTTCGGCTTTTTCGCCTCATAGTATGTACGTAAAAAGTAGTGGAGTTGTGTAGCGGCAAAGGTAACGATACAGAGTATCGATATTGCGATAATACTTTTTTCGCTGACCAGGAAATCGCTGCGAAACAGGGAATCAGCGAAGCTCCACATCATAGCAGCAAAGAGGAACAATGCAAAGACCTGTTTCTGGCGCTGCCAGGGCCGATTAGCGTATAGGATGATAATCAGCGGAATATAGGCTATGCCTGCTATGAGGGGTATTAATGATTGTATGTTCATGTATTGGTTAATATATATACTTGTGACCATTATGTAGCTGTAACTATCAAATGTCAAGATGATGTAACCATAATGTCGCACCTAAGTAGAACCTTATCAACTCAGGTAAAAGAAAGCAGGGCAACCTTGCAAGGTTGCCCTGCTTAGAGTAGTAACTCGTGGAGCTTAGCTTGCTGCCGGTGCTCCCACGGATACCCGCTCTGCTTCGGGTGATGCAGGAACGGGTCTACCGAGAGTGGCCAACTCTCTATCGCTGGGATTCATGTGACGCGGCTTTAAATGTGCCAGGTCTGCGCCCTGGGAACGTCGTAAATTGATATGGTTTTCAAAAGCTCCTTTTGGCAGTAAAGTAACCTTTACCGGCACGCT
>CAZKOL010000050.1:0-10485 GCA_964554375.1 uncultured Dehalococcoidales bacterium
AGCCTTCATAGGCTATGGCCAACTTTACCTCAGCTTTACGTGCTTGCTCCCTCTGTAAAGGCAGCACCACACCATCAGCCTCGATCATCAGGCGATTTGCCTCCCTGCCTTCAGATTGCGGCAATTCTCCCGTTTCTTCAAACCAGGCGGTATCCCTATCCGCGTTATCCTGGCTGTCAGCAAGAGCCGTCTGAACAAGCCTGTGAATGGTTTGGTGGGAAAGATCAATGGGTGTTGTCCTGTTTAATATTTCAGCGCTCTTGCGGAAAGGCATTTCTCCCGCCAGTCTGCAGGCTATCTCCTTCACTGCAAAGGTAGTGTGATGGTATTTATCCATCCCCATTAATTCATCAAGGAGATATCGGTATTTGCCATCACTGCCTTGATACTGCCTTCTGTTCAACCTGATTGGCCCCAGCCAGGTACGATACCAGATGCCCCGTTTATGCGCGATCCTTAAAGATGCCGGTCGGTGCTGTTGGATAAGCAAGTCAATCCGCTCAAGTATGCGTTTAAATACTTCCCTCGCCCATTCGATAGCTTGAGCCAGTAACGCTTTTTCCATGTCAAGGAAGCTGTGTTTGAGTTCCTGCGAGTTTTCGATTAGACTGTTTTTCAAGAGAGATCTCCTTATAAGTTATTTTTCTGACTACTTATATTTTGAGGTCTCTCTTACTTTTTTCAACTCCAACCGACAAAACTGTTACTGTATCCACTAAAATGTCACAACTACGTCCAATCTCCCCTATGCCTCTTTAATTAACGGTCAGTCGCCAAATACTGATTAATAAGTTCCGAGTATAAGATTAAACCACTAGATACAAAATTTATCCGAGTTCTGAGATAGAATTCAGTTAACGAATTGACCTTTCCCTTAAAACAGCATCACCATGTCTTAGAGTCCTCGGAATATTTGGTCCTCACCCCTTTTTGGTACAAGCCATAATGTTAGTTTTGCGAATCATGAAGTTTTTGCGGTTACCGATGCATATTCTACTGGAGCCATATTACCCAGTGAACCATGCGGTCGATCTCTATTATACTGCTGACGCCAAGCTTCTACCTTCTCGCGTGCGTCTTCCAGTGATAAGAACCAGCTTTTATTCAAGCATTCCAATCGTAAACGGCCGGTTGACCTGCATGAATTGCGAGGAATGCGGAACCCTGGTTACCGATATCGCCAGGAAGGTAAGCAAACCATCTAAAGTACATTCCGTCAAATAAAGACCTGATCTTTAAATTATATGCGGTGGTCTTCGCGGATGATGACGCGCGGGCCGCCGCTCAGGCTGGCGCTCCACTGCTTGGGCGGCTCGATCTTCTCCAGCCTGTCCAGTTGCCCGATGCCCTTTAACCTCTGGTAGATCAACTGCCAGGCGCAGGGACGGTCCGGCCTGACCTCGCAGCGGTCTTCTCTAGACCCGCCACAGGGGCCATTCAACAAATGCTTGGCGCAACGCGTGATAGGGCAGATGCCGCCGTACTGGTGCAATACACAGTCCCCGCACTGCGCGCATTTCTCGGTCCAGACTCCCCTCTCCTCGAGTATGCCCAGGAATTTGGTGTTGAGTCCGGCGTAAATCGGCTTCTTGAGGAATCGCTCAGCGATGGCCTGGACGCCGGCGCCGCATCCCAGCGACAGCACTGCGTCGGCTTTCTCGATGGCCTCGGCGGCCTGCTCGATGAAGATGTTATCGCACTGGCGCTCGATGGTAAGCTCGCTAACCGTGTATCCAAGCCCCCGTGCTTTAGATGCAATGCGCAGCGCGGAAGCAATTATGCTGACCTCGCGCTCCCCGCCGGCCAGACACACCGTGACGCAGGTACCACAACCCAGCACCAGTATTTTGGAGTCGTTGGGCAGCATATCAATAAGTTCGTTAATGCTCTTTCTCTCGGCGACTATCATAGTTTTGCCTCCTGGCGGGCGGTTTCACCCGCACGGTTCAATGGGCTGGGGCCCAGCTTTTTCACTGTCTCAGCCATCTCTTTGATGTGTTCGGTCAATTGACGCGCCCCGGCGGCGCTGACGTTGACCATCTTGAGCCGCTCGGCCTCAAGCCCGCTCTCGGCCAGCAGCTTGCGCGCATAGGCCACGCGACGTTTGGCGATCAGGTTGCCCTCCTTGAAATGGCAGCTCCCCTCCTCACAGCCGGCCACCAGCACGCCATCCGCGCCGTTCTCGAAGGCCCGGAGGAAGTACTCGACCTCCAGCCTTCCCGTGCAGGGCGTGCGTATTATCCTCACGTTGGAAGGATACTGCAGCCGCATGGAGCCGGCCAGGTCGGCCGCCGCATAGGCGCAATAGATGCAGCAGAAGGCCACGATGGTCGTTTCTTTCTCATTCATAGTACACCGCTTTTCTCCGGCAGCGCTGCCGGAGACGTTTCTTCTTTCATATCTTTGAATAGTTCGTCAAGCATATCCTTGAACTGTTTCGAAACGAAATGGTTGAGCTGTATGGCGCAGGCAGGACACTCGGCGGCGCAGATGCCGCAGCCCATACACTTGGCCGCGATTATCTCGGCCTTGCGGTCGGCGTTCACCGTCGGCGCGCCATAGGGACAGACCTTGGCGCAGGTCATACACGAGATGCACTTGTCCTGGTCGACGCGGGAGACCTGCGCGCCCACCTCCAGATATGACTTGGAGAGCACGACCGAGGCGCGCGAGGCTGCGGCGCGCGCCTGCGAGATATTTTCGTCCAGGTGTTTGGGCGAATGCGCCAGGCCGCAGAGATACATCCCCTCAGTGACGAATTCCACGGGACGCAGCTTGGGGTGCGCCTCGACGAAGAAGCCGTCGGCATTGACCGGCACTTTCAGCATGTCGGCCACCCGCCTGTTGCCCTCGGCGGCGTCAACGCCGGTGCTGAGCACAAGACTAGTAGTCGCTATCTCGATCGGCTCGGGGAAATCGGGACTCTTGAGGCTGACCCTCAGACCGTTCTCATTGGTAACCACCGGCGGCGCATCATGGTCATAACGTATAAATATAACGCCGGCCTCGCGCGCCTGCCGGTAATATTTCTCGCGGAACCCGTAGGTGCGGATGTCACGATACAGCACATATATATTGGCCGAGGGATCGTTCTTCTTGATCCTGAGGGCATTCTTAACCGCCATTGAGCAGCAGATACGGCTGCAATAGGTCCTTTCCTCGTTGCGCGAGCCAACGCACTGGACCATCACCACGTTCTTTCCCGCCCAGGTCGAGGTATCATCCTGCAAACGCCTCTCCAGCTCAAGCTGCGTGATCACCCTGCCGTCCCTGCCATACAGATATTCCCTGGCCTTTGCCGGCTCGGCGCCGGTGGCCACGATGATGGCGCCGCAGGAGACCTTAGCGTCTTTGGCATCCTGGAAAATGGTCACATCGAACTGCCCGATGAAGCCCGCCACGCCGGTTAAGTCGGCGTTCAGATGCAGGATGATATTGGGACTCTCCTCCACCTGCCTGACCAGGCCCGCCACGAAGGGCTGTATGTCGTCATGCTCCAGCGTGTAATTCAAATCGAGGGCGTTGCCGCCCAGCCTGCCGGATTTCTCCACCAGGTGCACCTTGAAGCCCTGCCCGGCCAGCGCCAGCGCCGCGGTCATGCCGCTCACGCCGCCGCCGATGACCAGACCCGTCTGGTCCACGGCAAAGGAGGCGCCGGTCAGCGGCGAAAGCAGCCTGGCCCGCGCGACCGACATCTTCATAAGCTGGGCCGCTTTACTAGTAGCCAGCTCCGGCTCGGCCGAGTGCACCCACGAGCACTGGTCCCGGATATTGGCCAGCTCGAACAGATACGGATTGAGACCGGCCTCGCGCAGCGTCTCGCGGAAGATCGGCTCGTGCGTGCTCGGCGTGCAGGACGCGACCACCACGCGGTTAAGGCGGTGCTTGTGTATCATGTCCCTGATGTTGGTGAGGCTGGAATCGGCGCAGGTGTACATGGTGTGCGTGGCGAAGACCACGCCCGGCTGCTCTGCGGCGATCTGCGCCACACGCTCGACGTCCACCACCGAGGCGATGTTCTTGCCGCAGTGGCAGACGAACACGCCGATCCTGGGCTGCTCATCGGTCACGTCGTGCTCTTCCGGGTAGACCGGTCTGGTAATCAACGAGTTGCGCGCCTCCGCCAGCAGCTCCATCGACATCGAGGCCGCCGCGCTGGCCTGCGTCACAGTCTCGGGTATGTCCTTCGGCTCCTGGAAAGCCCCTGCCACGAATACGCCGGGACGCGAGGTCTCCAATGGCAATAGTCGGTCCGTTGCGCAGAACCCGTATTCATTCAGGCTGATTCCCAGCCGCGAGGCGGTCTGACTGGCATCTTTGCCAGCCTGCATGCCCACCGAGAGCACAACCAGGTCGAACTCCTGCTCCCGCATTTCGCCGTTATCGGCATAATACTGCAAACGCAGATCGCCCGTGCCCGGCGCCTGCAGCACGCGCGACGGCATGCTCCTGATATAGCTGATATTTCCGCTGCTGGCGGCACGCTCGTAGTACTGGTCGAAGTCCTTCCCATGGGCGCGTATGTCCATATAGAAGATAGAGCACTGCAATCCGGGCGTATGGTCGGATGCCACCACGGCCTGCTTGGTGGAGACCATGCAGCACACCGAAGAGCAGTAGCCGTTGCCGCATTTTTCGTCACGCGAACCCACGCACTGTATCCAGGCGATGCGCCGCGCCTCTTTGCCGTCGGAGCGGCGTACAACGTGTCCCTCAAAAGGGCCGGACGCCGACAGCATCCGCTCGAACTGGACGCTGGTAAGGACATTGGCATAGCGACCGAAGCCGAACTCCCCTTTCTTCCCGGCGGGGAATTCTTCAAAGCCGGGCGTCAGTATGACCGAGCCCACCTCCAGCTTGATCTCGCGCTGGACCATATAATGATCAATAGCCATCTGCTCGCAGGCCCCCACGCACTCCTGGCACTCGGAGCACAATGCGCAGTTGAGACAGCGCTCGCTCTCGGCCAATGCCGCCTCTTCGCTCAGACCGCCCTCGGTCTCATCGAAATTGCCGCTCCGCTGCTCAACGGGTAAATATCCCGGCACGGCCCGCGCGCTCTTCTGCTTCCCGGATATATCCGGCAGAATATCTTCGGGCAGCGGCTTGACCGAATCTTCGAAGCGGCCAGAGCGCATATCTCCCTTTCGCAGGTAGCGGTCTATGGACTCGGCGGCCTTTTTGCCCGCGCCCACCGCCTGTATGATGGAAGCGGGACCGGACACACTGTCGCCGCCGGCGAACACGCCCGCGGCGGAGGTCTCAAATGTCACAGGGTCGATCTTAAAGCAGCCGCGCTCGATATCCAGACCGGAGGCGCCGATAAAATTTTTATCCAGCGCTTGCCCGATGGCGACGACGACACGGTCGGCCTGCGCCGTCGTCAATATTTTTTCGTCATAAACAGGGTTGAAGCGCCCCTCGTTATCAAATACGCTGGCACAGTGTTTCAGCTCGATGCCGGTTAGCGACCCATTGCCCAGTATGCGGCGCGGGCCCCAGCCGTTGGTCACCCTGACGCCCTCCTCAAGTGTATCGGCGACCTCTTCCGGCAGGGCCGGCATTTCGTTCCTCTGCTCCAGGGATACCATCTCAACGCTGTCCGCGCCCAGGCGCAGTGCCGTGCGCGCCACGTCCACCGCAACGTTGCCGCCGCCAATCACCACCACCCTGCCGCTCACTTCAGGCGAATTACTTACATCGGCCGCCCGCCTGAGGAACTCCACGCCGTAATCGATGCCCGCCAGGTCCTCGCCGTCCACACCGAGTTTACGGCTGACCTGGACACCCACACCGATGAAGACCGCGCCGCTGTCCTTTCTCAGCTTGTCAAACGCGATATCCTGCCCGATGCGGCAGTTGTACTTAAATGCGACACCTTTTCGTCGAATAAGCTCGACCTCATAATCGAGTATGTTTTTGGGCAGCCGGTAGCCGGGTATGCCCCAGCGCAGCATGCCACCGGCGGCGGACGACGCCTCGTAAACGGTTACTGCATAGCCGCGGTCGGCCAGGTCGGCGGCAGCCGTCAGCCCGGCCGGTCCTGCGCCGATCACGGCCACCTTCTTAGCTCCCGGTGGAGGCGTCTTTTCATCGGGCAACGGTATCTGCCCGGACTCCACCAGCTCCATCTCTTTGTCCGAAGCGAACTTCTTGAGCAGCCGGATGGCGACCGGGTCATCCAGCCTGCCGCGCGTGCAGACAGCCTCGCAGGGATGGTTGCAGGCGCGACCACAGATGGCGGACAGCGGGTTCCTCTCCCGGATGAGGTTGACCGCCTTCACGTACTCTTTCTTCTTGATGAGCTGTATGTAGCCCTGCACGTTGATATTGGCCGGGCAGGCCACCTTGCAGGGCGCATGCCCGTTCTTCAAAATGCCGAAAATATTGGGGGTGGCCTGGGCGTAATGCTTGGCGATGGCCTTGCGGGTGCCCATCTCACGGTCGAAATGGTTGGGGATATCGACCGGGCAGACATCGGTGCACTGCTCGCAGGCCGTGCACTTAGCCTCGTCGACGTAGCGGGGATAACGCCTGACGGTGGCGGTGAACCTGCCGGGCTCCCCCTGCAGGTCGGCCAGCTCGGACAGCGTCAGTATCTCCACGTTGAGGTTGCGCGCGCACTCCACCAGCTTGGGCGACACGATGCAGGTGGCGCAATCGCCTGTGGGGAAGGTCTTGTCCAGGTGCGACATCATGCCGCCGATGGCGGCCGACCGTTCGACCAGGTATACCTTGAAACCCGATCCGGCCAGGTCCAGAGCGGCCTGGATGCCGGCGATGCCTCCACCCTGCACCAGTACTGCGCCCGTCTTTTTCTTTATATCTTTTTCCATATCATGGTTACCTTCAAAATTTATAAGGCCCGCCATTCATCCTTTTGCGCTTACCGCCTGCAGCACCACGTCCGGCGATACCATCAGCCTGTTCAACCCGAGCTCCTGCGGCTTTAAATCAAGACATAGCCCGAGCAGTTGTGTTATGTAAACGATAGGCATCCGGTAGTCCTTGCCGGTGCTCCTTTTCATATCGTTCTGCCTGAGGTCGAGGCTGGCCTGGCACATAGGGCAGGCCACAGCGATGCAATCGGCGCCGGCGGCTGCTGCCATATCGATGATAGAGCCCGAGAGTTTGACCACGACGTCCGTCCGCGTCAGGTTGAGACCTCCCCCGCAGCAGTCCACCTTGCAGGGCCAGTCCACGCTGTTTCCGCCCATGGCCTCCACCAGCCGGTCGAGCGAGGCCGGGTTCTCTGCATCGTCAAAACCGGTTACATCGTGGGGACGCACCAGCAGGCACCCGTAATAGCTGGCCACCTTAAGCCCGTTGAGGGAGCGCACAAGGCTTTTCTTCAGTTTGGGTATGCCGACATCCTCCAGCAGCACCTCGATCAAATGCCGTACGGCCACCGACCCGTCATAGGGTTGACCCACGGCGTCGGCCACCTTCTTTTGCATGTCCGGCGAGGACGAGACCTCGTGGTTGGCGGCCTTCATGCGACTGTAGCAGGCCGCGCAGGTCACCACCGTATCCAGCCCCATACGCTGCGCCAGCAGCAGGTTGGCGGCGGGCAGCGAGGCGGCCAGCACGCGGTCGGTCTGGTGGGCGGCGGTCGCACCGCAGCAGGACCAGCCGTCAAGCTCGACCAGCTCGATGCCCAGCGCACGGGCCACGGCAGAGGCCGACTCGCGCATATCGCGCGCCGTGGAATGGGACGAACATCCCGGATAATATGCGTACTTCATTTCGTCTTTCCCTTTACCCCACCTGTATTTTCAAATATGCGACGCACGGCTTTTTTATCGGCGCCCGAGGGCGGCAGCACGGCCATCTTGCCCTTCCTGAGCATGGCCGGGAACTTCTCCGCATCGTCCATGATTTTGCCGCTGCCCAGCTTGTATCCGGCGATCATGGACAGGTCGTAGGAGCGCCCGAAGATTCTTACATTCTCCAGGAACATGCGGTTGAAGAGCGGCATATTGCCCCGCGGCGCTTTAATCCCCTTCTCAACCGACAGGCCGCGCAGGGCGTCGATAACGGCGGGGAAGTTTATCTGCATGGGGCAGCGGCCGTAGCAGGTCTCGCAGGACAGGCACATCCAGACCAGACCGCTCTGCAGCAGCTCATCCCCGGCGCCCAGGTGCAGCCGCCTGATGATCTCGGAGGGCGCCGATCCGGCCGTCCCGGCCACCGGACAGCCGGCCGAACACTTCCTGCACTGGTAGCAGGCGCCCAGTTTGACACCGGACATCTCCTCCACCAGCGGCCTGAGGCCGGCCATCCGCCTCTTTTTACTAATTACAATCGTCATATCATTACACCGTTACTTATTACTATTCTCCGGTCGACACGGTCAGCAGCTCCGTCTCGGTAAGCTCGGGAGCATCCGACTTTTTGCCCAGGGCGGCCACCCTGACCGGGGCCACCTTGCGATAGACCTCCGACGGCTTGAGCAACTGACTGTCCACCGTCAGCAGCTCTTCGACCCTGATGCCAAACAGCCGCTCGTTCTCCTGCAGGTACGGCAAGATCAGCTCCCAGTCCTCGTCCGTCATGCGGTAGAAGCCGCAGCCGTTCAACTGCTGCCACACAACCTGCTGGCGCGGATCGCGTATATAGATGGCGCCGCCCGAGGCCAGCGAGAAGAGGTTGCTGCCGGGATAAGGCTCTTTGAGCGCGTGCAGGCGTCCCTCATCGTCAAAGGCCACACCGTTGAGTATGACGAAGCCGCCGCCGTTAAATACGTCGCCGGCCATGAAGGACTCTCCCAGGAAATCGAGGCAGGCGCCGTTGATGACGACCCTGGGCCTGCCCACAGAGTTGATGAGGGGCCTGCCCGCGGCGTTGCCCATTACATAGACCGATCCACCCTTGGCACCGTACATGAATGTCTGGCCCACGTCGCCGTAGATGACCAGCTTGCCGCGCTTGATGATCTGACCCACCTGGTCCTGGGCATTGCCGTGCACATTGATGGTCAGGCCGTCGATGCCGGAGGCCAGATAATCGCCTGAGCTGCCGTAAACATCGACGGTCACGCCGTCCGCATCGGGACCCAGACCGCAGCCGTTGAACCGCTGCCCGATGCAGTTGTAGCTGATGAAGCTTCGCCAGCCCTGAAGGTGTGCGTCCATCAGCAGGCTGGCATCGCTTCCCGTGCCTTCCGGATCGAATCCCCGCACATTTATCACCAGGGTGGTCTCGACGTTGCGGGGCGGCCTGAGCAGCCCGCGCGTATTATGATCGATCAGACGGTATCCGCCGCCTTCATCCTTATCACTATCAAGCCCGGGAAGGCCGTCGAAGACCTCCCGCAGCTCACCGCGCACCAGATATATGATGTGGTTGCGTTTTTTAGCGCCGACAGGATACCTGCGGTCGTTGAGCAGTGTGAGCGCTTCGATCGCCTGAGCAGTGTACCTGCGGTCGGCGGCGATCTCGACAATTGCGGACATGGCGGAACGCGTGTCATCAAATGACCACTGCGCAATACTATCGGACAGGTGCGCGAAGACGGACGCAGCGTCTCCATTCTCAAATAGCTGAAGAAGGCTATTTCTAATATGGCCGTCGGACGTCCTGACCGCGGCGGAGAAATCGCAGGATTCCGTCGCCGACGGCATGGGCACCGGGGCGCCGAACTTGTCCGTGCAGGACATGCGTAGTCGGCCCCGGTCACCGGGTTTGAGGTCGAAGATAAAGGCCCCGCCATCGGTATGGCTGCCGCCCCTGGCGTTCCAGTAGCGGTCGGCCACCGGGCAGATGCGGCTGTCGTCCGCATGCAGGCTCTGCAGCGTGGCGTCGATGGCCTGCTTCTCCGAGGCTATCAGGCCCACCTGCACATCACCATCGCAGAAGGCGAAGACCTGTGGTCGCAGCATGGCGGTATCCGTTATGCCCATCAACTGAAAAGCCCGGCTCTCCGGCAGCGAGCGCGCGATGATGAAGAACCAGGGTCCGTCGGGCGAGCCATGGATATGCGCAGCCTGGATGGCCCTGTAAACCGCCTGCTTATCCCGGGGAAGGCGGTCGAAGTCAAGCTCCGAAGTGGGCGCCAGCGCCTCGATAATATATTCCAGCGGGTACTGGTAGGTACGCTGCAGCAGGTCGAACATCAGGATGGAGGCCTCGGTGTCCGTGAGGAACTGCGGGTGAATATGCCGCTCGGCCAGGTATTCGCACACCGAGTGGTAGTTGGCGAAGTCACCGTTGTGTACCAGAGCGGCATTGATGCCGGCGAAAGGATGGGCGCCACCGGGATGCCAGATACGGCCCTTGGTGGGGAATCGCTGGTGCGCTATCCATACGTGAGCGCGGAGCTCTTCGATTTTATAGTATTTTACGATGGCCTCGGCATACCCGACCACCTTGAGTATCATGATATTCTTGCCCTCCGACATGACAAAGGCCTTCTGCTCGCCCAGCGATGTGTAGTACTCCTGGTTAAGCCGGACGCTGTTCTGGTTGACCAGTTCCTCCTCGGCC
>CAZKOL010000051.1:0-10120 GCA_964554375.1 uncultured Dehalococcoidales bacterium
TCATAGCCGGCATCGGGCAGGCCTCCGATATACCGGCAAAATTCGATGTGGCCGTCAACCGCGGCAATATCAAGGCCAACGACAAGACGCTTGAGACCAGCCGCAAGGGCGTATTCGCCGGCGGCGATATCGTGACCGGTCCCGCCTCGGTGATCGGCGCTATAGCACAGGGCAGAATGGCCGCGTCGTCTATAGACAAATACCTGGGAGGCAATGGCCAGATCGAAGAGGCGCTGGCGCCCGTAGAGGAAATGGAGCCCTGGTTCGGCGAGGAGCCGGGCTTCTCCACTAAAAAGCATCCCGCCATGCTCGAGCTGGAGAAGGCAGAGAGCTTGGGCGGCTTCGCCGAGGTCGAACTGGGATACAGCGAACAGGAGGCTGTGGACGAGGCCAAAAGATGCTACAAGTGCCATTACAGGCTGAAGCTCTCACACCCGCCGGCGCCGCCTGTCAAGGTCAAATCATTCTGAGTGGAGGCATGCATGTTCAAAATCATAGCCAGTGAGAAGCTGACGCCGGTGATCGACCTTTTCAGGATCGAGGCGCCGGCCGTAGCCAAAAAGGCACGGGCAGGTCAATTCGTGATAGTACGTGTCGACGAGGCAGGTGAACGCATACCGCTGACGCTGGCCGATTGGGACGCCGGCGAGGGTACGGTCACCCTGGTAGCCATGGAGGTGGGCACCTCTACCAGGAAACTGGGCCTGCTCAAAGCAGGGGACAGCATACAGAACCTGGTCGGCCCGCTCGGCCTGCCCTCCGACATCGAGAAATTCGGCACGGTCATCCTCGTGGGCGGCGGCGTTGGCATCGCCCCCATTTACCCCATAGCCAGGTCATTGAAACAGGCCGGTAACAAAATCATCTCTATCATAGGGTCCCGCAACAAGGACCTGCTTTTCTGGGAAGATCGCATGAAGACTGCCAGCGATGAGTTGATCGTTACAACGGATGACGGCTCCTATGGCCGCAAAGGCCTGGTCACCGAGCCTCTCAAGGAGAAGCTCGAACAGGGCAAGATCGACCGTGTTATCGCCATCGGTCCGGCCGTGATGATGAAGTTCTGCTCGCTCACCACCAAGCCGTACAACGTTCCGACCATCGTAAGCCTGAACTCCATCATGGTCGACGGGACGGGCATGTGCGGCTGCTGCCGCGTATCAGTGGGAGGCGCCACCAAGTTTGCCTGCGTGGACGGCCCCGATTTCGACGGCCACCAGGTGGACTGGAATACAGCTTTCGACAGGCAGAAGGTCTACCTCAAGGAAGAGAAGGACTCCCTGGACAGATGGGAAGCGTGCCAGTGCGGCAAATCTTAAGGGAGGCGGAAGTTGGAAGACAAACCTAAATCAAAGATCAATCTCAACCGGGTGGATATGCCGCGGCAAGATCCGAAGGTGCGCGCGCACAACTACAAGGAAGTGGCGCTGGGCTACACGGACGAGATGGCCCTGCTGGAGGCCACCCGCTGCATACAGTGCCCCAAGCGCCCGTGCGTGGCCGGCTGTCCCGTAAACGTAGATATACCCGAGTTTATCAAGGCCGTCCGCGATAACCGGATGGACGAGTCGGTTAAAATCCTCAAGGGCAAAAACGCGCTGCCCGGTATCTGCGGCAGGGTGTGCCCGCAGGAGACGCAGTGCGAGCAGGTATGTTCGCTGGGCAAGAAGGGGGCCCCCATCGCCATCGGCAGGCTCGAGAGATACGTTGCCGACTGGGACCTGGCCCACAAGAAGCAAACAAAGATTGAACTTCCCCCACCTACCGGCAAAAGGGTGGCGGTCATAGGCTCCGGGCCCGCCGGGCTGACCTGCGCCGCCGACCTGGCCAGGCTGGGGCATAAGGTCACCGTCTACGAAGCCCTGCACACAGCCGGCGGCGTCCTGATGTACGGCATCCCCGAGTTCCGACTACCTAAGAATGTGGTGCAATCCGAGGTTGATTATGTAAAATCGCTGGGTGTGGATGTGCAGCTCGACTCCGTGATGGGAAAACTGGCCACGGTGGACGAGCTGCTGGAAAATGATTACGACGCGGTCTTCCTGGGCACGGGCGCCGGACTTCCCATGTTCCTGGGCATACCGGGTGAAAACCTCAACGGCGTTTACTCGGCCAATGAGTTCCTGACACGCGTCAACCTGATGAAGGCCTACCTCTTCCCCGAGTACGATACGCCCATCAAGGTGGGAAAACAGGTGGCGGTGATCGGGGGCGGCAACGTCGCCATGGACTCCGCCAGGTGCGCCCTCAGGCTGGGCGCTGACAAGGTCTATATTATCTACCGCCGTTCACGTACCGAGCTGCCGGCGCGCCATGAAGAAGTTGAGAACGCCGAGGAGGAAGGCATCATATTCAAGTTCCTCACCAATCCCAAGCAGATAATCGGCGATGACAAGGGATGGATCAGGGCCATGGAGTGCTACGAGATGGAGCTGGGAGAGCCCGATGCCAGCGGCAGGCGCCGCCCGATAACTAAACAGGGCAGCGAATTCACCATCGATGTCGACGTGGTTGTAGTCGCCCTCGGCACCACGCCCAACCCTCTCATACCGTCCACCACCAAAGGGCTGGAGGTCACCAGGCACGGCACAGTGGTAGCCGACGAGCAATCCGGCAAAACGGTCAAGGACCGTGTCTGGGCGGGAGGTGACGTGGTCACCGGCTCGGCCACGGTAATCAGCGCCATGGGCGCGGGGAAACGGGCCGCCGCCTCTATCCACGATTTCCTGATGGGGTCTACAATTTAGGTTAATACAGCGAACAGAACACTGTTTGACCGGGCGTACGATTGGGTGTGCATACATTAACAGAGTTGTAGCATATCTTGAAAGTCAATTGCACTTACTGTACTATAGACGCTACATATTTCAGTTATTAGATGCCGTGACCACCTAATTAGGTGTGGTTGTTACTAATAATTATGTGCCGCTATATAGTGTAGGTGAGGAAGTCCTGGCAATGTTTCGGTATTTAATAAATTTCTCTGTTGTAGTATCGTTGAATTAGTTTAGTGAGGATGTGTCTTACGACTTGTTAATCGGTCGATGCCAAACTGTTTACACCTCCAAACCAAGCAGTCCGCACACCCTGTCGCATCAGATAGCAACTCGTGGAAGGGCATATTATGACTTATGATCACATCCGTGCCACCGCACTACTACGCCTCGGCACTGGTCGGCCAGATTCGCACTTTCGCACGGGTCAGGAAGAAGCGATTCGTCATGTTGTGGAAGGCCGCGGACGATTGCTGTTGGTACAGAATACCGGCTGGGGCAAGAGTTACGTCTACTTCATAGCTACCAAGCTATTGAGGGAGTCAGGAAGTGGCCCAACCTTGCTTATCTCGCCTCTACTGGCGCTTATGCGCAACCAGATCCTTGCGGCGTCGCGGATGGGTCTTCATGCGGTCACGATCAATTCCGTCAATACGGACGACTGGGACAAAGTGGAGGCGGCCAATCAACGCAACGAGGTAGATCTCCTGCTGATTTCTCCTGAGCGATTGGCCAACGAGCATTTTCGCACTGAAGTTTTGGCGAGCACTGCGGAGCGCATCTCCTTGTTAGTGATTGATGAAGCACATTGCATCTCGGACTGGGGTCACGATTTCCGACCGCATTATCGCCTGCTGGAACGCATTGTGCGTACACTGCCTTCGAATCTGCGGTTACTTGCCACGACAGCCACAGCGAATAATCGTGTGATGGAGGATTTGAAGACAAATCTCGGGCCGGATCTCGGTGTTTCGCGTGGAGATCTTAGTCGACAATCACTCGTACTCCAGACAATACATCTACCTAGCCAGGCAGAGCGTTTGGCGTGGCTGGCTGTGCAGGTAGCCGCCTTACCGGGTCATGGGATCATCTACACCCTCACGAAACGTGACGCGGTACAGGTGGCGGATTGGCTTCGATCCCGCGGTTTAAACGTGGCCTCTTACACAGGCGATACAGGTGAGGACAGACCCGAGCTGGAGCAGGCCTTACTGGAGAACCGTGTGAAGGCGCTGGTTGCCACGACGGCACTGGGGATGGGCTTCGATAAACCGGACCTATCCTTCGTTATCCATTACCAGACGCCAGGTTCAGTTGTGGCCTATTATCAGCAGGTCGGACGGGCTGGACGGGCACTTAATGCAGCATACGGGGTGCTGCTCAGCGGTGAGGAGGAGATCGACATCACCGACTACTTCATTGAGAGCGCTTTCCCGACACGGGAGGAAGTCGGCAGTGTGCTCGAAGCGTTGGAAGCAGCTTCGGCAGGTCTCTCAACTCCCGAATTGATGGCAAGAGTCAATCTAAGCAAAGACCGTATCCTGAAAACCATCGACCTTCTATCACTAGAATCGCCGTCGCCGATCGCCAAGCAGGGTACTAAGTGGCAACTGACGACGGCAAATCTGTCCGAGGCTTTCTGGCAGCGAGCGGAGCGACTAACCAGTTTACGCAGAGACGAACAGCAACAGATGCAGGAATACGTGAGCCTGACCTCAGGACACATGGAATTTCTGGTTCGGGCATTGGATGGGAAGCCGGGCAAATTCCACCCACCTGGGTTGCCAGCGCTGCCAACCACCGCAGACCCAACACTGGTAAAGGAGGCCGTGGCTTTTCTTCGTCGAACTAGCCTGCCAATCGATCCGCGAAAGAAATGGCCGTCAGGTGCAATGCCTCAGGCACTTCAAGCACAGACCGGCAAAGCGCTCTGCGTCTGGCGGGATGCTGGCTGGGGCAACCTGGTTCGCCAAGGCAAGTATACTGATCACTACTTTGCCGATGAACTAGTAGAAGCCTGCGTATGCCTGGTGCGAGAATGGAACCCGAAACCAGCGCCGGTCTGGGTGACCAGCATACCGTCTCTGCGGCACCCCGATCTGGTGCCGAACTTTGCACGGCGTTTAGCCGCTGCCTTGAATCTGCCGTTCCAAGCGGTACTGATAAAGACTGAAAATCGGCCGGAGCAGAAGATGATGGCAAACAGTACACAGCAGGCGCGCAACATATATGGTTCCCTGGCGATCGGTGTTCCACAATTGCCCCTTGGTCCGGTTTTGCTATTAGATGATATGGTGGATTCGCGCTGGACGTTTACCGTTGCTGCTTGGTTGTTGCGCTCAAATGGCAGTGGCGAGGTATTCCCTTTGGCACTCGCGCATACAGGACGTGATAAATGACCACATCTCTTTCACAAAACACGCAGGTAATCCTGCTTCTGACGGCTCCCCTGATAATGGGGCGAAATGAGATTTCATCTGATTTATTGACGCAGGGAGAGTATAAGCGGTTAGCGCGATTTCTCCACGATAGGCAACGACAACCGGCCGATCTGCTTGCTGCTGATGCCCAAGAATTGTTCGTGGAGTGCCAACACCTCATCAATACCAACAGAATCAACCGCCTGCTCAATCGGGGCTTCCTATTAAGTCAAGCAATCGAGCGCTGGCAGACAAGGGCGATCTGGATAGTTAGTCGAGCTGATGCTGAATACCCGCAGCGATATAAGACGTGTCTGAAGGACGATGCACCGCCGGTTCTTTACGGCTGCGGGGAGATAGCGACTTTGGATACAGGGGGTTTGGCCGTGGTAGGGTCTCGCCATGTGGATGACGAGTTGATGGAATATGCCGAGGGCATCGGTCAACTTGCCGCTAAAGCCGGGTGTACCATTGTCTCGGGTGGTGCACGCGGAATAGACCAGGCTGCCATGCGCGGTGCATTGGATGCCAAGGGCAAGGTGGTAGGGGTTTTAGCAGATAGTCTCGAACGGACAGCCATGACCCGCGAACACCGCGAACTGCTTATGGATGGGTATTTAGTACTGATCTCGCCATATGATCCTTCGGCAGGGTTCAATGTAGGACACGCTATGCAGCGTAACAAGCTGCTCTATGCACTGGCAGATGCAGCGCTTGTCGTATGTTCAGATTACGAGAAGGGAGGTACCTGGGGCGGCGCGGTTGAGCAACTTGAGAAGCTGCATTTCGTAACTGTTTATGTACGGTCGAACGGGGAAACGAGCATGGGTATAGCAGCCCTCCAACGCAAGGGTGCATTGCCTTGGCCTAATCCAGAAACACCGGAAGCCTTGACTGAAGCACTAACAGCTAAAACAAATTCAAGGGAAGAATATCCTGAACAATTAGGACTTTCCTCCTCGGTAAGCGAGCCTCATAAACAGATTTATGAAGCATCACCAGGTTCGATTGTGAATAAAGGCTCTATTGTCTTGCCGCCTGAAAAATCACCTTCGTCTCCCGCTAATGACTTATTTGATAAGGCGCGCGAGTTGCTTTTAAGGATTACTGCGGCAAAACCTAAGAAAGCTAAAGAGGTAGCTGATGAGCTTCAGGTATCTGAGAGTCAGGCAAGGACCTGGTTGGATCGCCTAGTCGAGGATGGGGTACTTAAAAAAAATCCCTCTCGCCCTGTGCGTTATCAGCATGCATTGCCGCCAAAGCCATCACTCTTTGACTGTATAGACTCAAAATGTTAACCGAATCCATTAATAAATTAAATAGCATAGAAATGTGCATCAGCTATGGTGAAACGGGAAAGAGATGGATTCGATCCTGTTCTAATTCAAAGGTATAAACTGAACTTGTTTTATGTACCAATTGCGCAAGTCGCGGCTGTATTAAAAACTCGATGGCAGAAAGCGAGAATATTAGAATTAAGATTATATTTTACTGGGAAACATTAATTTGTCTTTCCAATAAAATAGGCCGGCTTCAATTGACATTCCTCCCAGATTTTGTTTATTATAGTAGCAATTGAATATTGTAAAGGCTGTGAACGGGAATAGTAGTTCCTGCAGCGAAGGCCACAGAGAGTCAAGCAAGGTGAGAGTTGACGCCGGAGCGGGGATTGAATGGACCCGGGAGCCGCAAACCGAAAGGGCTGTGCCCGAGTAGGCTTTGACGCAGGGATAGCGTGATCACAATCCAGGGTATCGCCGGCAATACGGCCGTACCTGCTAAAGATGGTCCGGCAACGGACCAATAAGGGTGGCACCGCGAAGCTAAGCCTCTCGCCCCTTAGGCGAGAGGCTTTATTTATTGTATGGAGGTCTAAAAGAATGGAACTGAATATGTGGCCCGGCGGGGCCGAAAATTTGGTCTGATAAACCGGCATACATGGACATATAAAAATATATTTAAAGAGGTAAAAAAATGGCGAAAAAATTAACAAAATTCATTCTCCCCGAAAAGGACATGCCGACTTCCTGGTACAACATACTTCCCGATTTGCCCGAACCCATGCTCCCGATGCTTCATCCGGGGACGCACGAGCCCACCATCCTGCCTCCACCCCTCTTCCCGGCAGCGCTGAATGACCAGGAGTTCAGCAAGGAACATACCATCGAGATACCTGACGAGGTTCTGGACGTATACAGGATGTACCGTCCCACCCCGCTTATCCGGGCGTACAAGCTGGAGAAGGCGCTGGGCACACCGGCCCAGATATTCTACAAGTACGAGGGCGTCAGCCCGGCCGGCAGCCATAAGCTGAACACCGCCATCGCGCAGGCCTACTACAACAAGAAGGCCGGCATTAAGAGGCTGGCGACAGAGACCGGCGCGGGACAGTGGGGCAGCGCCCTTTCCCTGGCCTGCCAGTACATGGGACTGGAATGCAAGGTCTACATGGTCAAGGTCAGCTACAACCAGAAGCCCTACCGCCGCATCATGATGGAGACCTGGGGCGCCAAGTGCGTAGCCAGCCCCAGCACCGAGACCAACTTCGGCAAACAGGTGCTGGCTGAAGATCCAAATTGCCCGGGCAGCCTGGGCATCGCCATCAGCGAAGCCTGCGAAGACGCCTTCAGCCGCGACGACACCAGCTACGCTCTCGGCAGCGTATTGAACCATGTCATACTGCACCAGTCTATAATCGGCCTTGAAACCAAGAAACAGCTCGAAATGGCCGATGTTGAGGCCGACATCGTCATCGGCTGCGTGGGCGGCGGCAGCAACTTCGGCGGCATGGCCGTCCCCTTCGTAAAGGACAAGATGAAAGGCAAGAAGATAGAGATCATCGCCGTCGAACCCACCGCCTGCCCCAGCATGACCAAGGGCCCGCTGGCATGGGACCTGGGCGACGTGGCAGGCATGGCCCCGATCGTCATGATGTACACGCTCGGCCATTCATTCATCCCATCACCCATCCACGCCGGCGGACTGCGCTACCACGGCATGGCCCCGCTGGTCTCCCACCTGCACAAGCTCGGCCTGATGGAAGCCAGGGCGGTAAATCAGAAGTCCACATTCGAGAGTGCGATCCAGTTCGCCCGCACCGAGGGTATCATACCCGCCCCGGAGCCCGCGCACGCCATCAAGGTAGTGATCGACGAAGCGCTTAAATGCAAAGAATCAGGACAGAAGAAGACGATCGTCTTAGCCCTCAGCGGACACGGTCATTTCGATCTGGGCTCTTACGACATGTTCCTCTCCGGCAAAATGGAAGCAGACGCCTACGACGAAGCCAAAGTGAAGAAGGCGCTGTCGCAGCTTCCCAAGATCGATTACAAAGGCTAATAATTACAACCCCACAGGCCGGCAGGCGGGGAACCGGTTTATGGCCGGTCTCTCTGCCTGCCGGTTTTCTATTAAATACAGGAATATCTTTGCCCGTCAAATAGCTTTATGCTAAAATCCCAGCACTATTGCGATCAGCACGAGGTAACCAAATATGAAAATTCCTGCCGTAATGGCTTTGCTGCTGGCAGTGACGCTGCTCTTAAGCGCCTGCCGGGTTGAATTCTCCACCACTCCTATGTCGACGCCGGCGCCGGCGCCGGTCATCCAAAAAGTAATCCCCCTTGATCCTGGATGGAAATCGCCGGGCCCGTCGGAAAATGCGGCCGTCCTTCCCAATATCGCCGATGTCGTTGAAAAGGGCTACCCGGGGGTGGTCACCATTACGACCGAACAGATCGTCAACGATATGTTCAGCAGGACACTGCTGCAATCCGGCGCAGGCTCAGGCTGGATACTGGACAGCAGCGGTATCATCGTCACTAACAACCACGTTGTCGAGGGCGCCCGCAAGGTTGTCATCCAGTTCTCGGATGGCAGGACCTGCGAGGTCACCGCCGATAAGGTTTTCCGCGACCCGCTGACCGACCTGGCCATCATCAAGGTCGACCTCACCAACCTCCCGACCGTATCCATAGGCGATTCCGGCAAGCTCCGGGTGGGCGACTGGGTGGTGGCCATAGGCAATCCCCTGGGCAAGGGCATCAAGGCCAAGGAGGGTATAGTCAGCGGCCTCAAGGTCTCGCTCTCCCTGGATGAGGACGAATCGCTGTACGACCTGATCGAAACTTCGGCGGCCATCAATGCCGGCAACAGCGGCGGTCCCCTGCTGAACATGAAGGGCGAGGTCATAGGCATTACCAGCGCCAAGATCTCCTCTGTCGGCGTGGAGGGCATGGGCTACGCCATAAGCATCAATTCATCTTTGCCCATACTGCAGGAACTGGTCAATAAGGGCTATATCACGCGGCCCTTCCTGGGCGTAGAGCTATACACGGTAAACGACTATGTTGCCTACTACAACGGGCTGGCAGTGAAACGCGGAGCGATCATTACCACCGTACAACCCGGCAGCCCGGCGGCTAAAGCAGGGTTGCGCAGGCTTGACGTCATCATCCGATACCAGGGCAAGGAGGTCAATACCGCGCCGGATCTGTTGCGCGAGCTGCGCAGCTCCAGGATAGGCGAGGAGATATCTGTGACCTATGTCAGGGGCAAGAACACCTACACTGCCACCGCACTGCTCACCGACAGCCCACCTCCCAGATAGGCGCCCGATACCAGGAGACCGGCCAGGGCGCCGGCTATTCTTGTTTCTTGATGGACAGCGTAACCTCGATCCCGGACAACTTGAACTTCTCCGTGTAGGCCGGCGGCTCAGCAGCCTTCATTAAAATCGCCGTGGACAGGGTCTCCTGCTTGATGTAATCCGCGAAATCGTTGATGACGGCCTGGACCTGTTCGCCGCCCTCGTAATATGTCCGGATATGGTCTGCTATCTCGAGCCCGGCGGACCTCCTCATCGTCTGCAACCTCCTCACTATCTCCCTGGCAAGTCCCTCCGCCAGCAATTCCGGGCTGATCTCC
>CAZKOL010000052.1:0-9749 GCA_964554375.1 uncultured Dehalococcoidales bacterium
CGGCCCTGGGAGCGTTAAATTTGTGGGTATTGATCCTGTTGATGTGGCTGGCCGCTGCGCTGGGCGACAGTTTCAATTATTTTGTAGGCAACCGTATCGGGGAACAGGTCTACAACAGGGACTACAGGTTTATCAAAAAGGAATACATAGACCGGACACACACGTTCTTCGAAAAATACGGCGGTACGGCTATAGTTCTTGCCAGGTTCGCACCGATACTAAGAACATTCACGCCCTTCGTAGCGGGTGTGGGTAAAATGAACTACCCCAGGTTCCTAATCTACAATATTACGGGCGGCCTGTTATGGGTGGCGATCTGCATACTGTGCGGCTATTTCTTCGGCAACCTGCCTTTCGTCAAAGAGAATTTTTCGATCTTCATACTGGCCATAATCATTGTTTCACTGATTCCTTCAGCAGTAGAATTTTTCAAGCACTGGCAGGCCAACAGGCGGAGATCGCTTAATTGACCGTGTCACTGCCATGCATTGACATCGTATCTGCCTGATACTGATAATAAAACCGGTAAACAGGGGATTTATGAAGGATTACAGCAGCAGCCCGCTGAAACCGCTGAAGTGGTACAAGGACCTCTCTTCCCATACAGGCCGTCTGGCAGCAGGGGCATTCCTGGTGGAGAGCCCGCGCGCCATCGACCAGGTTGCCAGGAGCAGTCCCGGCAGCATAATAGAGATTCTTTACACGGGAAAACCGCACTCTATCTGCGGCAAATACACCTCGAGGCTGCTCACAGATATCCAGATGCATGCCATCAGTGCGGCCAGGACATCCCAGGGGATCATCGCCGTGGTCCGGTTGCCGGCCGATACATACTCAGACCGCCTACCCGTGGAGGCCGGCCGCAAGATCCTGCTGCTGGAAGATATCCAGGATCCTGGCAATGTCGGCACTCTCATACGCACAGCTGCGGCCTTCGATTACTCGGGAGCCATACTGACGGAAAAATGCGCCGACCCCTTCTCTCCGAAGTGCGTGCAATCGACGGCGGGCAGCGCCCTATCCCTGTGGATAAGGAGGACGGCCGCTTATCACGACCTTGTGAATAAGCTGAAAAGACGGGGCTACAGCCTGGTTGCGGCTGACCTGCACGGACCGGAGGGCCCGGCGGTGCTGCACAAACTGGATAAGCTGGTGCTTGCTCTGGGCAACGAGGCAGCCGGCCTTACTTATGCGCTACTCAAGAAATCCGATCACAGGATTAAGATATCCATGACCGTGGCAAAAGCTGAGTCTCTGAACGTTGCTGCCTGCGGCGCCATATGCATGTATTTAAGCAGCTTTAAATAACCATCATACGAACAGGGAAGAGAGAGTAGGCCGCTTTATCTACTCCATCTTAACCACTGCAACTGCAGACAAGAGCATAGAACTCCTTTCTCACGGTGTTTTATCACGTAGAATTATATAAAAAGGCACTTCCTTCATTTTCCAGTACTGCGCGGATGAATCGAATATCCGCCTGGCCACCTGAGCATCCGCCGGGGCCTTTGCGGCAAAAGACCGATAATCGTTTAATAGAATAACGTAGCCAGCGGCCGGCCTCCACGACATGTCTGTCAGACAGTCGCTGAAGGCGTCCCAGTTCATACCGAAATACGGAGGAAAGCCGAGTGTCCCGGCCGTTTTCTTGAAGAAGCTTTTTTTACCCGTAACACCTTTTAAATCCACCTGTATAAACTCCAGCCCGGCGGACCGGGCAGCATTCCTGATATCGGCATCAGCACCCCTTGTTGCCAGGTAAACGCCTGAGTTTAAATATGGACCGAACAAGGTCGCCCAATCTTCCACGCGTTACTCCTGTATCAACCTGAATGACCTGTAGTGATCGTCCGTATAATAATATTCGCCGCTGCCGCCGGCAACTACGCGGCGCGCCCCTCGGTCGTGCGAGCCTGGCGTGATGACAGTGTACTCATGATAATATCCGCCCGGTTTGTCGGGCAGCAATCCCTCGTAGTTGCTGAACACCGTGCCGTCCTTGGAATACGGGAAGGGTCCATTGCTCTTGATCAGTCCCAGCGTGGTACTGCCCTCGGGAGGCAGATCAGCGACGTTGATGACCTTTGTACCGGCGGATACAATAGCCTGGTTTTCGATCGCAGCAGGAACTGACTGCTCCACAGTAGATGCGGACGGCGCGCAATTGAAAAACAGGCAAGCTGCAGCAAGGACGGCAAGGTAAAGGATGGCCTGTTTCCAGGAAGAGGGTTTAATCCCCACGCGGGTAGTATATTACAGATTTATAAAATTCTAAAGGCTCTTCCCCGGATAGTAAACACCCGCTGTTGACGGCGAGATGGTGGCCATGGATGGAAAATACTACCGGATAGGTCCGGGGGGCAAGTTAAACACTGCTGACGACAGTATGCGCATGCCCAATACGACGGCGACGTTTTTCAATGCAGACAAAGTCATAGCGATAGACAGGCCGATGAGTTACCAGGAGCTCCAGCAATACATAAACAGCCAATTGCCCACGCAAAACATTCTCTATGCCATCAAAGTTACCGGCACATTTGACTCCATAAAGGCCAAGAGCCTGACAAAGTTGACCCAACCGTACCCGTCCACCTCATATTCAACAATCACGCAGAATGAGCCGACTTTTGAATTCAATAACGTGGATGGCGCCATGGCGATCACCGTCAGCCCCACATATATGCGTGAGATCATCTATCCCGGCTATCACGCCCATTTCATCAGCAGCGACGGGAAATCAGGGGGGGGCATGTGTTCGACGGACGTATAGCCGGAGGCCGGGCTGAAGTGGAGTTTCTACCGAATTTTACCGTGAACCTGCCGCAAAACAGTACTACCAGGCGGACTTTACCGAAGCCAAATAAGCATTTATGTCAGCGCGGTATTGCTTACCCCTGTTCCGTAAGCTCTCACGGAACTGTGAAAGTTCGCTCAGGGACTTCTGATTCTGCTCCAGGTAGCCCTCGAAATCCTCGCTCATTCTCCAGATACTATATATAATCACAGGAATCACGAGGAAGATCCCAACGAAGTGCAGAAGGAACTTATCGTTGGCCATGCAGTCATGGATAAACAGCGCCAGCAGCACGAGCAATCCCAGCGCCAGATACAAGTTGCCCAGTAATTTGAGTAACTTCATGCCGTCCTCCTCACGATATAACGTGTAAACATCGACCCTTCAGCAGTCTACACCTTTTTATCGATTTCCCAGCCACAGTCAGCGGCTCTTCTGAATAGTTTCGAGGACAACCTCGTAAATTTCAAGTTTCTCTTTCTTGAGCAGGTCTTCGATCTTTTTCTTGATAGCCAGTGCTTTTTCCATGGACTTGCTCTGTTCCTCGTCCGGGAAGGTTGCCTGGACTTTAAGATAAGCGGTATTTAGCCGTGCGTGTGGCATTTATACTTTCCTCCTTTTAATTATCCCTGACTGAACATCTTTCAATGTACTTCAAAGAAACTAAGTTTGTCCAGCCGGTCGAAGTTGTGCTGGGCATCTATCCAGCGAACGGTGCCTGACCGGCAGCGCATTGCTATGGACTGTGTCCGGGCCCCGCCGCTGAAATATCGCACTCCCTTAAGCAGTTCACCGCTGCTGATGCCGGTAGCGGCAAAAAGGACATCGTCGCTGTCTATGAGGTCCTCCGTCTTATAGACCTTATCGATATCGATCCCACCAGCCAGGGCTGACTCTCTCTCCCCGCCATCGCGCATCCAGGCCTTGCATTGAATGGCGCCGCCAATGCAGTGTATGGCGGCTGCGGAGAGGACCCCCTCCGGGGTGCCCCCGATGCCCATGAGCACATCAACCTCCCTTTCCGGCAGAGCTGCATCGATACTGGCCGCAATATCACCATCGAAAATCAACTTAACCCTGGCGCCGGCGCTTCTGATCTCCGATATCAGCCTCTCATGACGTGGCCTGTCCAAAACCACGACGGTAAGCTCTGATATCTTTCTTCTCTTGGCTCCGGCTATATTCTTCAGATTTTCCGATACCGGCGCGTTGATATCGATGCAGTCTTTGGCCTCAGGACCGGTGACGATCTTGTCCATGTAGACAAATTGCCTGGGCCAGTGTATCGTACCCCTGGCTGAAAGCGCCACAACGGCGATGGCGCCTGGCAGGCCCCTGGCAACCAGGTTGGTCCCATCAACCGGGTCCACCGCGATATCAACCTTTAGATCCGAGCCGTCACCGATATGCTCACCTATGTATAACATGGGCGCATGGTCTTTTTCCCCCTCACCGATAATTACGATCCCATCCATCGGCACATAGCCCAGAGTATAGCGCATGGCCGCCACCGCCGATGCATCTACTATGGTTTTATCACCCCTGCCCAGATAACGCGCCGAGGCCAGGGCGGCAGCTTCCGTGACGCGCACCAGCTCCATCGCGATGTTGCGCTCGATGGGCATGCCTGAATGGCTGATTTTCATATACTGCTCTTCGCAACCTCCCCTTGCAATAAGACTATTACATTGCCCATCAAATAGTCAATGTAACCCTGCATTCAATATGCCGGCGCCGGGAGAAGTTCACAGAGCTGAAAATAATACCACGTTATATTTGAAATTTTATGTTAAGTGAAGTAAAATATACACATAGCTACAAATTCAGAAAAGCTCTGTTTGCATGTAGCGTCCACGTAACGGAAGGAGTAACTCCATGGCAGTCAATCAGTTCGCAGATATAAGCAAGGATTTATTCAACCAGATCAAGTTTATCGAAAGCAGGGTGAAGGACGATTCATTCAAGGACGCAGTCAAGCTGCTGGCAACCGCTGAAAAAACCTGTGAACACCTTGAATCCGTAATGACACCTGACAACCAATTACAGACACATATAGTCAGTAACCGCCGGCTGGAAATAGGCTGGCTTCATGACAACATCAAACAGGGCTTGCAAAAAAAGAAAAAACCGGCAAAGAAACGCACCCCCAAATAGAAGACAGCACTTAATTACTTCACGTTAATAAAAGAGCGTATATGAGTTCACTCCCGGGACCCATATACGCTCTCTCTTTGCCTTACCACTGAATAGATGGCGAGAGCGCGGCTGGCTGGTTTAATCGTTCTTTAGACCGAACAGGCGCATTCCGAGCTCCTCGTCCAATCGATCGGGATGACCTTCGGGATGCGGAGGGTGTACGAACGCATCTTTGTATACATTTCTTGCCAGCGTTTTCCCTGAAGAATCATCCATCTGCAATATCACGTTGTAATGCCTGCCGGCCTTCAGGTCAAGGGAAAAATCGCAGACCCTTATTGCGCTGTCGCTGCCGACATCAGCCAGTCTTTATTTAGAGCTGTGGCAACCAAGCAGCCCGGGAAGGATCTGATGCACCACTCTGATCGTGGTAGTCAGTATTGCTCCTATGAATACAGGCGGCTCATGGATCAATTCGATCTGAAAGTGTCTATGAGCGGGACAGGGAACTGTTTCGACAACGCGCCGATGGAGAGTTTCTGGGGCACACTCAAACAGGAATTGGTACATCACCGCCGCTATAGGACCAGACAGGAGGCAGTTCGAGACATCACAGAGTACATCGAGATATTCTACAACCGGCAGCGCCGTCAGGCCAGACTCGGATTCCTGTCGCCTGCGGCCTTTGCACAGAGATTCTACGCCGGATTACTGGCAGCATGAAAGGTTTGGTGTCCATTATTGACATCCGACCTCAGTTAATTGGCCTTTTTTAATAAGATACGCAAAGACAGCTCGTAACTTACCGAGCGATAGCCGCAACCTGTCTATTCTTCCGATCCTTCCTTTAGCGCAGCCAGATTGGCGACTTTGCCCGTCGTAACCTGCAGGGCCACGTGTGTCTGGCTCTTGCGCACACCCGTGATTTTGGGCAGGTAATCTTTGAGGAATTTGGCCATGCTGGCGGAGGAGACGAACCACGCGCCGAAGAGGATGTCGAAGGGGCCGGTGCAGAGCGCGACGAAATCCACGTTGCTGCAGCTGGCCAGCGCCTGCGTGATGTCGTCCACATGGGGCGCCTCCACCTCAAGCAATATGAATGCCCTCACGGTGTATCCCAGCTTGGCCGGATCGGGTATCACCGACCAGCTGATCACGCCCTGCTCCACCAGACGGGTTATCCTCCGCCTCACGGTCTTTTCACTCACACCCAGCTTGCGCGATAGATCGATATTGCTGCGCCGCGCATCGACCGCCAGCTCCGCTATTAACCTGTTATCCAACCCGTCCATGAATCACATTATATCATGTCCGAATCCGGCGGTGACACACCCTTCTGACGCCCTTTATGGACGCCGGCGAACTAGTGGAAAAAAAATTTCCGCGGTGACCTTTTTGCTTTTTTCGGAACCGTTTTTCAAAAGCATGCCCCCGATCAATACTCGGTATGTCGCTTCATGGTAGATATTCGGCTATTTTATGCTATTAATGTCCTTTTTAAGACATATTTTTCCCTTGACAGTGTCGTTTTATGTGCATAATCTATAATCAATTTCAGTTGTCTTTTTAAGAGTCAGCGATGGATTTTAGCCTTGGGCAAAGAGAGGACGCGTTGCGGCGAGAGGTACGTGAGTTCGCCGAGCGCGAGATACCGGACGACTCGATAGTCAATTTCCTTGACGAGGAAAGCCGCGACGAGGATTGGGCTTTCAGCCTTTCCATCTCTAAAAAGCTGGCCGAGCGTGGATGGCTGGTCATGGGCTGGCCGAAGCGGTACGGCGGCCGGGATGCCTCCAACCTGGAACAGATGATATTTGCCATGGAGGCCGCCTACCGGGGGATACCCGGCCTTTCCATGGGAGTGAGCGGCACGGGGTGGGTAGGCCCCTCCCTGATGCTGTACGGCAACGAAGAACAGAGGCAGAAATACCTTCCCATGATATCCTCCGGCAGCCCGGATGGCATCTGGTGCACGGGTTACAGCGAGCCTAATGCGGGATCTGACTTCGCCAGCATCCGGACGTCCGCTGTGCGCCAGGGCGATGAATATCTGGTCAACGGCCAGAAGGTTTGGACCAGCTGCGCCCACCGCGCCAGATGGTGCTGGCTGGCGGTCAAGACGAACTCCAACGGCGGCAAGCCGCAGGACGGTATAAGCCTGTTGATTGCGGATATGAAGAGCAGCGGCATAACCGTCAAGCCCCTGCTGAATTACAGCGGCGTTCATATATTCAACGAGGTTTTCTTCGATAATGTGCATGTGCCGGCGGTGAACCTGGTAGGCGAGGAGAACCGGGGCTGGTACCAGCTTATGAGGTCGCTGGCCTATGAAAGGCACAGCTTCTGCGGCCAGTCCTACGGCACAGCCCGGCGGATCCTGTACTGGCTGGCTAAATACGTTGGAGATACCAAACGCGACGGCAAGTCGATGGCCGGAGATACTGCAATCAGGCGCCGGCTGGCGGACCTGGCCGTGGAGCTGGAAACCCTGAAGATGTTTGCCTATGAAATCGCCTGGAAGCTGGGCGAAGGCGTGGTCCCCACATACGAAGCTTCCAGGAACAAGTCCTTTGCCGATCACCTGCTGGAGCAACTGGCACTGGCCGGGACCGATATCCTGGGGGCCTGCTGCCAGGTGGAACAACATTCCAGGCTGACCAGGCTGAAAGGGCTGATACAGCGTCAATACCTGCTGTCCCCGGGAACGGCCATAGCGGCCGGGACGGATGAGATCGAGAAGAATATTATCGGCAAGTTTAAGCTGGGCCTGCCCAGGTCTTATTAGACGCGAGGATATCAAATTTGAACTTCAACTACACGGAACAGCAGGATATGCTGAGGACCATGGCCAGGGAGTTCCTGGCAGTGGAGTGCCCGAAATCGAGGACCCGCGAGCTGGAGAAGGACGGGCGGGGATATGATCCTGCTACATGGAAACGTATGGCGGAACTGGGCTGGATGGGGCTGCTTTTGCCCGAGGAGTATGAAGGCAGCGGCGCCGGTTTTATGGACCTGGTTATCCTGATGGAGGAGATGGGCAGAAATATCTTGCCCGGGCCCTTCTTCTCCACCGTGGCGCTGGCCGCATTGCCTATCATGGACTACGGCAGCAAAGAACAGCAAACCGGTCATCTGCCCCGCATAGCCAGGGGTGAAACGATATGGACACTGGCGATCAGCGAGGACCCTGCCGACTGCGGGTTTGCCAGTATCCGGACATCGGCGCGGCCGGCAGGCGGGGGATACGCGCTTACCGGTGAAAAAACGCTGGTGCCCTGCGCTAACGTGGCGAACTTCATGCTGGCGCCTGCACGCATAAGAGACGGCAAGGCCCCGGAAAAAGGGCTGACGCTTTTTATCGTGGATATGAAGAAACCGGGCATCGAGGTTGAGGTCATCCCTACTATTACGGGCGAGACGCTGTGCCAGGTCAGGTTCAAGAATGTGGTGCTCGGCGGCGGCGATGTGCTGGGAACGGCGGGCGCTGCAGAAAACATGCTGAGCCGGATCCTGGACAAGGCCGCCCTGCTGAAATGCGCAGAGGTATGCGGCGCCTGCCGGGCCGTGCTCGAGATGACCGTTGCCTACGCCGGGGACAGGCAGCAGTTCGGCAAGCCCATAGGCGCCTTCCAGGTCATACAGCACAAGCTGGTGGATATGCTGATGCAGGTGGACGGGCTGCAATACCTCGTATACCAGGCTGCCTGGATGATGAGCGCCGGGGCGGACTGCGCTGTACAGATCGCGATGGCGAAGGTAAAAGCCAACGAGGTATATCAGCACACAGCCCTTGACGGGATCAAGATACACGGCGCGATAGGGTTTTCCATGGACCACGACGTGGGGCTGTACTACAGGCGCGTGCTTGCGTCCAGGTTTTTCCCCTGCGATACCGGTTACTATCAGGAAAAAGTGGCCGCGGGGATGGGGCTTTGACCGGCGGCCGGTTTTAAAAGGACCGTACTCCTCTCGTTCGCAAGCTGACATCCACTCACATAGCCTATGGCTGCATTTTGATATTATGTGAACTGCGTTGCTATAATGGTGTGTGATGAACGTGAGCAGGGACAATCGAATCGCCTGTTACAACTGTGGCACACCGAGTGTCACAGGGGTGAGGTCTTGCGCAAATTGCCACGCAGCCTATTACTATAACTGCCCTCACTGCCATGCGTGGGTAGATATCTCAGTTTCGAATTGCGCAAGTTGCGGCAATAAGCTCAACTGGCCAAAAGAAGCCTATTACGCGGAAAATATATATCGCCCTGGGAAGTCGTCACCCGCTGCCATCCTCCTGCTGATGAGCATCATAGTGCTTTCGATAGTCGCCATTAACCTGATAATGAATTACACCAATTCGGTCGACGCGGGTTCGCATACACCCGTCGTTGCGGCATCGAACAGCATACCGGCAGACGGGCTGAAAACGGCGGCACAGCCTGAGATCCATGTTTCCTCTCCCGCCCCCGCAGCTCCTTCCATGACCCAAAGCGACACATCCGACTCTTATGCCGAAACGTATGTAGATACATCTGAAGGGTCGACGGCGTACGAGATCACAGATAGCACCACTGCGGGCGCCTACGTGCCCAAGCCCAGTTCTTATCTAAAAATGATGTATCCCAACTGGGGACATTGCAGCGGCGGCAGTTGCAGCGGATATTATCAATACGGTCAATAATACGCTGCAATAAAACTTCTACTATTGCATCAACCCGTCCACCGGATTGGCGACTTAATGCCTCTTAATATACATCATCAAATCCTGATGCCTGCGTTGATATTTACTAAAACAAGTATATAATATCGGGTAGGAAAG
>CAZKOL010000053.1:0-9732 GCA_964554375.1 uncultured Dehalococcoidales bacterium
CATCAGCCTTATTGAGAGGGATAGCCCGCAGGTCCCCGGGATAATGAAATCGATAGCCGCCCACACCGGTAAGGCATATAAAATCGGGATCACCGGGCCTCCAGGGGTGGGTAAGAGCACCCTGATTGACAGTCTCACGTCGCTCATAAGAAAGCAGGGTTCCAGCGTGGCGATCCTGGCCGTGGATCCTACCAGTCCTTTCAAGGGAGGCGCCATGCTGGGTGACCGCGTGCGGATGCAGAGGCACTACACGGATGAAGGCGTGTTCATACGCAGCATGGCCACCAGGGGCGTCAAAGGTGGATTGACAGGGGCGATCAACGAGATCATCGATCTTATGGATGCCGCCGGCAAGAGATATATATTACTTGAGACTGTCGGCGTAGGGCAGAGCGAGCTGGATATAGCAGGCTATGTGGATACGGTCGTGGTTGTTCTGGTGCCTGATATGGGTGACAGCATCCAGGCTATGAAAGCCGGCATAATGGAGATCGCCGATATATTTGTGGTCAACAAGTCCGACCTGGCCGGTGTTGATAGACTGGTTAATAATCTGAACGTAACGCTTGGTTTAAACGAAGGGCGAGGGGAATGGCAGATACCGGTTCTGAAGTGCCGGGCGGACCAAAACGACGGAGTGGAAGATCTGCTTGATAAGATCTTGCAGCATAAGGATTTACTTGAAAAGGGAGGACGGCTGGAGGAAAGGCGCGGCCGGCAGCGCCTGCAGCAGTTCGAGCAGATGCTGGAGCACAAAATACTGGTGGAGATAAAGTCAAAGATTTTGGACAGCGGCAAGGTAAACGAGTTAGGAAATAAAATTAAGAGAGGAGAGATCAGCCCCTACACAGCCTTAAACCGGATTATGAAAACCGGTATCCCATCCTTTTTCAGTGGAAAAACACATGTGAGCACGGATAATAAGGAGTAAGTAATGACCGATGAGTTATTGATCGAACATAAGGATTATATCTGCACGATCACTATCAACAGGCCCGATAAAAGGAACGCACTGAATTATGAGGTATTAAGCGGACTTTCCAGCGGTCTGGGTGCTCTGGCAAACGATGATAAAACGCGGGTCATAATTCTTACCGGCGCGGGCAATCTGGCCTTCAGTGCAGGTATGGACCTGGTGTTTGTAAATAGCCAGCGGGAGATCGCTGACAAAGCCATAGCCGACGCGCTGGACAGCCTGCTCAATTGTCCTGTACCCATCATAGCCAGGATACAATCCGACGCGCTTGGCGCGGGCTGTGACCTCACGACAGCTTGTGATTTCAGGATAGCCTCGGATAATGCCAGGATGGGTATTCCACCGGTTAAATTGGGCTGGGTATATTATCCCAGGTCCATTCAGCGCTTAATCAATTTGATCGGCGTCGCATACACCAAAGAGCTTTTTTTAACCGCGCGATTCGTGCCCGCTGCCCGTGCCAAAGAGATGGGGTTGTTGAATTTACTGGTTTCACCTGCAGCGTTGGATGAGGCAGTAAACACCCTTGCACAGGAAATCGCCGAAAAGGCGCCGCTGGCTGTACGGGGAACCAAGTACGTCATCAACCAGCTTTTTAATTACCAGAAACTGGACAGTGGCGTTGAGCAGGAAATCCACCAGCTGATCTGGAAATGCTATCAATCGGAAGACGCCATAGAAGGCAACCGGGCATTTAAAGAGAAAAGGAAACCCGATTTCAAGGGCAGATGACCCGCGCGGAGATCTGTCTGGTATAGCCGTGCGACCTGTAGGGGGCCGGTTTTCAAATCCGCCCGATAGCGGGCGCACCTGAAGGTATGCCCCTACAGCAAATCCTTTGCATCGAATCCTGTGAAGAAACAGGAACGTTGCCCTGTGTGGCAGGTGGGCCCGGCAGGATCGGCCCTGACCAGCAGGGCGTCCGAGTCGCAGTCCTTGGAGATGGATTTCACCTTCAGCACGTTGCCGGAGGTGCCGCCCTTGTGCCAGAGCTCCTGCCGGCTGCGGCTGTAGAATACCATCTCGCCTTTCTGCAGCGTCAATTTCAGTGACTCCTTGCTGGCATAGCCCAGCATGAGCACCGTGCCGTCCCTGTCGTCCTGCACGATAACGGGTATAAGCCCCTTTTCATCGAATTTCAACATAGAGATTGCTCCTGTTTAAAAACTTGCTAAATCTGGCAGGGTTCAGGATATAGCCAGGGCTTCCTTGAGGTCGATATCGCCTGTATAGAGCGCCTTGCCGATGATGACGCCCTCTACTCCCAGCGCCGCCAGTTTCCTGATATGCTCGATTGAGGATATGCCGCCCGAGGCCACGACCGGTATTTTAAGCTTATTCACCAGCTCGGCCGTGGTATCGTAGTTGGGCTCGGTGAGCGTGCCGTCCCGCTTGACATCGGTGTATATGATGCGCCTGGCGCCGATGGCCGCCATGGCCTGGCTTAGCTCAAGTACGGTCATAGTGGATATCTTCATCCAGCCGTGCGTGGTCACGTAGGAGTCTCGTGCATCGATTCCCACTACGATGGCCTCACCGTACCTCTTGATGATGCGCTTGGTGAGTTCAATCTGTTCCACGGCCACCGTGCCCAGTATGACACGCTTCACGCCCAGCGTGATAAGCTGTTCAACCACATCGGCCCGCCTGATACCGCCTCCCAGTTCCACTTCGAGGCTGGTATTTTTCACAATGTCCTCGATGGCCTGCGTATTGCGAACCTCACCTGCGGCTGCGCCATCCAGGTCCACCAGGTGCAGCCTGCTTGCCCCCTGCTCCTGCCACTTGAGCGCCGTGGCCACGGGGTCGACCGAGAACACCGTCTCCTTGCTATAGTCGCCCTGGTAGAGGCGTACGCATTTGCCTCCCTTGAGATCGATAGCCGGAATGATATCCATGGTATTAGCCCTTTAAGATTACCCCCTTCTGCTCAAGTGCGTCAATCCCGGCGCTGTCGTATCCGTGCTCTTCGAGTATCTCAACGGTGTGCTCTCCCAGCCGGGGCGCTCTAACGCTCTTCATGCGTCCGATGCCTGAAGACCAGGCAGGCAGATTGGCAAGCTTGATTTTACCGACGTCCGGGTAATCCGTATCCACAAACATATGCCTTGCGGTCACCTGTGGATCGTCAAGCAGTTCCGGAATCTCGCGCACAGGCGCGCAGGGGACGCCCGCCGCCTCCAGCTTCTGGATTATTTCGCTGGACGGCAATTTTCGTAAGGCGGAAGAAATTCTTTTAACCAGCTCATCACGGTGCGCCAGCCTGCCCTCGGCGCTTGAAAATCTGGGATCGCGATACAGGTCATCCAGATCCAGCGAATGGCAGAAGGACTGCCAGAACTTGTCGTTGGTGACGCCGATGAACACATACCTGTCCGCTGACTGGAAGCACTGGTAGGGAGCGAAGGCGGGGTTGGCCGATCCCATCCTTGACATTACATCGCCCGTCAATGCATAACCGGCGATAAAGGGCGCCATGAAATAGACAGCGGTGTCGAAGAAGGCAGCGTCTATCAACTGGCCCCTGCCCGTTTTATCCCTCGACATGATGGACAGCAGAATATCGTAGGCGGCCAGGAATGCCGTGGGGAGACCGATAACATTGGACGGTATACGCACCGGCGGCCCGTCCGCTTCGCCTGTGACGGACATCAGGCCGGACATGGCATGGACCACAGGGTCATAGGCCGGCTTCTGGCTGTAAGGGCCGGTCTGACCGAAACCGGATATCGAGCAATAGATGATGCGCGGGTTGATCTTATTTATCTCGCCATAGTCGATGCCCAGCTTGTCCGTTACACCCGGAGTAAAGCTCTCGAGGAGGATATCCGCCGTTGCAGCCAGTCTGTGGGCGATCTCCCTGCCCTCGGGCGCCTGTAAGTTGAGAACGAGGCTGCGTTTGTTGCGGTTGATATTGCGGAAGGTTACAGCGGCCAGACCTTGACGGAAAAGGTCACCCTGATGAGATTCTATTTTTATCACATCTGCCCCCGCCTGCGCCAGCATCAGGCCGCAGGTCGGGCCGTCACCCGAATGTGAAAAATCAAGCACCTTCAATCCCTGTAGCGGATACATACAAACCTCCTTGCCGGACCAAGAATCAAAAATATTTATACCACTATATATCGTTGTTTACAAAGTCCCGAACACAGTATATATTATTTTTACCATTGACTTAGAAAAAGGGGAAATGTATACTGAGGTCAAATTAGTAACGGGGGGAATTCTATGAAGCTGTCGTGTCTGCAGGAAAATTTAAATAAAGGCCTCGGCATCATAGGCAGGGCAGTAGCATCGAGGACGACGCTACCCATCACCCAAAATGTGCTGATATCCACCGACGAATCACAGCTTAAGCTGGCGGCCACCAACCTGGAGATCGCCATCAGTTGCTGGATCGGTGCAAAGATAGAGAGCGAGGGGTCCATCACCCTTCCTGCGCGGGTTTTAACCGAGTTCGTAGGCTCGCTGCCCAGCGATATCATCAGCCTTAGCCTCAAGCACCACACCATGGAGCTAAAGTGCGGCCGTTACGAAGCAAGGATCAACGGCCTGGACGCCGCCGATTTCCCGCCTATCCCCCAGGTGGGCGACGGCTTCAGCACCAAGGTCAAGGCCGAGGACCTCAAGCAGGCCATCAGCCAGGTGGCGTTCGCCGCCGCCACCGAGGAGTCGCGTCCCGTGCTCACCGGCGTACAGACCGAGTTCGAGGGCACAAAGCTGATTATGGCCGCCGCCGATGGTTTCAGACTGGCCGTGCATCGCACGACCCTGGCCGAACCGGTCAACGAGAAGGTGGCCATGATTATACCGGCCAAGGCCTACCACGAGCTCAACCGCCTGATGGGCGCCGATGACCAGGAGATCGAGATAACTCTCAATTCGCAGAAAAGCCAGGTGCTTTTCAAGCTCAAGGGCATCGAGATGGTATCGCAGCTAATCCAGGGCACCTTTCCCAATTACTCCCAGCTCATACCCCAGACCTATGGCACCAAGGCGCGCATCGACGTCGCCGAGTTCCTGCGCGCCATCAAGATGGCCGCCATCTTTGCACGCGATGGCAGCGGCATCGCCAGGGTCATCGTCACGCCGGGCGCCTCTGTGGAGGCAGGCAAAATAACAATATCCGCACGCGCCGACGAAATTGGCGACAACGTGGGCGAGATAGATGCGCTGGTGGATGGCGAGGCGGCTAAAATAGCCTTCAACGCCCGCTACCTGGCGGACGTGCTATCGGTGGTCAAGCAGGCACAGGTCTCGCTGGAGGTCACCACCCCCTCCAACCCGGGCGTGATCCGCCCTGTGGGAGTGGACAACTACGACCATGTAGTCATGCCGATGTTCGTTCAATGGTAATAAATTCTAAGGGACAGAGATCCTAATTTTTACCATTCCGGGCCAAACTAGCGTTTGAACATCCAGGATATCGAGGGCTGTCGTCAATCATCCCCATCTCGACACCTTTTTGTCTACCCAATCCTGCTGAAGGCTGGTATTGATAGCGGATTGGAGAAAGGTTTAATTCCAGTATGAATCTGTAACAGCAATGGAATTACGTCAGAGATCCCGTCTATCCATTCACAACATGCTTAAAAGCGCACGCTTTGAAGTCATCCCCATGAAAGGTGTGGTTGAGGAGGCAGTGGCACTACCTGCTGGCTCGGTCGTAACAGTGACTGCCTCGCCCCGCAAGGGCATTGAAGCCACCTTCACGCTTTCTGAGGAACTGGCGGGACGCGGGTTTCGTGTTGTACCCCATCTTACAGCGCGGCAGGTACGTGATAACTCTCATTTGCATGAGATTGTGGATAGACTGTCAGCGGGCGGGTTTGAGGATGTCTTCATAATCGGCGGTGATATTACCGAACCGGTGGGGACTTATGATTCGTCAAGCGCGCTTATAGCTGATATGGTTGAGATGGGCAACCGGCCACGTCGTATAGGAGTAGCTGCTTATCCTGAGGGACATCCGCTTATAAATCGTGAAGCCTTGATGCAGGCGCTTAAGGCTAAACAACCTTTTGTAAATTATATGGTCACGCAGATTTGTTTCGACCCGCAGATCATCGGCAAATGGCTGGCGGACGTTAGGGCAAACGGTATTACACTGCCTGTATACATCGGCATTCCCGGCATACTGAAGCGCTCTAAGCTGCTGGAGATATCACTCAGGTTGGGTGTGGGTGATTCCACAAGGTTTTTAAAAAATCACCTGGGTATGATGGCCAGACTATTGCAACATGATATGTATAACCCCGATAGTCTGGTAAAAAAAATCACAGGATTAACCAGAGAACAGGTTGTAGCCGGATTTCATATATATACCTTCAATCAGTGTCTCTCCACCAGACAATGGCGCGAGAAAGCTTTACAACGCCACAGGACTTAATGATTTTTTTCAGGGATGAATATATTTCAGTGATTCAATTCGTAATGATTCAGTTCGCACCATTGTGTTTGTAAATGAGTACTTTTATCATGTTATACTTAATTAATACATTGTTCGAAGTACAATGGTAGGAGGTAAAGAGCAATGGTTAGATTACGCCAAATTACCGTGACTGTGTTTGTCCTGCTGATTATTATTGCCGTCATGGTATCCTGCGCTCCCGCTGCCCCCACTGCCCCCGCTGCCCCCGCTGCCGCTGCTCCCGCAGCATCGGTCGGCAATGTCAAAGCCCTTAACGCTGCGTTGGAGAAGAGCGAGTGCACCTTGAAACTGGCGCCATTTGTACATGTGGACTTGATCCAATTATACCAGGTTGGCAGGCTGGGTAACGCAGGGGGCAATAATGCAGATGCGCCATATCGGGCTGTGTTTGGCGCAATTCCGGACGATATCGCAATCAAAGATGTAGATCAGATTGCCGGCGCCCAGGCAAAGGTAGACAACTGGTTATATACCACACAGGGGCTGATACAGGGATGGCAGATAAATCCGAATGACGCACTTGTTATCGTAACTAAAACGCCTCCGGAATGTGTCTATTTCAGCTATTGCGGTTTTATCTTCTACAAATATTATGAGAAGGAAAAACAGCAAAAATGGGTCTGGACAAGCTTCAATGATCCTCTGAATATATCAACCATTAAAACCTCCGGCACACCAAATGGGGAGAAGGGGGATCCTTTTGACAAAGACACCATCATCATCATGACAGCTGATAAAGGTACTGACCGGCTTGTACGCAATGCTGCGCTAGCAGCAGGGTACACGGAAGATATCATCAATACCTATGTTATCCCGAGTTCGATGGTTAAACTGGGCATTGGTCCGGAGTATGATACCATGGTATTTGGTCAGCGCATGGCGCTTTTTACAGATGACAAAGCAGGGCAGGAATATGTGAATACGGTCACTGCAGCTATCAGGGTGATACCAGGTACACAGGGGAAAATCGATCCATTTCCCATGCCGGACTTACGAGTCAGGGGCACAGGTATAACCGAGTGGGATTTGCAACCTGCGCTCGAGGATCTGCGGACGACTATATTAGCGAAGTACAGCAACCTGGCGGCAGAGGAGTTGGGAACCCGTGTCTGGCTTACCGAGTCTTACGATGCAGTCCAAACTGAGGTATATGTGGCTGGAGAAAGCCGCGATACAAGTTACCTTCGCAGTGATACATTGACACTGGGTAATAATCCCGACGAGCTTGTAATTGCCTATGGTATTAATCATACCGCCATCGGTAAAGCCACCTACGCGAACTGCAACTACTATGGTGAAAAGGGCTGGAACGGCGTAGCCGGTATTTACAGCACCGAGTACGCAGGTAGTGCCGAGTCATATTTACCGGATAATCCTATGGCTAAATATCTGTACGTATGTAAATTTGTTCGTAACTGCGACTCCGAAAAGAACTGTGTGACAGTTCCAACCGGCCCCGGTGCATTCGGGGTTGGACTTGATGAACCTGCCTTTATCGGATTCAGGGCATATCTGGAACCATCTACCAAAGTTGGACCTATCAATACGGAACTTGTTTACGACAGGGTTATTAAATTCAACACTCGATAACGGCAATGGCTTAGCTACGTTCAAAGCCTGTAATATTTTAAAACATAATTGAGTCGCTCTTATAAGCATCAGCCCAGTCCAAATGTTGGACTGTAATACCATACGTTACCTAATATATAGTAGTAGGCTTGATCGCCGTCAAACAAAGGTTTACCCACGGCTATTTCTTAACAAATGTTGGTTCTCCTGTGCCTACGTTTATCAATCCCCTTATTTTACAGTGACCGTCTCAGGAAGCCGGCGCGTTAAAATATCTGCCGCTTCCTCCACCATCTCCTCCAGAACCTGACTGGCAGGTTTGATTTCCTTGATCAAGCCTGATACCTGCCCTGCGAGGCCGCCCACGTAATCGTCCTTCCGGCCTTCGACAAAGCTCGCCAGGAGGGCAGAGGATATCATGACCTGCATCGGGAAGAGAAGCGGCTCGAGGCCGGAGCCGTCCCAGAGGTCGTGGTATTTATTGTAGCTCGCCCGCAGCGTCTTGCCCGTGTATGCTTTGCTCACGCGGGTATCTTCATCGGTGGAGTCCAATATATGCTTTTTATTGACTTCCAGGGCTCCACCCTCGATTGTGGCCAGGAAGCGGGTTCCCACCCATACTCCGACACAGCCCATAGCCAGGGCCGAAGCTAATCCCCGGCCGTCGCCGATTCCCCCTGCAGCAAGCACCGGCACCGGCGCGGCGGCGTCGATGGCCTGGGGTAACAGGGCCATGGTACCGATACGTCCCGTGTGCCCTCCACCTTCATGACCCTGGGCGACAAGGAGGTCGATGCCGGACTGCGCCATGCGGCGTGCATTCTTGGCATTCCCGGTGATGCCGAGTACCTTCATCCCTGCTGCGTGAGCCTGGGCAACCATGAAACCCGGATTGCCTAGGCCGGCGCAGAATAGCGGGACTTTTTCTTCGACGCATACCTGGATAGCCTCTTGGGGGCGGAGGGTCGTCGTATCCAGTTTCACAATGACCTCCACATCAGGAACTTGAAATTCATCTTTCACCTTTTTTATCCAGTCCTGATAAGGGAGCGGCAGTGATTTCAAGATCTGGCTGAGCGGCATTTCTTTGGGGCCCTCCTGCAACAGTCCGCCACCGAAATCCAGCTTCTGAGGCAGCAGCAGATCGACCCCGTAGGGTTTGTTGGTTTTTGATTTGATTTCTCGTATGGCTACTCTCAGCTCTTCAACTGTATAACCGCTCCCCCCGAGAACACCCAATCCTCCAGCTTCTGAGACGGCCACTACCAGGGCAGGCGGCGCCCCGGTCGATTCCCCCATCAATGTCGGTCCCATTCCCGCCGATAGAATCGGGTATTCGATTCCCAGCATATCGCAAAGCTTGGTCCGCAGTACTCTTTTTCCCAAGGTTTTCCCTCCAAATTATAATTGTCATATTATATAGTATATGGTAAATAAATAAAACATATTTGTACATTGAGGGTGATAAATATATCTCCCTGCAATGTGATAAGATACTCGCCACTGATCGTATTTCCGGGCCTCTACTCTTAATTGAAATGAGAGACGCAACTTACGACGTTATCGGGGAGAGCTACAACAGGAACCGCGTTGCCGACAGGCGGATCCTGCAAACGATCGTTGATCTCTTAAGCCTGCCGGCAGGTCTCTATTAATTCAAAGGCTATGCGTGGTGTTACAGCGGGGGCAGGTGAAGCTGTCGCTGTGAAAATCGGGGGGTATCTTGAATTTCAGGCCGCAGTTGCAGGTGATCTCC
>CAZKOL010000054.1:0-9001 GCA_964554375.1 uncultured Dehalococcoidales bacterium
GCGACCTTACCCCGCATTTAACAGCACCACTGTCCATTGGCGGATTTGATGGTAATAATAATTATTATTAAAATTGATTTGATATAGGGTCGAAAGAGAGGCAAGTTAACGATAACAATTAGAATACCGGCGCCAGCCAGATAACTTGAATACAGGCAGGCGCACATCACACTGGGGGCTGAGTAATGAATAATCAGGAAGGGAATGACAGCATACTGGCCAGCGATTATAAGGATGTCCCGGTTGCCGATTTACTTAAACAACTTCATGCCTCTACTGCCGGCCTCAGCAACGCGGATGCCAGTGACCGTATCAGCCAGTATGGCTACAATGAATTGCCCGAAAAAAGCGTAAATCCTCTGTTGAAATTCCTGTCATATTTCTGGGGACCCATCCCCATCATGATAATGATTGCAGCCGCTCTTTCCGCAATTCTGCAACACTGGGCTGATCTGGGGATTATTACTTGTTTACTTTTGCTCAATGCAATAGTGGGATTCAGGGAGGAGTTCCAGGCAGGCAACGCAGTGGCCGCCCTCAAACGGACGTTGGCTGTCCAGGCCAGGGTTAAGCGTGAGGATAAATGGGCGCAGGTACCGGCGAGGGAACTGGCGCCCGGAGATATTATCAGACTTCGCATCGGCGATATCATTCCGGCTGATGCCAGGTTACTGGACGGTGACGCAGTTCAAATTGACCAGGCGGCTTTGACCGGTGAGTCATTACCGGTAGAAAAGAAGGCTGGGGATGTTGCATATTCCGGATCAATATTGAAACAGGGCGAGATAGACGCCCTGGTCTTTGCCACCGGGACACATACCTATTTCGGCAAGACTACTGAGCTTGTGGAATCATCCCGCACGCGCAGCCATTTGCAGCGCGCTGTTATCAAGATAGCCAACTTCCTTATTGTAATTGCCGTGGCGCTGGCCGTGGTTATCTTTGCTGTTGCACTGCTGAGGGGCGACAAGCCGCTGGAAGTGCTACAGTTCGCCCTGGTGCTTACCATTGCTGCAGTGCCCGTCGCTATGCCCGCTGTCCTCTCGGTAACCATGGCTGTGGGCGCGCGCACGCTGGCCTTAAAGCAGGCCATCGTAACCCGGCTGGCCTCCGTAGAGGAAATGGCGGGTGTGGACGTGCTTTGCTCGGATAAGACCGGCACACTTACACAGAGTAAATTGACGCCGGGCGCCCCGTTTGTTATCGGTGTAAGCCCGGATGAACTTTTCCTGAATGCAGCGCTGGCTTCACGTGAGGAAAACCAGGATCCCATCGATCTTGCCATAATCAGCGGAGTAAAAGACAAAGGCATACTTTCATCCTATGAAATAGTCCATTTTCAGCCGTTTGACCCCGTGCATAAAAGGACCGAGGCTACTGTTAAGGCGAAGTCCGGCGTGACGTTCAAAGTAAGCAAAGGCGCGCCACAGGTCATACTGGCATTGTATGCCGGCGCTTCACAAATTCAGGAGCAAGTGGACGCGGCTGTAAATGAATTCGCCCGTCGCGGATTCCGTTCGCTGGGAGTTGCTGCCACGGATGACAGCGGCGCCTGGAAATTTCAGGGGGTCGTGCCTCTTTACGATCCACTACGAGAAGATTCACGCGAAACAGTTGACGCGGCGAGGGAGATGGGTATTAAGGTGAAGATGCTTACCGGGGACCAGATTGCCATTGCTCAGGAGATAGGCCGACAGTTAGACCTGGGCAGCAATATTATTGACGCCGGCATTTTCTCAAAGGCTGATACAGATGTTGATAGCCGGCTTAGTGATGCAATTGAGCAGGCCGACGGATTTGCGCAGGTATACCCCGAGCATAAGTACCATATAGTAGAAATGCTGCAAAATCGCGGCCACATAGTCGGAATGACCGGCGATGGAGTAAACGATGCGCCCGCCTTAAAAAAAGCAGACGCAGGTATTGCAGTAGCAGGTTCCACCGATGCTGCCAGAGCAGCGGCTGATATCGTCCTTATGTTACCCGGCCTTTCTGTGATTATCGATGCTGTTAAGGAGAGCCGTAAGACCTTTCAGCGCATGACTAATTACGCCATCTACCGCATTGCTGAAACGATACGCGTACTGCTTTTCATGACTTTATCCATAGTGGTTTTTAACTTTTACCCCGTCACCGCCATTATGATTGTGCTACTGGCTATACTTAATGACGGGGCTATCCTGTCCATTGCCTATGATAACGTAAATTTCTCCACACAACCGCAACGTTGGAACATGCGCGAAGTCCTGACAATGGCCGGTGTACTTGGCATAGTCGGAGTGATTGCTTCTTTCCTGCTGTTTTACCTTGGCGAGACAGTTTTTCATCTCTCCCGCGACACCGTGCAGTCGTTTATGTATCTCAAGCTGTCGGTTGCCGGTCATCTGACTGTTTTCGTTGCACGTACAAGGGGGCCTTTCTGGTCCACCAGGCCTTCAAATATCCTCTTATTTGCAGTAATCGCCACACAGATCGTGGCTACCTTGATCGCGGTTTATGGTATTGTAATGGCGCCTATCGGTTGGGGCTTGGCCGGATTTATCTGGGGCTATGCTATCGTATGGTTTTTCATCGCTGATCAGGTCAAACTGCTGACATACAGGATACTTGACCGGCAGCGCATTGTACCTGCGGCCGGATAAGAGGGAGTTTAATGAGATGAGGAAATTCAGATTAACACAGATAGAGGATTATAAGCCACTGGTTGGGGCCGCTGTAATAAAACGGTTGAAAGAAAAGGCCAGGCCACTTCAAGATTTGCATGTTGTGAATATAAACTCGACCTATTACGGGGGTGGTGTGGCACAACTATTATCATCCGAGACTCTGTTAATGAACAGCCTGGGCATAAAAACCGGATGGCGGGTCATACAGGGGTCACCTGACTTCTTTACAATCACCAAGAAAATGCACAACGCTATACAGGGCGCCGAGATAAACCTCACAGACAGGAAGATGCAAATATATGAAGATGTCATCTATGAAAATGCGGTCAGGAACCATCTGGACCATGATATGGTTATCGTTCATGATCCACAACCCCTGCCCATGATCAATCATTACCGTAAGGACTGTCCGTGGATATGGCGCTGTCATATCGATCTTTCGGCTCCTCACAAAGCCCTGTGGAACCGTCTTGTACCGTATATTGAAAAATATGACGCGGTCATACTGAGCGGCAGGGAGTATAAACAGGATATCAAAACGCCGCAGCTTTTCTTTATGCCTGCCATAGACCCTTTTACCATTACCAACAGGGAGATTGATGAACAGGAGATAAAAGAACGACTGGCACATTATAATATCCCCGTTGACCTGCCGCTGGTCGTGCAGATTTCCCGCTTCGACCGCTGGAAGGATCCGGAAGGTGTTATCAAGGCCTTCCAATTAGCAAGCAAACAGGTTGATTGTACTCTGGTGCTTGTCGGCAATGTCGCCACTGATGACCCTGAGGGCAATGAGGTCTTCAAGTCATTATTGGGCTATAGAAATGACAGGATCATCATCCTTACGGTGCAGGATGGGGCTCTCGTCAATGCCTTGCAGCGAAAAGCGGCCGTGGTGCTGCAGAAATCGCTAAGCGAGGGATTCGGTCTGACCGTAACCGAGGCCATGTGGAAGGGTTCTGCTGTGATCGGTGGTAATGTGGGAGGAATACGTTACCAGATCGAAGACGGTGTCAACGGCTTCCTGGTGGATTCTGTTGATCAGGCGGCTGAAAAAATAGTGCAATTGATTAAAGACCGGGATCTGTGTGAGCGTATGGGTAGAGAGGCAAAGGAATCTGTAAGGCAGCGTTTTCTCATGACTCGATTGATAGAGCAATATCTTGATTTGCTGGGTTCCTTTAAGACCGTTTTCAAACTGACCGGAAAGGCGATACAATACGAATAGCCTTAATCAACAGATGATTGATGGCTTGAATAAAACCATACAGTTGATTATGTAATTTGGTGCGTAGCATGTCAGAAATCAGGCAAGATCCCACAACCCGAGAATGGGTGGTAGTTGCTCCGGAGAGAGCTAAACGTCCCCAGGATGCGCCCAAAAGTGCGCCTGTTCATGAGATCTCAAGCTGGGATAAGTCCTGCCCGTTTTGCCCGGGTAACGAAAACCAGACTCCCACTGAAGTCCTGAGACTTCCATCATCACCTGACGTTTCAGATTGGGCGGTCAGGATCATACCTAATCGGTTCGGCGCATTCAGTGGTTTGGGCGATACAGCTAGAAAGACGGAAGGAAATCTGTTTCGCAAAATGGATGGAGTAGGCGTAAATGAGGTGATAATAGAAACTCCGGTCCACAATATGCCGATGGCTCTGATGCCCTATAAGCAAGTAGAAACTGTGCTACTTGCTTATCTGGAGAGGTACAATACACTAAAGAAAATCCGGCAACTGAAGTTCATTGCTATTTTTAAGAACCATGGTCGGGCATCTGGAACGTCTTTAATCCACCCACATTCGCAGTTAATCGCCACACCTATCGCCGGTACCTACTATCGACGAAAATTCGATGCCGCTGTTAATTATTATGATGATATTGGCAAGTGCCTCTATTGTGACTTGATTGCCGAGGAATTAAAAACCGGAGAACGGATTGTAGCTGAGACTAAAGATTTTATTGTACTCCACCCTTATGCTTCACGCGTTCCATACGAGACCTGGATTATTCCCAAGATGCATCGTGCCTCTTTTGGCCTGTTTCCATCAACCTATTTAACTGAGCTGTCTGTGGTGTTAAAGGACACTCTTCTGGGCCTTTACCGGGAGCTGGATAATCCAGCCTTCAACTACATGTTTAATACCAGTACTACCGAGGATGAAGAAGACCCTTATTATCACTGGCATGTCCGGATAGTGCCCCGGCTTACCACCATTGCGGGTTTTGAAATGGGCTCAGGCATCTACATAAGTACTGCAATGCCAGAAGACACAGCAAAAATTATGAAAGGGGTGGCCGATTCAATCGCCAGGGAGCATAGTGACCTTTCCACGTAAAACAAGAGCACCGTGTCTTTGAGTCCTCGGGATATACTAAAACAGTTGTATAATGCGCCCAGATGAGTTCACAGGAGGTTAGTATGGCTAGTCATCAGGTTATTATTACAGGTATACCTCGACTGCTGGTAGGCGCTAATGACATTGTGTTTGAGGTAAAGGAAAACGATGCAAAGCTCGGTGAGCTTAAGGTCAGTCAAGGAAATCTTTTTTGGCTCCCGAGTGGTAGTCGCCGTGGTATCGGTCGCGTATTAAAGTGGAGTCAATTTGCCAAGCTGGCTAAAGAGCACGGCAGAAAAAGGCGCTATATTTCCCAGGTGTAATAGACAGGACTTCATCTGATAGCTAAGACCTCTTTGATTGTAAGATCATTGCCAGGTCGTAACATATGGCAATTAATAAAGACGAGCGTATGACGTCGGTGAAATTGAGTTCACTTGAACACTCGTACTCACATGCATGAATTCTGCATTATGGGAGGGCTACCGATATGAGCATGCTGTCGATGGATGATGTAAGAATACTCGTAGAAAACCCTGTGGGGCCTTGTGTTTCGATCTATATGCCCACGCATCGTGCGGGAGAACAAATAAGGCAGGACCCCATCAGATTGAAGAACCTGGTACGGAAAGCTCAGGAGAGACTGGTTGATATGGGGCTGCCTTCTATAGAAATACAAGCACTGCTGGATCCCATTAATAAACTGTTTAAACGTGCGTTCTTCTGGCGACATCAGAGCGACGGCTTGGCATTATTCTCTGCTGCCGGATTGTTTCGCTGCTATAGAGTCCCTTTATCGTTTGAAGAACTCGTGGTTGTCACTCATCGTTTCCACATCAAACCTCTTCTTGCCTTGCTGGCAAGCGACGGGCGTTTTTATATACTGGCATTAAGTCAGAATAGTGTGAGGATGCTGGAATGCACGCGTCACACTGCTACCGAAGTTATTCTGAAAAATATGCCGAAAAGTCTGGCAGATATCCTTCGCAGCGATTATGAGAAAAACCTACAGCTACATACTGCTTCACCTGTAAGAAAAGGCGAACGATCAGCCATTTTTCATGGTCATGGACATGGCATCGACGATATCAAGGCGAACCTCCTCAAGTTCTTTTGTCGAATCGATTCAGGTTTGAACGAATTGCTTCGCAATGAACAGGTCCCTTTGATATTGGCGGGAGTAGACTACCTGCTACCAATTTATGCGAAAGCGAATACTTATAAACATCTAATGAGTGACGGCATCAAGGGGAACCCCGAGGAACTGAGCAATGATGAATTGCGCGACCGCGCGTGGGCCATTGCTGAGCCGCACTTTATAAAAACACGAACGCAAGCAGCCGCGCGCTATCAAGAACTTTCAGGCACGGACAAAGTTACAAACAACCTGATAGAAATTGTACCGGCATCTTATCACGGTCGAATTGATTTGTTGTTTGTAGCAGTTGGTATTCAAGCCTGGGGCGCCTTCGATTTGGAAAACAGCCGGGCCACTCTCCATCAAGAAATGCAGCCAGGTGACCAGGATTTACTGGATTTCTCTGCAGTATACACTCTCCTTAATAGTGGGGCCGTATTCGCTGTGGCGCCTGAAGCGGTGCCCGATAGCGCAACAATAGCTGCTGTCTTCCGATATTGATCGGTTGTTTATCAGGAGAGTCAACAATATTCCACGACCCTCATTTGTATTATGCATCAGGGAAAGCAGGATAGATTCCCTTTCTGCTAAATTAGACACTCATAATTTGCTTAATGTATATTATTTATAAGAGAGTCCGGAAGAAGCGGGGTAAAGTTAATTGGGCGCCGCACAATCAATACTAGCTTCAACAGAATTTCAGATGAGCCTGCTGTTGCTGATGGCTTTAGCGGGCTATCTGATCGCATACTGGATAAACCAGTCCGCCGTCGTAGGGATAATTCTGGTCGGCATATTATTAGGGCCGAGTTTCATCGGGTGGATTACCCCTACTGAGTTCGTTGTCAGCTTAGCTCATTTAGGCGCCGTGGTACTGCTTTTTACCATAGGATTGGAATTCGGGCTCAAACAGATAGCGAATTTTAAGTACCTGTTCATAGCGCTCTTTGGAGTTATAGTACCCTGGCTTGGCGGTTTCTTTTTGGCACAGATGTTTGCGTTTGATTACAAGGCTTCCATTTTTATTGGTACTTCGCTGACAGCAACGAGTATAGCTATCACTTCCAATGTGCTGAAGGAGCTGGGAAAACTACAGACCGAAGCAGCCCAAGCGATAATAGGCGCTGCGGTAATAGATGATGTCTTGGTGCTACTGGCTTTATCCGTATCAGAAGGATTCGTATCAGACACGCTTTCACTTACTGCTATTTTAATAGCAGTAGCAAAGGCAATCGGATTTATTGTCGTCGGCGTTTTGCTGGGCAAGATTGCTTTTGCCAGAATCATAATCAGACTGGATAGGACTGGGGTAGCTGAGAAATACCCTGAATCTATCTTTCTCTTTGCTATCATGGTAGCCTTCCTTTATGCCATGTTAGCGGGGTTAGTGGGCTTGTCTGCTATAATAGGTTCTTTTTTTGCCGGTGTCTCCTTTGCCGGCGTCAAACTAAGACATGAGCAAGTATTTAGAGAAGGGGCAGAGTATCTCAGAATTATATTTGCATCTATCTTCTTCATCTCCCTGGGTGTTCTAATGGATGTTCATGTAATAACAGCGGAGTTACTGTTGTTCCTGGCAGCCTTAACGGTGGTGGCAATTTTGACAAAGGTCATCGGTTGCGGGACCACAGCGAAACTGCAGGGCATGAATATAAAAGATTCTCTAATTGTCGGTTTTGGCATGGCGCCCAGGGGAGAGGTCACGATGGTTGTAGCGCTGATAGGGCTGAATGGAAATCTGATATTCCAGAACACATACTCAGCAGTGGTTTTAATGAGTCTGCTGACAACAGTTGTTACTCCAATCATATTAAAGAATTGGTTATTCAGAGAGTGGCGCACGAAGCAAGAGCGAGTGGCAAGGAAAATCAAGCAACCGGGGACGGATTGAGTAAAATGTTTGCGGGGCGGTCATGGCAGCTTCGCGTATTTGTATATAATCCGCTGATACTTACCAATTATTATGGGCGGAGGTTAAAGCCGTGAATGGATCGGGTCAAACGAGGCGCTGAGTATCCCATGACGCTAAGATAGGAGGTGGTCAAATGCCGATAGTAACGATAAGAGGACAAATGGGGAGCGGAGCACCCGAAATAGGAAGACTGGTCGCCGATCTACTCAAAGTTGACTATGTTGACCGAGAAATAATAGCCGCAGTAGCTGCAGCAATTAACCGGACCGATAGCGAAATAATGGCCAAAGAGAGGCCGTCTCCCATCCTTTTGGAGCGAATTGGAGAAGCACTGGCACGTAGTGCAATAAGGAGGGGGGTTGCAAGCGCATATCTATCCGCTTCTGCAATGCCTCTGGATGATAAGCGTTATTTAAAAGCGCTAATATCTGTTATTAGAGAATTGGCTCGAACTCGGCGGATGGTTTTCCGAGGACGAGGCAGCCAGTTTATTCTAAAGGCCTATCCAAAAGCGCTTCACGTGCTTGTTGTCGCGCCGCTCAAAATGCGAGTGAGTCGTGTAATGGCGGATTTGAAGCTGGATGGAAAGGAGGCAAAAAAAGAGATAGTACGCTCTGACAGCAGCCGTCGAGAGTTTACCAGGAGCTATTTTCACGCTGAGTTGGAAGACCCGACACTCTATGACTTAGTTATCAACACAAAGAATCTCAGCTTCAAGGCCTCAGCTTCAATTGTTGCCAATGCTCTCCGTAACAAAGAAGGCCGTAACAATCCGACGAGAAGATAGTTACAACTGTTTAAATATCGTATACCGCTCTATTCTGAAGATAAACCTTGCGATTGAGTCGATTGATAGCACCAGCCCTGAGATCAAGAAACAATTCATCGACGGATACGTGAACAAAATAAAAATCGCCGGAAACTCAATTAAGAATCACCGGCGAAATATAT
>CAZKOL010000055.1:0-9000 GCA_964554375.1 uncultured Dehalococcoidales bacterium
ACACTTTCCAGAACAAGCTCGGCGATATCATCAAATCGGAAGGCGACGACAGGGATATGTGGGCCATCAACCGGCTGCTCAAAAACCCCGGCGACACATGGTGGGACGACCTTTCCACCAAGGACATAAAGGAAACTCGCGATGAAATGCTGGCCAGGTCATTCAAGGAAGGCTGGGATGCAGCGGTGGCGGACCTGGGTCCCGACCACAACCTCTGGAAATGGGGCGCCCTTCATACCGCCACTTTCGTCAGTAACCCGCTCGGCGCCAGCGGCATATCGCCGCTGGAGTCGCTCGTCAACAAAGGGCCCTACCCGGCGAGCGGCAGTACCGACGCTGTGGACGCCTGCCGCTGGACCGTTGATAAAGGCGATTTCCAGGTGCGCACCATGCCATCCATGCGCATGATTATCGACTGGAGCGATGTGGGCAAAAGCGTCAGCATGAATGCCACGGGACAGAGCGGCAACCCTGCCAGCAAATGGTACGGGGACATGATCAACTCCTGGCTCAACATCAAGTACCATCCCATGCTCTGGACCAGGGACCAGGTCAATAACGCCGCTACGCATAAACTGGTGCTGACACCCTGATACTAATGATCTAACGATCAGCAGCTTTCCCTGCCGCAGGCTGGACCCATGCAATAGCCGGCGGCAGGGAGCTTGCAGTAATGGAGGCAGGAGATGGAAACGGTGAACATCCTTGGATTTGCCGGCAGCCTGCGAGCAGTGTCCAAGCCGGAGGTCTTCGTGACATTCGCCGGGCAGAAATTCGATGACAAGGGCAAGCTGACGGACGAGGCCACCAGGGGTGTGGTCGCCGACCTGCTCAAAGCACTGGTTAACCTGGCTTCCGTACCCGCACACTGAAGTGCGGGCTTATCTTTAATAAAGCTCGTGAGGAGGCCTTCATGAAGTATATAGGAAAGGACAGCAAGGAAACCGTTGTCAGGCGGTTTTCCGATTACGTGTCTTCAGGCAAGGCCGAGACATTCAAATCCTACGACATGGAGTTCGTTTTCGGCAGGCGCGAAGGCCCCTACGTCTGGGACGCGACCAGCGGCAAGCGCCTGATCAACTGCCACTGCAACGGCGGCGTATTTAACCTCGGCCACCGCAATCCCCTGGTTATCAAAGCCATGCAGGACAGCCTCAGGGAACTGGATATCGGCAACCACCACCTGATCAGCGAACAACGCGCCCTGCTGGCGGAGAAATTGGCCGGCCTGATGCCCGGCGACATCTCATGCACGGTATTCGGAGTGGGCGGCGGCGAGGCTATTGATCTGGCCATTAAGCTAGCCCGGGGCTGCACCGGCAAATACAAGGTTATTTCGGCCGTCGGCGGCTACCACGGTCACACGGGTTTCGCCCTGGCCGCCGGAGATGAGCAGTACCGGGCTCCATTCGGGCCCAACCTGGCGGGTTTTGTACAGGTCCCCTTCGATAATGCGGAGGCGCTGGAACAGGCCGTGGACGACGAAACCGCCGCAGTCATCTTCGAGACGATACCCGCTACGCTCGGCATGCCGGTCCCCGGCAGGGATTTCTTCCGTAAGGCCCGGCAGATCTGCTCCCGCAAGGGCGCGCTGCTCATCATCGACGAGGTGCAGACCGGCCTGGGCCGCACCGGTAAACTGTGGGGCATCGAGCATTTCGACACCGTGCCGGACATCATCGTGATCGGCAAAGGGCTGTCCGGCGGCATTTACCCCATGAGCGCGACCTGTTACCGCAAGGAGTTCTCCAGCTTCTTCCATAACAACCCCTTCATTCACATCTCCACCTTCGGGGGCGCCGAAGTGGGCTGCCCTGTAGCCTCCGCTGTGCTGGACGAATCGTCCAGGCCTGGATTCCTGGATAATGTCAACAGGCTGGCTGCCGTTTTTAAAGACGGCTTCGTGGAGCTGAAAAAGAAGCACCCCAGGATACTCACCGGGCTGCGGCAACTGGGAATGATGATGGGCATCGAGATGGTCAACGACACCTGCGGTCCGATACTGACCAAGTCCTGCTACGACCACGGCATACTGGCCATCTACGCTAATAACGACAAAAAGGTGTGCCAGCTATTGCCGCCGCTGATCATCGATACTAAAATTGCTCATCAGATACTGGAAGGCGTGGACGCCGCCCTGGGCGACACCACGGCTTTCCTGGGGTTGTAAAAAATCAAAAGGAGGCCGTTGTGCAGGTAGATATCAATATACTGAAAGAATTCGAAAAGGGCCTGGACCCGGCGCATCCCGAAAGCAGTAAAATACCCGCCCGGGTGCTGGGGTACGGCGAGATCAGCACTATTTTTGAAATACAAGCCGGGACAACTAAAAACCTGGCCTGCAAGCGAATGCCCATCTTCAAAACGAAAGACGAGGTCGCTCAATACGAGGCGCTTTACAAAGATTATAACGAGGTGCTGGAAAAAGAACTTGGCATCAACATTCCTGAGTGGGGCTTCGCATGGTTTACCTCGGACGCCGGCAATATCATAGCTTTCGACATCCAGCGTAAGTTGAACCCGGAATCCATCGGCAACCGCGCAATCCATATACTGAACACCGATGGCGTCCGCACACTATTTGTGCTCGTGCTGCGCGAACTGACCAAGGTCTGGCGATTTAACCTGTCCAATCCTGACCGGGCCATGGGAATAGACGGCCAGATATCCAACTGGTCCATCGTCGACTTCGATGCGGCCAGGCCACAGATAAGCCCCGGATCGAGACTGCTCTACATCGATACCAGCACTCCCCTTATGAAGAAAGAGGGCGTAGAGCGGCTGGACCCGGAGCTTTTCCTGCGCAGCGCCCCCTCGTTCCTGGTATGGCTGATCCGCTGGCTCTTCCTGGAGGGGGTGATGACGCGCTACTACGATGCCCGCCTGGTTACGATCGACCTCATCGCCAACTTCTATAAGGAGCAGCGGCCCGAGTTGGTGCCCGGCCTGGCGCAGGCCGCCAACGAATTCTATGCCTCGGAGGGCGCGTCACTGGGGGTAAAGCCGCTGACGGAAAAAGAGATTAAAGCTTATTACAAAGAGGATGCCCTCATCTGGGTCCTCTTCCTGGCCTTCCGCCGCTTCGACCGCTGGCTGCACAAATATATCCTGCGCAAGCCCTATATTTATATCCTGCCGGGCAAGATCAAGCGGTAATAATATCTCTTCACTTCGTCAGTTGGCCCTCGCCCACATTGCGATAGTTCACATTCGACTGGAAAGCAAACATGCTGGCCACCGGATTACGGGTCATAACCAATGTCCGGCAGGCTTTTTTCAGTATCACCGGCCAGGAGTATAGTCTCCTGTTGCAGCGCAAGACACTTGCTGCGAGTTCCGCTGCGCTCATATTGGCAGGCAGGTGCACGACCTGGGTCATATCGTAGCGGCTCCAATCCTCCGGGAAATTGATGTAAGAAAGCCGGCCCTCCTGCCGCAACTGAGTGAAGAGCCGCGTCCCCGGCAGCGGTGTCAGGTGGGTAACCTGCATAACGTCCACATCACTGTTAATCATGTATTCGGCCCGCGCATCCAGCCTGGCAGCGTTATCGCTGTCCATACCGAAGATAAACGCGCCCAGCACAGCAATGCCCGCCCGGTGTATCCGTTGAAAGGCTGATGTATATGCGGAAACCCGTCTCTTCAGGTTGAGTTGCTTGTTGACCTCGGCCAGTGCGTCCTCATCCTCGGACTCCAGTCCCAGGAAGACCATCTTACATCCGGCGCGCCCGGCCCATCTCAGCGCCTCCTCATCATCGGCGAAATTTAAGGACGCCTGGCAGAACCACCACTTGTCCAGTTTGCGTTTTACCATACCTTTGAATAACTCCAATGCTCCTTTCCTGGCTTCCTCGCCATAGCCGATGATATTGTCATCGACAAAGAAAACCATTTTTTGTGTTATCCCGGACAGCTCATCCAGCACTTCCGCAGCAGGCCGGCGTCGATACCGGCGACCGTTGAAAGCAGTCACCGAGCAGAAGCTGCAATCCATCGGGCAGCCGCGTGAAGTCTGCACCGAGGCAAACATATAACCGGGATTGAATAGATCGTGCCGGGGGAAAGGCTTGCCGGCCAGTTCTCCCCATACACCGGAATAGTGCGATTTAAGGCAGCCTGCCTCAAAGTCGATTATAATCTGCGGCCAGACCATTTCCGCCTCGCCTTTAACCACGCAATCAGCAAAGCTGGAAGCCTCCTCGGGGCACATCGAGGCGTGGATTCCACCCAGAACCACCGGTATGCCATTCGAACGGTACAGCCGGGCTATTTCATAAGCCCGCGGGGCAGTTGCTGTGAAAGCGGTGATACCGACCAGGTCGGCCTGCTGGTAGCTAAAAGGTTCCCATGTTTCATCCAGCAGTGTGACATCCCAGGAATCTGGAGTTAAGGCGGCTATAATACCCAGTCCTAGCGGAGGAAAACGTGAACTTTTATTAACCGTTAAACCGACGCGTGAATGATTGACTGGATTAATCAGGATCAGTTTGCGCTTCATTTCAGAACCATCCCCTTTAATACACAATTCATTGCCAGTTAAAGCCAAGCCCATGAGAGGCTTTCAGCAATAATTTGTGGAGCATTGCCTGTTCATCCACCCCGAGAGCCGCTAAAAAGTCACGTGTGTACTGCGCTGTTCCCTGCATAATGGCGTTATAGGCATCTTGTCCCGCCCGTGTCAGCGTCAGCCACCAGACACGGCGGTTTTTCTTATCCCGTTCGCGCACGATGAAGCCTTTCTCCTCTAAGCGCTGTACATAAAGGGATACAGCGCCTGGATTGATGGCCATATGGCTGGCGATCTGACTGCCGCTAAGCGGCTCCATTTGCCCCAGCACCATTATCACCGCGCAATCAGACAGCCTGAGACCTGCTGCCCTGGCACTGACATCTTTCAACATCCGCGTTTCGTAGGCATGCGTCAATGAAAAAAGCGCCTGATTCACCTGGATATATTGCCTTTCTTCCAGCATCAGCTAAGCCCTCCTGACATTATTGTATTATAATATTATTATATATTACAACTATTATATTATACAACCTTTTACAGCGGCCCGCATGGCAAGTGACTAAAATCATTTTCCGGCCCCTTTGCGCCATCTAAAATATAGGCAATAATCAGCAGGTTAAGAGCGATTCTTTAACCTGGAGGAAACAAAGGAGATTAAAATGGAAAATGAAAAAGGGCTGGTGCTGGAGCTAGACAGCAAGAACCTGGAGGATGCTATACGCAATAACCGCTCGCTGGTGGTGGATTGCTGGGCGCCGTGGTGCGGCCCATGCCGCATGATGTCACCCGTAATCGAAGAGCTGGCAGCCGATCTAAAAGGCAAGATCACATTCGGCAAGCTGAACACCGATGAGAACCAGGATATCGCAGCCAGGTTCCAGGTGCAGGCCATTCCCACACTGCTCATCTTCAAGGACGGCAAACTGGCCGACCGCAAGGTGGGGGCTCTGCCCAAGAAGGCTCTGGCAGACGAACTGACCAGGTACAACTAAGGCCAGGGGCTTATATTCGACTGAAGGGCCTGCCTATGGACGGCAGGCCCTTCAGTGTTTTTATACCGCTTTCTCCCCCTTCTCAATCATGCCGTCCTTTATCCAGATGATACGGTCGGCGAACTGCATGTGCTCCGGCTCATGGGTGACCATGATAATCGTCTGTTTCTTCTGGTCGCACAACTGGCGCAAAAGGTTCATGACGATGCCGGAGTTTTTGGTGTCCAGGTTGGCGCAGGGCTCATCCGCAAAGAGGATCTTCGATTTGTTGACCAGCGCCCTGGCTATGGCTACGCGCTGCTGCTCCCCGCCCGACATCTGGCTGATGAGATGTTTGGCGCGTTTGCCCAATCCCACCGTCTCCATCATCTCCATCGCCACCTTTCGGTACTCCATGGCCGGCGCGCCCAGCATCATGAGCGGCAGGCAGACGTTCTCCAGGGCGTTCAGTTCGGGCAGCAGGGCATATTCCTGGAAGACGTAGCCCAGCTTATTGAGGCGGAAATTAGTTTTCTGCATGGATGATAATTTCGCAATATCGGCGCCGTCAACTATGATCTTCCCTGCGGTCGGATCGTCCAGAAGGGCCAGCATGTGTAAAAGGGTGGATTTTCCCGAGCCGCTCGGGCCCATTATACCCACGAACTCTCCCTCGCCTATCTGCAGGTCAACATCCTTGAGCGCTTCTACAGGCACTTCACCGCCGAATACTTTTTTTAGCCCTTTCGCTTCTACTATCACCATGTTCTCATCCCCAGATAGCCTTGATGATATTCTGCCTGGTCACCATCCACGATGGTATGAAGCCGGCCACCACGCTGACCAGCAGCATGCTCAGTATGGCCACCGCCATATCCTGTTTTACCAGAGCCAGGCTGACCAGCCCGATGGGCATGGGGAGGGGGTGCCGGACGAAGTAGGGCACCAGACCAGCGTGGATCACTATCAGCCCGGCGAGGATACCCAGGCATGCATAAAATACGGCCTGGAATATATACGAAAGGATGATGATGCGCTCCTTCATGCCGATGGCCTTGAGTATGCCTATCTGACGGCGCCGGTTCACAGTGGCAATGAATATAACGATAAATATGGTCACGCCTGCAACCAGCAGCCCGATAAAGGTCACGATGCCTTTGACAATATCGAAAGTCTGTGTCAATCCACTGATATACCCGATGAAATCCATCCAGACGTTGATCTGTTCCTTCTCTATACCCATCATCCTCAGCCGATCTATATAGACACGCTCAGGCACTGAGCCATCTGTCTTGATCAGCACCTCCGAGGCCCTGTTATGCAGGCCCAGCACCGATTCCATCTCCTTCTCCGTCACGAAGATATTGAGGTCGGCCAGGGGAAAATATGTGTTGTAGATCCCCTTAATCTTATAGCTGCGAATGACTCCATTGCCGTAAGTTATGGTTATCTCGTCTCCAACCTCAGCTCCCTTTAGTGAGGATATCTGGAAGCTGGCCCCATAACCTCCCGATATCTCCCTGCCCATTATGATCTGGTCGCGATCGCCCTCCTCCAGGTACCTGCCGGCGATCATATAGTTCTGCAGGTTGGTTACCTTGATCTCCTCATCCGGGTTGATGGATTTGATATTCCAGGCTTTCTCACGCACATCCAGGTTGTCCTTCTCCGGATCGTACCTGATCAGCCCCGACTGAGCGTAACGTGAACTGCAGCTCACTACGCCGGGCAAAGTGTCGATCTTCGTTTTCAACTGCTGTACCTGGTTGATATATTTATCATCAACGGCGGGCAGTATCACGACATTGGAAACGTAGTTTTCCTGCGCCTGCTGGTAGGCCTTGCTGATGGCCCCGTTCATGATGGATGATGTGAAAATGATATTGATAAAGGCCAGTGTGGTGACCAAAATGGTCAGTACCAGGGTGTACCTGTTGCCACGCGTAATTGCTTTGAAAACCAAAAATAAGGCGACCCTGAGGTCGTTAGCCATGTCTGTTAGATTAAATCTGGTACCGTAGGGGGCCTTCAATTCGGTTAGCTCCGTTCGTGGTAATGATAGTTTGACCTCTGCAACAAGTCAATATCAACGGCTACCTGCGGAGCGGCACGCTGGACATGTCTACAAGCATTTACTACAATGGGCCAGACAGTCCGTTTACAATAAATCCGCCCGGGTTAGCACAGGAGGGAGCCCATGAACGGTTCAGTTTCAGAGGAGCAGTCCTCGATTTATACCCGCCCGGCTGAGATCCTCAAGTGCCTGATCCGCCATAACACGGTCAACCCACCGGGAAATGAAGCTGCCTGTATCAACTACATCAAGGGCCTGCTGGACTGGGCGGGTGTGCAGAACACCATCGTGGCCGGCGAACCGTCCCGCCCCAACCTGGTAGCGCGCATCCCGGGGCGGGGCGCCGCGCCACCGCTACTGATGTACGGGCACATAGACGTCGTGACCACGGCCAACCAGAAATGGAGGCTTAGCCCATTTGCAGGTGAGGAGTTGGACGGATATGTCTGGGGTCGCGGCGCGCTGGACATGAAAGGGGGCATAGCCATGATGCTGGCAGCCATGATGCGCGCCAGGACCGATGGCCTGGTCCCGGCCGGCGATGTCCTGATGGCCGTACTGAGCGACGAGGAGAACCGCAGCACCTTCGGGGCGGAATACCTGGTCACCAACCAGGCACAGCTTTTCCATGGTGTTAAATACGCAATCGGTGAATTCGGCGGTTACACATCACACATATTGAGGCGCCGCTTTTACCCCATTATGGTCTCTGAAAAACAGGGCTGCGGCGTTATAGCCAACCTGCATGGCAAGGGTGGCCACGGCGCATGGCCTGCGCGGGGAGGCATAATGGCACGTCTGGCACGTTTTCTGCATAGCCTTGAGCACCGCCTGCCGGTACATATAACGCCCGTTGCCAGGGAACAGGTCCGCTGCACCGCCGAGGGCCTGCCCAGCCCGCTTAAACAGACCTTTATGCAGATGCTCATCCCCGCTCTGACCAATTCAGTCCTCGATACCTTCGGCCAGCAGGTGCGCATGTTCGATCCCATACTGCATAACACAGTCGCGGCCACTACCATACGGGGCGGGGAGAGCTTCAACCAGATCCCCTGCCAGATTTCCCTGGGCCTTGACTGCCGCCTGCTGCCGGGCTTTTCACCGGATGATATCATCGCTGAGCTCAAGTACCTTGCCGGCAGCGACATAGAGTACGAGGTGTCTCATTTCGGTGGAGGTATGCCGGAGCCCGACATGGGCCTTTACGATACGCTGGCGGAGATACTGAGCGAGAGTGACCCGGGCAGTACTCCCACACCCATGCTATTCCCGGCTGTAACAGATGCGCGCCTATTTGCCAAGCTGGGAATACAAACCTACGGATTCACCCCCCTCAAGCTTCCTCCAGACATTAATTTCGAACAGCTTTTCCACGCGGCCGATGAACGCGTCCCGGTCAAAGCCCTTATATTCGGCGCCGATGCCATTTATCAGCTGCTTCAGCG
>CAZKOL010000056.1:0-4081 GCA_964554375.1 uncultured Dehalococcoidales bacterium
TACGCCGAGGTCTACGGCAATTACTACGGCGTGCCTAAAAATGAGATCCGCCAGGCCCTGAGCAAAGGCCGGGACGTCATCATCAAGGTGGACGTGCAGGGCGCAACCACGCTCAAGAAGAAGATACCGGACGCCGTCTTCATATTCCTGCTGACACCGTCCCTCGAGGACCTGCTGGGCAGGTTGAAATCCAGAAACTCCGACTCCGAGGTCGTGGTCAGCGCGCGCATGTGCAAAGCTGCGGATGAACTTAAGTGCCTTCCTCTCTTCGATTACTGCGTGGTCAATAACAACAACGACCTGGATCGAACCGCTGAAGCCGTGGCCGGTATCATGAAAACCGAGAAGCACCGGGTTAAGCCCAGGATTGTCACGGTTTAGCGCCGGCCAATCCGTCCCGGTGATCCCAGCAGCTCTCTCTCCCGCCTGCGCATCCTGGCTGTATCGCTGCGCCCGCTGTGGTCGTAGCCCAGTATGTGCAATACGCCGTGCACCAGCAACAGGCGCAATTCCTCTTCCACACTGATCCTGTTGTTTGCAGCCTGCGCCTGCGCAGTGGGATATGAAACCACCAGTATCCCCATCTTCGCCTTGGCTCCGGCAGGGCGGGGGAAAACGGTATCGCCCGGCCCGCCTTCGTCCAGGGCGAAGGACAGCACATCGGTCGGCCGGTCGACACCCCGATACTTTCTATTCAGAGCATGGATGGTCGAATCGTCCGTCACCATGCAGTCGATCTCCACCGGGCCGTCCGCCTTTTCGGCGGCCAGCACATCCATCACCGTCTCCTTCAGCCACGCGCGTTTAAAGGGGAAGCCCTTCAGCCTCCTCAGGCGGACATTGACCATGTGAACAGGGGCAGGCATGGCGAAATATTATCAGTTCGACGCGTTTTGCACAATCATGTGCGTAGCTGAGTTGCTTGAAACTGTGATTGAAACTATGCTATATTGCATGACGCCGTCGTCCGGATTTATTCCTGCTGGAGGGATCGCATAGTGGTCTAGTGCGGCCGCCTGCTAAGCGGTTGCCTCGGGAAACCGGGGTCATGGGTTCGAATCCCATTCCCTCCGCCAGCCACCACCGCAAACCTCGCGAAACGCAATTTATTTCGCGCACAGGCAAAAACCGGTCTGAGCTATCGAATTAACGCCATTGACTTCCACGGACGTGCAGATGAATGCATACATATGGACGATCGGATGCCAGATGAACAAGGCCGAGTCGGCCGGCCTTGTCAACAGCCTGAAGTCCCTGGGGCTTGAAATAGTGCGCAACGCCCGTGAGGCCGATGTCGTGGTGCTCAATACCTGCGTGGTGAGGCAGTCCGCAGAGGACAAGGTGAGAGGTATGCTGGGGTTCGTCAAGGGTATTAAGTCCGAGAGGCCCCATATGCGCATCGCCATGACCGGGTGTTTCGTGGGTCAGGAGATCAAAGAGCTCAAACAGGATTTCCCGTTCGTCGACCATTTCTTCGGACCCGGCCGGCTGCAGGATTTCGAAGACTGGCTGTGCAGCGAAGTGCCGGTGCGTGACCGGGACGCTTCCAGGGGCGTCATACCCCAGGCCTCCCCCGTCAGCGCTTACATATCCATAATCCAGGGCTGCAATAATTTCTGTTCCTACTGCATAGTGCCGTACCGCAGGGGAAGGGAAAGAAGCCGCCCGGCAGAGCAGATAGTGGCCGAGGCAGCCGGGCTGGTAGAGCGGGGCGCAAGGGAGATCGTTCTGCTCGGTCAGAACGTCAATACCTACGGCCACGACCTGGATACGGGGCTTGATTTAAGCAGGCTCCTGAGCATGTTGAACAACCTGGAGGGGCTCTACAGGATAAGGTTCCTGACCAACCACCCCAAGGATATGAGCGCAAATCTGCTGCAATCGATAGCCGAGCTGACCAAGGTGTGCCGCCACGTTTGCCTGCCCCTGCAGGCCGGCGATGACGCGGTGCTGAAAAATATGAACCGCGGCTACACCCGGGACGACTATATAGCGCTGTTAGCGCGTACCCGGCTGACCGTCCCCGGCATCGCCGTCAGCACCGACCTGATCGTCGGTTTTCCCGGTGAGACGGAGCAGCAGTTCATGAACAGCTACGAGGCGGTCAGGGCATTGCGCTTCGACACCGTGCATGCCGCGGCTTATTCACCCAGGCCGGGCACCGGCGCCGCTGCCAGGTTTGCCGACGATGTTCCGCCCGAGGTCAAGCTGCAGCGGCTGCATGCAATAGAGGAGCTGCAGACGGGTATCCAATCCGGGATCAATGAGGAGATGGTCGGGAAACAAGCCGAAGTGCTGGTCGAGGGCATGAAGGCCGCGAAATGGTACGGCCGCACCGGCAGCGACCGGCTGGTGTTTTTTGAGGATGAGCGCGACCGCAGGGGTCAACTGGTGAAAGTCGATATCAAAACCGCCAGCCCCTGGGCCTTCCGGGGCGAGCCACTATAACTGTTATAATGAGAACGAGTGGGTTCAGCCCTGCAAAGTGATATGAATTATTATGATTACGTCATCATAGGCAGCGGTATCGCCGGCCTTTACACTGCGCTGCTGGCCATCGAAAGCGGCAGTGTCCTGATCGTCACCAAGGGCGGTATCGAGGACTGCAATACCAGGCATGCCCAGGGGGGGATCGCCGCCGCCATCGGCAAAAACGACTCCGCCGGCCTTCACTTCAAGGACACTATCGCAGCGGGGGACGGGCTGTGCGACGAGGAGGCGGTGCGCATACTGGTCGACGAGGCGCCCGACCGCATAGCCGACCTGATCGGCTTCGGCGTGCCCTTCGATACGCAGGAAGGAGAGGTGGCGCTGACACGCGAGGCGGCGCACTCCGTATCCCGCATACTGCATGCCGGGGGCGACGCCACCGGCGAATATATTGAAGTCACGCTGAGCGAGCAGGTACGCATATCGCCGATCAAGGTGCTGGAATACTGTCTTGCAACCGAGATCCTGCTCGACAAAGGGCGCGTCTGCGGCATAAAGGCCATCGATTTTCGCAGCGGCATGATCGAGGAATTCAGATGCAAGTTCGTTATCCTGGCAACCGGCGGCGCAGGCAGGCTCTTCAAGTATACGACCAACGGGGATACCGCCACCGGCGACGGCATCGCGCTGGCCTATCAATCCGGCGCCGAGATCGTCGATATGGAGTTCTTCCAGTTCCATCCCACGGCCCTGAGGTTGCCCGGCGTATCGCCGTTTCTCATCAGCGAGGCTGTGCGTGGCGAGGGGGGTGTGCTGAGGAACGATGAGGGTTACCGATTCATGCCGGATTACTCTTCCAGCGCCGACCTGGCGCCGCGCGACGTCGTGGCCAGGAGCATCCTCTTCGAGATGAGAAAGACCGGCAGCGACAAGGTTTACCTCGATGTTACAGAGATTCCCGCCACCAAGGTTACCACCCGCTTTCCACGTATCTACCGCTTCTGCCTCGATCACGGGCTGGACATCACCAGGACGCCCATACCTGTGGCGCCTGCAGCCCACTACCTGATGGGCGGTGTCAAGGTAAATACCCGGGGCGAAACAAATATACCCGGCCTGTTCGCAGCCGGGGAGACGGCCTGCACAGGCGTGCACGGGGCCAACAGGCTGGCTTCCAACTCCCTTCTGGAAGTGCTGGTTTTCAGTAAAAGGATTCTGGAGAGGACAGAATCAGCAGAGCCTGATCAGGGGGAAAAAACAAAGTCGGCTGATTCGTACCACTTACCCTCCAGGGAGCCCTACAAGGACGCGCCCGCGCTGTCGCTGCCCAACCTCCAGACGATGCTGTGGGACAGGGTCGGCATCGTGCGCGACGTCGACGGGCTTTACCAGGCGGCTATCACCCTGGCAGCCTGGGATCGTATTCTGCCCATGCCCACCGACCGCCTCTCCTACGAGCTGAATACCATGATCACCAACGCCAGGCTCATGACCGAGGCCGCCCTGTTGCGTGAGGAGAGCCGCGGCGCCCACTACCGGTCGGACTTCCCCACTCCCTCGGAAAGCTGGAAGAAGCACATCGTTTTCCGTCTTTAGTATCTGCCTCCTTGCTAAATAGACCGAATTAATATATAATAACGTTATCAAAATT
>CAZKOL010000056.1:4181-6161 GCA_964554375.1 uncultured Dehalococcoidales bacterium
ATTTACTTAAATGGAGAATCTGATGAAAATTAAGGCGCGGGCAATTGTCACCAATACACTGTGCCTGCTGCTGGCATTAATCATCGCCAGCGGCGGGTTTTTCGTTAATCCACCGGCGCCGGCCCGGGCCGACGACCCGGCAAACCCCTTCATAACCATCAACACGCCTTCCCCTTTGCCCTCAACTCCCCACGGCTCATCATTCAGCCCCGACGGCGCCTACCTGGCGGTCGCCGGCAACAAGGCAAAGGTTTACAAGAGGAACTGCGGGGCCACCTACTCGGAGGTGGCCACACTCGGGGGCCCCAGCACCAATGAAGCCAGCTGGGACGCGGTCTTCAGCCCCGACGGCGCCTACCTGGCGCTGGCCCTGAACACAAGCGGCATGTGCGTCTACAAGAGGGACGGCGATTCTTTCACCCTGCTGACCAATCCCACCGGCATGCCTAGCTACGGCTACCGATATGCGGCCTGGAGCCCCGACGGCACCTACCTGGTCTGTACTATCTCCACCAACGAACGGCCCAGCAGCGGCGTTATGGTTATTGTCAAGAGGAGCGGAGATACCTTGACCAAACTGGCCAACCCGGACGGCGTGCCCACGTGGCGTGTATATTCCCCGTCCTTCAGTCCAGACGGCGCCCAGCTTGCTATCGGGACTGGCGAAAGTCCTTGGGTCATCATCTACAACAGGAGCGGCGACGCCTTCACCAAGATAGCCGACCCGGCCGTCCTGCCCGCGGGGAACGGCATTGGTGTAGCGTACAGCCCCACAGGAAACTACCTGGCGGTGGCCCACTGGGTCACCCCTTTTATCACGATATACAGCAGGAGCGGGGACACCTTCACCAAGCTGGCTACTCCAGCCGGCCTTCCCCCTGCCGACGGCACGGGAGTGGCCTGGAGCCACGACTCCACCTACCTGGCGATGGTCAGCGGCAGGGACGCGCCCGTCCTGACCACGTACCAGCGCAGCGATAGCACCTTCACCAGGCTGGCCAGCCCTACAAGTTACCCGACTGAATGGTCCCAGTGGCTGCGCTTCGGATATGATTCCGTCAGCGGGGCCGAACTTCTGGCCGTCCCCAACGAAGGTACTAATAAATTGCTGCTGTACTCTCTGAACGTCATCCCGCCATGCAACCTGACCACTGCTGCGACAGGTATTGCTACCACCACGGCCACGCTCAACGGCACGCTGGTCGATAAGGGCACTGCTTCACCGGCCACGCTCTCTTTCGAGTACGGACTGGATACCGGCTACGGGAGCACGGTCGCAGGCACTCCCCCCTCCTCGAGCACAAACGGGCAAACTTTCACCGGCGCCATCAGCGGGCTGACACCCGGCAATACCTACCATTTCCGCGCCAAGGCTGTCACCACAGCCGGCGCCGGCTACGGTTTAGACCAGACTTTCACCACCACCAACCCGGCGCCGCCTACCTTTGTTTCCGCAGCCACCAATGTGGCAGGAACGGTGATCACCATCACCTTCAATAAGGCCATGGCCAATCCGGCAACCAAGCACGGCGAGTTCAGCTTCAAGATCGGCGCCGCAGGAAGGACTTTTTCAGCTGCAGCCTTGAATGCCACCACAACCAAGATAGACCTTACAGTCAGCGGCGCCGCCATCGCCGGCGGCGATACGGTCACCGTCAGCTACACGGCGGGCAGCGTTACCGCCGCCGACGACGGCGTGCTGGCAAGCTTCACCGACCAACCGGTAACCAACTATCTCCCCGCCCTGGTCAAAGTGGAAACGGCAGCTGACGGGTCAGGAACGGTGGTCGGCGCTCAAAGCCTGACTGCCGGCAGCACCCTGACTGTTTACAGCATTACACGTGACCAATTCGGCACCTTCGTGGCCAATTCCGCCGCCACCTGGTCACTTACCGGTAAGATAGGCGGTGTTGCGGACGGAGACCTGGTAGGTGGCGGAGCGAGCGCCGTTATGACCGGCCACCTGGTGGGCAGCGGCGT
>CAZKOL010000056.1:6261-8554 GCA_964554375.1 uncultured Dehalococcoidales bacterium
TGGTAGGTGGCGGAGCGAGCGCCGTTATGACCGGCCACCTGGTGGGCAGCGGCGTTATCCATGCCGCCATAAGCGGCTTAACCCCCACTGATTCCGGCGCTATAACTGTAAACACCGGCGCTGCTACTTCATTGACCGTAAATCAAGCTCCCGCATCCACCGGCAGTGTGGACGTTATTTTCACCACGCAGCCGTGGATATTGGTAAAGGATGCGGCTGACAATCCGGTAAGCGGCGCCGTGGTTACCGCTTCCCTGGCCAGCGGCGGCGGCGCCCTGAGAACTACCCTGACCGCTACCAGCGACGCAAATGGCCTGGCCAAGTTTACCGATTTAGGCTATGACAGAACAGATGCTTTCCAGCTACATTTCGCAGCTGGCGCATTAAGTGTCAACGCCACAGCATTCGGACCCCTGACAGCCGGCGCTGCCACTGCTGTTAGAGTGGAAACAGCAGCCAGCGGCACAGGAACGGTGGTCCCTGCCCAGGACATTGCATACAGCAGCACCCTGACCGTTTACAGCATTACCCGTGACCAGTTCGGCAACTTCGCGGCCAATGCCTCCGCCGATAATTGGACACTTACCGATAAGACCGGCGGTGTTGTGGACGGAGACCTGGTAGGTGGCGGAGCGAGCGCCGTTATGACCGGCCACCTGGTGGGCAGCGGCGTCATCCATGCCTCCATAGGCGGCTTGACCTCCACTGATTCCGGCATCATTACCGTAATCCCCAACACAGCCGCAGACATACTCACCTTCAATTTCTTGACCCCGGCTGTTACTGGAGCGGTTGACAATGTCCTCTATACCGTTGCCTTAATTGTTCCGTTCGGCACCAATGTAACCAACCTTGTGCCGACCATCACAGTTTCCGCCGGGGCAACAGTCAGCCCGCTCAGCGGGGTAGGGCAAAACTTTACAAGTCCAGTAACTTATACTGTTACTGCCGCAGACGGTACTACAACACAGGCATATATAGTCACTGTATCTGTTGCTCCACCACCACCACCACCACCACCACCACCACCTCCTCCTGCAAACCCGTTGATAGGCATGGGCATGCAGACATCACACGGCGGATCCATAGGCGGCGCCACATCAACGACAACGACACAAACGATATCGCTTCCCAACGTCTTTACTCACACCGCCAGCATCTCGACCAATTCTGTCGCGCCCGGCACACCCGTCAAGGTGACCGCCGATATAGCCAACAGGAGCACGGTCAACGGCAATAAAAGGGTCACGCTGTATGTCAACGGGCAGGTTGAGAATGTACAGGGAATAACGGTTAACAGCGGCGGTTCCTCGAAATTGACCTTCTACGTTACACGCAGCGAGCCCGGAGATTATACCATTTACGTAGACGGCGTACAGGCCGGCAGTTTTAAGGTGGAGTCTTCCAGGGACTCTGACATCATCCTCTGGCTGAGCATGGCCTTCGTGCTTGCCTCCCTCATCCTGGGTATGGTGTATGTCATGAAAAGGCGCAGGGCCGAGTTTTAGAAATCCACATAGGGGCGGACATGAAGGTCCGCCCCTGCATTTTCGTTGAAGGCAACCCGGGCATTCCGGCGGCATTTGACATCCCCTGCCCCCATTGTATAAACTGGGTACAAGAACAAATGTACGGAATTGGATTGACTGCATGAGAAAAGCCGGGCCCAGCGACAAACGCGAAAAGATCATCGATTTCATCAGGGATTTCTACGACGAACACGGCTACACGCCTACTGTTCGAGACATACAGAAAGGTTGCGGCCTTAGCTCCACGGCCGTGGTACAGTACCACCTCAAGGTGCTTGAAAGCGAGCACCAGATCGAGCGCGATTCTAAAGTATTCAGGAGCATACAGCTTCCAGACCGCAAAAACACCATCCGTGTCCCCGTACTGGGCATCATCTCGGCAGGCGCCCCCATACCTGTGATGAACGCGGACACATGGCGCCAGGATGCGGTGGATACGCTTGAGCTGTCCAGCGAGATCACGCAGGACAAAGAGGTATTCGCCCTCAGGGTAAGCGGCGCCTCGATGATTGATGCCCTCATCGACGACGGCGACATCGTTTTAATGGAGCCCGTTAAGAACGTTGAGAACGGGGATATGGTGGCGGCCTGGCTGATCAAGGAGGGCGAGGTCACGCTGAAGCGGTTTTACCAGGAAACGGACCGCGTCAGGCTGCAGCCGGCCAACTCCCAGATGGCGCCTGTCTACACAGATTCGGCCAACGTCGACATCCAGGGCAGGGTGGTAGCCGTGATCAGGACCATATAGCCCGCGCAACAGCTCT
>CAZKOL010000057.1:0-2514 GCA_964554375.1 uncultured Dehalococcoidales bacterium
CCGAAGATGGTGACCTCCGGCCACCTCTCCGCGATCTTGCGGCCCAGGGTGTTCTCTGCCTGCCAGCCAACGATTAACACGGTGTTATTGGGGTTTCCGATATTGTTTTTCAGGTGGTGCGTTATGCGCCCGGCTTCGGCCATGCCTGACCCGGCGATGATCATCATGGGAGTTTTAACCATATTTAGATGCTTGGACTCCTCCACGTTTGATACGTAATGCAGTCCGCGGAAGCCGAAGGGGTCGGCCACGGTCCTGAGCAGCTCGGCAGTCTCAGCATCGTAACATTCCGGGTGGACCCTGAAAATGTCGGTGGCATCGATGGCCAGCGGGCTGTCAATGTATATTGGGAAGTTTGGTATGCGGTTGCTCAATCTCAACTGGTGCAGGAAGTAGATGAGCTCCTGCGTCCGCTCGAGGGCGAATGACGGCACGATAATCTTGCCGCCCTTCGAGATCGTTTCGTTGATCACCGCGGCAAGCTTATCCAGCACCGAATTTATGTCGGAGTGCAACCTGTTGCCGTACGTGCTCTCGATGATCAGGATGTCCGCATCGGCAACCACGTAGGGATCGCGGATAATCGGCATGTCATAGCGGCCCAAATCACCCGTGAAGCAGACCGATATTCGCCTCTCTCCATCGATTATATTGATCACTGTGATGGCTGAGCCGAGTATATGACCGGCGTCGTGAAAGATGGCGCTGATACCTCCGGCGAGATCGAACCTATGCTCGTAGGAGTTGCCTCGCAGCAGTCTCAGTGTGGGAGGTACGTCGGTCGTATCGTACAGGGGCTCTACAGGAGGTTCATTATGCCTGCGGCGGACCTTGTTGACATACCGGATATCATTTTCCTGGATATTGGCTGAATCGGTGAGCATGATATTGGCCAGGTCCAGCGTGGCCGACGTGCAGTTTACATCGCCCTCGAATCCCTGCTTTACCAGGTTGGGCAGGTTGCCCAGGTGGTCCATGTGGGCGTGCGAGATGATGACGGAATCTACCGACCTAGGATCGAACGAGAAATGCAGGTTGCGTTGATATGTATCCGCCCGCCGGCCCTGGAAGAAACCGCAATCGAGCAGAAGGCGGTATCCGTTGATATCGAGCAGGTGCCGTGAACCCGTGACCGTGCGAGCGGCGCCGTGAAATGACAGGTTAATCAATAGCCTGCCTGCCTACGATGGCCTGCCTGAGGTACCAGCTGCTGACGATATCGAGCACCTCGGAAGGTTTATCCGTTAGCCTGAGCAGGTGAAGGTCCGAATCGGATATGTAGCCCGGCATCAGCACCGTGGTCTGCAACCAGTCCAGGAAACCGCGCCAGAAGGTGGAGTTGAAGAGTATCACGGGGAAGGGCTTGATTTTACTGGTCTGTATCAGGGTCAGAACCTCGGTCAACTCGTCCATCGTGCCCAGGCCCCCGGGCATTATGACGAAGGCGGTGGCATACTTTACCAGCATGACTTTACGCACGAAAAAGTGGCTGAAGGTGATCGTAAGGTTGGAATAGGTGTTGCATTTCTGTTCTTTGGGGAGGGCTATATTAAGGCCCACTGATTTGACCCCGGCCTCAGTGGCGCCCAGGTTGGCAGCCTCCATCATACCGGGGCCGCCGCCCGTGACTATGTTGAAACCCTGCTTGCCCAGCAGGTAGGCGATCTGGCGGGCGTTCTGGTAGTCGGTCTGGTCTTGAGTGGCCACGGCCGAGCCGTAGATGGTTATGGCCGGCTCGATGCCTGACAGCTTGTCGAACCCTTCTACCAGCTCGCCGATATACCTGAAGAGCCGCCAGGACTCTTCCTTTTCAAAGTCATTGATCTCGTATTTTCCAGTCATCTTAAATGTATTTAGCATAATCCCGTCGCAGATAGCTGTCAAGGAAATGCCGCTCGCCGTCCGGGGCGTGTTGCTTACATGCGGCGCCGGGTACTGCAGCGGCAGGGAAATATGCTATGCTTTAGCTATGTTTGAAGTACTGACAGAGAAGCTCAGCAAAATATTCAGCGGGCTGAATAACAAAGGCAGGCTGAGCGAAAAGGATATCGACGAGGCGCTCAGGCAGATACGCCTGGCCCTGCTCGAGGCCGACGTAAATTTCAAGGTGGCAAAGAGCTTCCTGGCAGTGGTCAGGGGAAAGGCGCTGGAGGCAAACGTGCTCGAGAGCCTCTCGCCCGCCCAGCAGATCATAAAAATAGTCAACGAGGAGCTGGTGGGCATACTGGGCAGCGAGCCTGCCAGGTTAAAAGCATCATCCCGGCAGCCGTCGGTGATCATGCTAGTGGGGCTGCAGGGCGGGGGTAAAACTACCACGGCAGCCAAGCTGGCATTTCACCTCAAGCAGACCGGCCAGAGGGTGCTGCTGGTGGCCGCCGATACGCGCAGGCCGGCCGCCATCGACCAGCTGAAGGTGCTGGGCAGCCAGATGGATATTCCCGTATATCATGACGACATCAAGATCAGTCCTGTCCAGATCAGCCGGGATTCTATTGCCAGGGCGGAGGACATGGC
>CAZKOL010000057.1:2614-8123 GCA_964554375.1 uncultured Dehalococcoidales bacterium
AAGCTGCGCAAGTCGGAGTTCGACCTCGAGGACCTGCTGGACCAGATGAGGCAGATAAAGAAGATGGGCAGTTTCAGCCAGCTTGTGGATATGATCCCCGGCTTTTCAAAACTGACCAAGGGGATCTCAGATAAAGAGAGTTTGGATAGGACGGGGAAAATAGAGGCGATTATTTTATCCATGACTGCTGAGGAGAGGGCCAACCCCGGACTTATTAACGGCAGCCGTAAACGCAGGATAGCCAGGGGCAGCGGGACCACGCCGGGTGACGTCAACCAGTTGCTCAACCAGTTCCACAGTATTCAGAAGATGACGAAGATGATGGCCAAGGGCAAGCTGCCGACAAATATGTCCGGCTTGGTTGGGCGCTGACCCGCAGCTTACTTGCCTGCTTTTGTCATGCCGCTCAGTTTAAGCTGCCCTTCACTGATAGTAATCTCTTTAAGATCGAAATTCAGCTCTTCCATGGGTGCATTCAGCTTGAAGAGGATATTTATCCAGTCCTGCACTGCCCCGTCAACGCTGTCGGGAACCGGCAGTTTCCCCAGGTAAAAATCACTGATCATGAATTTCGGTTTGCCTTTTTCCACACCCAACGTCCCGATAAAGCCGGTTTTAACCGGTAAGCCGGGGAAGCTCCAGGATGTATACGTCATCAGGTAACCGTCGTTGAAATTCACCAGCATCTCTTTGGCAGGCATCGTTCCCTCGGCCAGGGCCATAACGATGGTGGAATTGATCTCCTCCTCGGTTATAACGAGCTGGATCTCTTTGGCAGTTTTCGATTCCTCGGCTGCTATTGTCTCCTTCTTAACGTCGGCCAGCTTTTTACTGAGGCTGTCGACAGCCTCAGAAGACAGGGGCACCGGCCTCACGTTTGCGCGGGTATCCGGGGTTAACAGCGCCAGTACGTAGCCAAGAGTCAGGGCCATGATGGCCAGCACCGCCAGGGCGCCCATAAATATCAAAAATCCCTGAAGGATTTTCATCGGTTCCCTCCTTAAGTTAACAAGTGATCACTCGAGGTAGTCTTTAAGCTTGCGGCTGCGGCTGGGATGGCGCAACTTGCGCAAAGCCTTGGCTTCTATCTGCCGTATCCGCTCGCGGGTTACGTTAAATTCCTTACCCACCTCTTCCAGCGTCCTGGCCCGGCCGTCCTCCAGGCCGAACCTCAATAGCAGGACCTTTCGCTCACGTTCAGTCAGCTCCCCCAGCACTTTATCAAGCTGGGCTTTAAGCAGCTCGCGTGAGGCTGCGTCAGCAGGGGGCAGGTTGGAACGGTCTTCGATAAAATCACCCAGGTGGCTGTCCTCTTCCTCGCCGATGGGCATCTCCAGGGAGATAGGTACCTGTGAGAGCTTCATAATCTCCCTGACCTTCTCCGCCGATATCTCCATGCCCACGCCGATTTCCTCACAACTGGGCTCCCGGCCGAACTCCTGGGATAGCCTCCTGTTGACCTTGAGCAGTCGATTAATAGTCTCAACCATGTGCACAGGTATACGTATGGTCCTGGCCTGGTCTGCTATCGCACGCGTGATGGCCTGACGTATCCACCATGTGGCATACGTGCTGAACTTGTAGCCTTTGCGGTACTCGAATTTTTCCACAGCCCTGACCAGTCCGATATTGCCCTCCTGTATCAAATCAAGCAAAGGCATGCCGTGGCCTACGTATTTCTTGGCCACGCTCACCACCAGCCTGAGATTGGAGACGGTAAGCTGCTTGCTTGCTTCCCTTCCATCCCTGTCGATATGCTCGAACTTCTGCTGAAAAGCGTGGTTGTTGCCGTCGATTTTGGCAGCCAGCTTGGTCTCGCCGCTCTTGTTGACGATCTGCTTGACTTTATCCCAGGTCGAATTGCCGTCTATGATAGAAAATATCTCGGGGTTGATGATGCGCACATATATCGAGTAATCCACAAGCCTTTTTTCGATATCGCGAGAGTCACGGCTCAAATTGGCCGCGATTTTTATAACCGTTTCGGGATTGATAAAGTCGTCGATTGCCTGGTGTAGCTTCTGGTTGAGCAGTCTTTCCCTGAAGCTGGGCTTTCTGGTGACGTTGAGTTGCTCTGACAATTTATCCATAACGGTATCGCAATCGGCCAGGTTCTTGAGTAACTGGATGACGAAGTCGGACGTGCTGGGGAACCGGTTTTCCTGGCGACGGAAGGTCTCCCGGATATGCCCCATATATTTGTAGGGCTCAATTTTGCTGGCCAATTCCCTTTCGAGCTTAGCATTCAGCAGCGGGTATTTTCCGATCTCATGAAGGTACATCCTGACCGGGTCGTCGATTGCTTCGTGCTCGGCCAGCTCAATCTCAAGCTCTACCAGCGGCTTCTCCTCCGCCTCCGGCTTCAACCATTCCTCGGCAAACTCCGGGGCCGCTTCGATATCGCTGAAAAACAGCTCCTTCTCGTCCTGAGGTATGGCTTCAGGTTCGATCTTGCTCCAGGGATCAGGGCGGACTTCGAATTCCGCGCGTGTCAGAGCGGTATTTTCAACTTCAACTATCACCGCCTCAGCCACAACCGTCCGTTCAGTCTTCGCAGGACGCGCTTTTTTACTCTTAACCTGTTTTGCACTCTTTGCCATTCAGACTCCCTTCATACGGCTGAAAAGGCGGCCGCGCTTCTCGAATATATCGCGCAGTTGCTGGCTTTCCTGGATACCCTGCTCTATCAGTTTGGCCACCTGTTCTTCAACATCGCCCCTGCCTTTTATTTCAGACAGGATGAGCTCCTTCTCGATCTCAAGATTTTTCATGTGGCTTTCCAGCAACCTGTTGATGCAGTCGTTTAATGCGTATTCTCTCTCACGCTTGTTCTGATGTAATGAAAGAGGTAACTGACTTCCCATGGAAATCAGGTGGTCGTAGAATTCCTTAAGCGCGGGGTCGATCTCCGCGACAAACGAACCGGCGTCGGCATTAGCCTGCCACTTAAATAATATATCCTTATTCTCCGGATGTTCAAAACAATCTTCCGAGAGTCTCATACCCTCCTCTCGAAGGTCGCTGAATTGCAGGAGCAATGCCAGCAAATACTCCTCAATATGCCGCGACGATGCGATCCGGTTAGCATAATTCTTTATAGCTTTACTGCCGCCCGCCGCTTTAGATTTCTTTTCCCTGGCCTGAAGTTCAAAGAGCGCATCACGTACGAATCTCTCGTCCAGGCCAAGCAGGCGCGATAGCTTCTCGACATAATGGGCACGCCGGACGGAGTCATCGATATGAGATAAAATCGGCAAAAATTTTGATACTAATGCAGATTTGTCTTTGGAATTATCTTTGTTTATATTAGCAATTTCTTTTTTTAAAGTAAAATCGATTATAGGCTGGGATTCTTTAAGTAGTTTGGCCCATTTTTCCGGTGAACTCCGTATGATCTCGTCGGGGTCCTTGCCTCCGGTAATCTCTACAACCTGGACCTCGTACTTGACCAGCTCGCTGTAGGTCCTTGGTTCGATCCAGGGCATCCAGTGTTCCCTGGGAGTATGTTCGTCGATGGGAGTTATGCTGAGCGTCGTTGCCGCAAGCCCGGCCGCGTCGGCGTCGAGTGCGACGATGATGTTGCGCGACAGTTTCCGCAATATGGATATCTGCTTTTCTGTGAGCGCAGTGCCCATCGAAGCGACCGTGTTTTCGAAGCCGAACTGGTGCGCCGCCAGGGTATCCATGTAGCCTTCGGTGATTACCACGCAGTCATTCTGCTTGATCGCTCCCCTGGCACGCTCAATCCCGTAAATGATCGAGCTTTTATCGAAGAGCAGTGATTGCGGCGAATTCAAATACTTGGGTATCGAGTCGTCCAGCGCACGGCCGCCGAACCCCACCACCCGTCCTTTTGTATCGCGGATGGGGAACATCAGCCTGTTTCTGAACCTGTCATAGAACCCGCCCGTCTCGCGCTGGACGATCAGACCTACCGCCAGCATCTCGTCATCCCTGTAGCCGGCCCCGGTCAGGTAAGTGAGCAAGCCGTCCCATTTGTTGGGCGAAAATCCCAGTTGAAAATTGTCTATAACGGCAGTGGACAGCCCTCTGCCCGCAGCATACTTCCTGGCCGTATCCGCCTCTTCATCATGCATCAGCAGATAGTGGTAGTATTCAGCGGTTACCTCGTTTAGTTTGAGAAGACTATTCTGTCTGGCGGCATCTTCCGTGGTTGCCTGGTCCGTTTTATACGTCAGCGTGACGTTGGCCTTCTCCGCCAGCAGGCGCAGGGCCTGGCCGAAATCGATGCCCTCCTTCTTCATCACGAAGGTAAATATGTCGCCGCCCGTGGCGCATGCCCCGAAACAGTGCCAGCTCTGCTTCTCCGGGAAAACGAAAAACGAGGCCGTTTTTTCGCTGTGGAAGGGACAGGCAGCCTTGTAATTGCGGCCCGACTTAGTCAGCTTTACATACTGTGACACGACATCGACGATGTCCAGCCGCTGTTTGATCTCGTCCGTTGTGTTCATTGCCTGATCAGCGGGTACATGCCGCTTTAATACCGTTACTCAAGAGAGTTTTCCCGCTGTGAGTATAGCATAATGGTCGGTCATGCCCGCTATATAGTCGGCTATGCGGCGTTCATTATCGCCGCTGAGCAGCCTGTACTCATCGGGGAGCTCTCCCGGGTTATCCAGGAAGTGGCGGTATAATAAAAGTATTATGTCCCGGGCATCCGACGCTTTCCTGGCCTCCAGCCCGCTCTGGTAGACCCTGGCGAAAAGAAACTCGCGCAGCTCATTCGCAGCATTCAATATCTCGGGGCTCATGCCTATTACCTGCCGGCTGTCCGTTCGTCCGTCCATTTTTGCCGTCGAGCAAGCGACGATGTTGGTGACCAGCGTGTTGATACGGTTTGAATTGGACTGCCCCAGCGTCCTGAGGGTGGAGGCGGGGAGGTCTGACCGGGATATTATGCCAGCACGGATAGCGTCTTCGGTATCGTGATTTATATAGGCCACCAGGTCCGCCAGCTTAACCACCTGGCCCTCAACTGTGGACACGTTGTCCCATCCTTCCTCAAGTATCGCGAGGTCGCCTTTGGAATGGTTCAGTATGCCGTCCCTTACCTCCCAGGTCAGGTTGAGCCCGGCGCCGTTGTTCTCGATACACTCGACCACCCGCAGGCTCTGCTCGTAATGCTTGAATCCGCCGGGCATCAATTCGTTGAGCACCTGTTCCCCGATATGACCGAAAGGAGTGTGACCCAGATCGTGACCGAGGGCTATAGCTTCAGTCAGGTCCTCGTTAAGCAACAGCGCCCGCGAGATGGTCCTGGCTATCTGTGAAACCTCGAGCGTGTGAGTCAGGCGCGTGACGTAGTGGTCGCCTTCCGGCGCGATAAATACCTGGGTTTTGTGTTTAAGCCTGCGGAACGCATGGGAGAATATGATACGGTCGCGGTCGCGCTGAAAGGCGGTTCTCAGGGGGCATGGTTGCTCTGCGGTCCTCCTGCCGCGGCTGGCAATACTGCGTGCCGCGTAGGGCGACAGGTTCTCTTCGGCCT
>CAZKOL010000058.1:0-8080 GCA_964554375.1 uncultured Dehalococcoidales bacterium
TCTGAATATTGTGATCTTGACAGGATGATCGAAGATGTCTAGACTCATACCTCAAACGGTGGATTCATATTATCGGAAGAGCAAGAGAAAATAGTCGAGTCAATCATGTCACTCATACCTGCATTCGAAATAGGCGTATGGAATGCCTGGTTGTTTATGATCATCTTCCCCCTGGAATGGATTGCTGTGCTCGCGTTACCCAGGCAAATCGGTGAGAGGACCAGCCATCCTGCCGAATTTAAAAAGGACCTGAAGGGGAAAGTGTCTGACTGGGTAACGGAAATCTTCTGGGTGGGCGCCACGCTGTATTCCATCTTCCTCCCGCTGGCAGTTGGAACGTCATGGTTTTATGCCGGACTGGGGGCATTTATTATCGGGTTGGTGATTCTTGTTTGGGCGACGTTGACCGTCGTGCGCACGGCGCCCGATAAGCCATTTACCGCGGGCATATACCGCTTTTCCCGGCACCCGATGTACCTTTCCATGATCTTCGTCTACCTGGGGGTCAGCATCGCCGCCGCTTCCTGGCTATTTTTGCTCATCACGGTGATCACCTTTTTCCTGCAGCGGCTACAGATGATTCAGGAAGAAAAGTATTGCTGCCGGAAATTCGGCCACGCCTACGTTGAATATATGAATAGAACCCCGAGATGGATAGGTATATCGAAAATTCACAATCAGAAGTAGGCGTATCCCGCATATAACCGATTCTCTGTACCCGGTATAATGCACAGGCGCACGCCCGTCCAAGTAGATTGCTTATCGGCCATAGACCCTGTACCGAGCGCCTAAGGGGCTTTTTAAATGACTTGACAATGTTCTACTTTTGAGTATATTATTAGTAAGTAGTTACTAATATTGGATGGCTTATGCAATCAGAGAAGCAGGACAGGGAGCGTCTCAGTGGTGAAGACAGGAGGGCGCAGATTATCGATATCGCCCTGACTCTCTTTGCAGAGAAGGGCTTTGCCGGCACGCGGACTCGTGAAATAGCAGGGGCCGCCGGAATCAGCGAGACGCTTATCTTCCAGCATTTCAAGACCAAGGACGAGTTGATACGGGCGGCGCTGGCCTCATCGTTTCATGCGCATCCGGTCAGCGGTGAACTGAAAAAACGGCTGCGAAGCACAGATGATGATGCCGGTTTCTTTCGTACGCTAGCTTTGCATTTCATCCGGCACAATCTCGAAGATCCCAGGATCATGAAACTGGCTATTTACAGCTCAATCGAAGGTGGTCACTTCTGGGAACTCACCAGGACGGATGAAACCGGGCCTTTAATGATAACCCTGATAACCGATTACATACAGAAAAGAATTGATGAGGGCGTATTCGTAAAAACAAATGCCGGGATTGCGGCGCGGCTTTTTGTAGACGCGGTTTTCATGCATATCGCCGACAAATCGGCGGCGATTACCGGCCCGCCGCTGCCTTTTTCGGACGACAAGGTGGTGGAAACATTGATTGATATCTTTATCGGCGGCCTGAAGAAAAAATAAGGCCCGGTAATCGCAAGGCTGCCTCAGCGCCCGTACCGCACCCAATATCAAGAACACTCCAGCCGTATCACAAAATGATGTTTTGTTAATGACGGTTTGACTGTTGACACCTTCAGTGCCAAGGGTTAAAGTACACATTAGCGTTAAGCACTTCGCTCGCGGTTATTTACATGAGGCGCGCTGTTGAGTAAGCCCACTGAAGCAAGAGTAAGGCAGGAGCTCATCGATCCAGCTATGAATTATGGGTTTTGCAGACTATTAGCAGTTGCTTTGAGGAATTTACCTTAAGTTATTTATAGCAGGTTCACATGAAGCCCAGTGTAAAGTTAGAAAAAGTTTCCAAAATCTACAGCATGGACCACACCAGGGTGGTCGCGCTAAATGAAGTATCCCTTGAAGTCTTTCCGGGTGAGTTTATCGTACTGCTGGGGCCCAGCGGGTCGGGTAAAACCACGCTGCTTAATTTAATCGGCGGGCTGGATATACCCACTTCGGGACTGGTGGAAGTCAACGGGATAAACATCTCGAAAATGAGCCGGGCCCAGCTCACGGAATACCGGCGCCACCAGATAGGATTTATATTTCAGTTTTTCAACCTCATCCCCACACTCAATGCAAGAGAAAACGTAGAGTTTGCCGCTGAGCTGGCGCACAATCCCAGGCCGGCAAAGGAGTTTCTCAAAGAAGTAGGATTGGAGCAACGCACCGAGCATTTCCCCAGCGAGCTTTCCGGAGGAGAAAACCAGCGTGTCGCCGTTGCGCGCGCGCTAGCCACCGACCCCCAGGTCATACTCTGTGATGAACCCACGGGCAGCCTGGATTTCGAGACAGGAAAGCGTATTTTCAAGCTGTTGCGGACTCTTAATGAGGCCAGCCATAAGACCATTATCGTTGTTACCCATAACGCCCCGGTGGGCGCAATTGCAGACAGGCTGATAAGGATGCGGGACGGCCGGATTATAGAAATCACACCTAATGAGCGCCCGCTCGATCCGGACAGGCTGGAATGGTAAGAATTCCACGCATACAACTCAAGCTATTACGGGACCTCTGGAAGGGCAAAATCCAGTACGGCGCAGTGGTCTTTATCATATTCCTCGGCGTCTCGGTATTCATAACCTGCTATGAGGCCTACCTTAACCTGAACATGTCTTACAACGCCTTCTATGACCGTCTTAATATGGCCGATTACTGGATATCAGTCGATGGAATCGGGCGAAACGCGGTCAAAGACATGAATGAAATAGCGGGCGTCGAAGCCAATGGCCGCATAGTAAGGGATCTGTTTATCGATATGGGAGGTGAAGGTGGGGAGAAGGTAAGCGGCAGGGTGATCTCGTTGCCCGAGAATAAAATGCCCGTGGTAAACAGGGTAGAGATTGAAGTTGGCAATTATTTCAGCATGTCATACGGTCGTGAAATACTGGTGGAGAGACATTTCGCTGATTATTATAACCTGAAACCCGGCGACTGGTTGACACTTGAAAACGAAGGGGTAAAATCGAGTTTCATCATCCGTGGTATTGTAATGAGCCCGGAGTATATCTGGGTGGTTAAAAATGCCCAGGAACCCATGGTCACCCCCCGCACTTTCGGTGTTGTTTTCATGCCGCTGCGTGAGGCCGAAAAACTATTCGATATGGAAGGTATAGTCAATGAGATAACGCTTGTCATAGCCCCCGATATGGATAGTGAAGCGATATTGGGCCAGGTACGGACCATCCTGGAACGCAATTACATTAAGCGGATGACTTCCAAAGACGATCCCGTAGTACTTGAAAACCGGCGTATTGATATCGTCCGGGGGATACGTACCGCTTATATGACCGAGAGAAAAAACCTGCCGGTCGTACAACTGCTCAGGCAGGACATGGAATCGTTCGCCATGCTGGCCTTTCTCTTCCCCCTGCTTTTCCTTTCCATGGCCTCGCTGACCATTTATGTATTGCTCAACCGCCTTATCGAATCGCAGCGCATTCAGATAGGCCTGATGAGCGCTATGGGTTACTCACAGAAGACTATTATGCTGCACTATCTCGGCTTTGCCTTCATAGTCGGGAGCATCGGTTCGTTGCTGGGCGCCATAGCCGGTCACCTGTGGGCCGGCGCTTTGACCGAGATGTATGTAACTGCTTTGAATATTCCTATCATTCTAACCGGAGTACACTGGGGCGCCATCAGCGGAGGCATAGCGGCCGGCCTGCTGATACCGCTGCTGGCAGGGCTGCTGCCGGCATGGTCTACCATACGCATACAACCTGCCGAAGCCATGCGCCCCCCGGCGCCGAGCGTTGGCAACAGGTATATTATGAAGGTGCTGACTTTTTTACTCAGGCCATTCCCGTATTTTATCAAGATGCCCGTGCGCAACGTTTTCCGCAATATCAGGCGCAGCCTGTTTATGGCTTCAGGCATCGCCTCCGCAATGGTTCTGGTGCTGGTTGCCATGTCATTCGTGGACGCGGTTGACCAGATGTTCTCACGTCAGTATGGCATAGTCCAGAAATATGATGCAATGATCCACCTGCAGGGCAGAAGCGCTGCCTCCAATGTCAGCCTTATCAGCCACCTGGAAGGGGTTACGGCGGCGGAGGCCGTGCTCGACATACCGTACCGCATAAGATTCCAGGATAAAAAGATCGACACCAGCATCGAGGGCATAGAAGAAAATTCCAGTATGCTCAATCTTATCACCCCCGATGGTGTAAAAGTGGATGTTACCGCGGATGGTATACTGCTGCCCGCGTCATATAAGGATAAGCTGGGTGCGGAGATCGGCGATACGATCAGGCTGGAGCCCCTTACAGGCACGCTGGGAGAAACCGATAAAAGAGTGGCCGGCTACATCTGGTCATATATAGGAGGCAGGACGTACATGCCGCTCAGGGAAGTCCAGAAGCTGCAGAAAGACTTCGGCGCCGCCACCTCGATAATGGTTAACTTCCAGGGTGAGCCGAGTGAGTACACGATTAAAAGGATTTACGATATACCGCAGGTTGCCTCGATTGAGCTTACAACCGATACCAGGAAACAGCTGGACGAGCAGATGAGCTTTTTCTGGGTGATGATAGGCATCATGTTGCTCATGGGCATCGCCCTGGGAGGGGCAATCATCTTCAATGGAGTTATGGTCAATGTAACTCAACGTACCAGGGAGATGGCTACCATGAGGGCTGTCGGGTTGGGAAACAATATGCTGTCGTTCATGATCTCGCTTGAAAATATACTTATAGCTGCAATCGGGGTAGCGGCCGGCATACCCCTTGGCAACTATATAAGCCACCTGTTTTTTGACGCTATGTCTACCAGCGCCGAGGATATTATCAGCTTTACACTGGTGATATTGCCGCGCTCCTATGTCGTCGCCGCCTCAATGGCAATCTTGATAATGCTTATTTCGCAGATACCCGCCATTGTGCAAATTGCCAATCAGAATCTGGCTACGGTAACCAAGGAATGGAACGAGTAAAGTCTATTAGCTATGCCTGTCGAAGTCAGTCGATCCAGTTTATTCTGCCAGGTTTCTCCTGATACTAAAAGAGTATTTATATTCGCGATGCCGGGTACCATAGCGCCAATGATTGCTTGATGTTCAATGGTACGTATGTTCATCCATAATAAAAATCACTCCTACCAAAGCTACGTAATCATCGGCATGTCTAAGTGGCTATAAGGCTTGAATTTGAACAATCCGTAAAATTTTATTGGAATGAAGAATAGTCAGGAATGTGCGATGAAGAGATATTTTATTGATTAGCCAGGCTAAAGGATAGCCGAAAGGTTCTGTTTATTGTACATTTATCCCCAACCAACATGCAGGGTAGATAGAACGCCTGTATTTTCCCTTTGCCGGCCCTGTTTTTGCGCCTTTTCAGCCCTTCTTTCCTTCGATTACTATTCTTATCTCTTATTTCCTGGCCAGGAGCCACATGGTTACAGGTGTCCAGCGTTACCGATTGGCGTACCCCTGCCTTTCTCAGGTCATTACGCTTATGATTACGCTGCCAAACACAGTAAGGATCACATTGCTGAAGGCGTAGGGCACTGCGTAGCCCAGAGCAGGAGTGGTACTCTCGGCGTCTTCCTGCAGAGTATTGAGTGCGGCCGTTATCACCCTTGCGCCGGTGACCGCTCCAAGCAGCAATACGATGTTCATTTTCAGCAGGTAGCGGCCGAAAATCAGGCCGAGGATGATTGGCAGCAGCGACAATACAACACCCGCCATGAATACACTGAGTCCGGTGGTCTCGAAGGCCTGCACCGCCTGTACGGCGGCAGATACCCCGACACAGGCGATGAACAGGTTGAGTCCCAGGTCGGAAAGCAGCCATTGTGCCCCTCCTGGAATCTGTCCGAAGGTCGGGTGTACCGAACGCAGCCAGCCAAAGACCAGTCCCGATACCAGCACGCCCCCACCCACTCCCAGAGTTATCGGCAGGTTACCCACGTTCAATACGAGCAGTCCCAGCAATGTGCCGAGAACTATGCCCAGGCCCAGCATAACCAGGTCTGTGATATTGGTCGGCCGTTCGGGGTAGCCGAGGTAGTTGACCACCTTCTCCACATCCTCTCTTACGCCAATTAGCTGGAAGACGTCGCATTTATGCACTTCCGTATCACGCGTTATGGGAATTTCGTGGCCCTGGCGTGTCACCTTGCTCAGGAAGATGCCGCGCGCCATCTTACTCTGGCTGAGTTCGCCCAGCGTGTGGCCGACAACCTCCTTATTCAGGATGCAGACCTCCAGTACCTCACCTAATACTTCCGTGATATCGGCAATATCAACCTCAGGGCCTATTAGACCCGGGGCTGCCAGCAGCGATTTGGCATTGCCTGATAGCGCGATCAAGTCATTGGCCTGGATGACTGTGTCGGGCGCCACTTTGATTACTTCGTTGTTACGCTTGATCCTGGTTACATAAACCCGCTCGGAGAATAGCGCCTCCGTCTGTCTGACTGTTTTAGCGAACGTGCCGTTTGCTGATATCCGGTAAGCGCGCAACTCAAGTTGCCTGGACCAGGAGAACAGCTCCGGTTTATCCGCCGCGGCAGCGCCCCCGTTCATCTGCTCTTCCAGCTTCCGGGCCTCCTGCTTCAAATCTATACGCAGCATGCGGGGCACCAATTTGAGGAACACTATGGTACCGGCTGTTCCGAAGATGTAGGTAATGGCGTAGGCCACGGCCACATTGGTATCGAGCATGGTTTTCTGCGCTTCACTGATGGGCAGCTGGGCAATGGCGCCTTCGGCTGTACCGATGGCGGCCGACTGGGTCATAGAGCCGGCGAACAGGCCGGCCGTGGTGCCCTGGTCGAAATTCATCAGCTTACCGAGAAAGATTGCGGCCGCCAGTCCCGCAAAGCATACGATGAGTGATATCCAGAGATAGTTCAGGCCGTCTTTTTTCAGCGCACCGAAGAACTGCGGCCCCACCCTGTAACCGATGGCAAACATAAACAGCGCAAAGCTCACCGTTTTCAGCAGCGGGGACACTTCGACGTTCATTTGCCCCAGCGCCAGCGCGGCCAGCAGGGTGCACGTTGTGGCCCCCAGGCTTATACCGAAAAACTTGATCTTGCCAAGAGCATAGCCGATGGCCATGGCCAGGAACAGGACGATCTCAGGATTATTGCGGCAGATATTGACGATAAGTTCCACGGGATACACCCCCTGCTTTTATTATTGCGAGAAGACCATCACTTTTGCTTCGATTGCCGCCATTCATTATAGTATTCATCAAGAAGTTCGCTGACCCCTTTCCCTATGGCCGAATAGGTGGCATTGGGCAGGTTGGCCAGCGATACTCTCACCGACATTTCAGGCGCGTCGAATCCACCGCCATCCATTAACACGATGGATTTATCCTCAGCCAGTCTCACAACGAAATCTATGGGCTGGCGCTTATTAACCAGGTAACGGGTGAATTCCTCGCCGTAGCGTTGTGTGGCCAGGGCAGGCACGTCTATGGTGGTATAGTAATGCGCATCGTATTTGTTCTCCGGAGCCGGCATTCCCAGAGAGTCATAAAGGGTAGAAAACCTGTGCGCAACTATATATTGAGCCGCTCTCTTGTAGACATTTTCCTTGTCCAGCAGGCAGTAGAGTGAAAACAGCGTCATCATCACCTGCTGAGGGGTGGATAACCCGGCGGTGTGGTGCAAAGCCACCGACCTGCTATCTGCCACCATGCGGTCTATCAGCTTCATTTTATCGGGTTCAAGCACTACCGTGCTGTAACGCTGGCGCAAACCGGCCCGTGTTTCCCCGGGCAGCGCTGCTATCATTTTATCGAAGGCATTGTCCTGGTGGATACCTATGACCCCGAGCCTCCAGCCTGTAGCGCCGAAGTACTTGGAGAATGAATATACGAGTATAGTATTGCGCGGCGCGACGGCCGCAATAGAACGGAACCCGTTGACAAAGGTGCCGTATACATCATCGGTAAGGATGATGAGGTCTTTGCGTTTGGTATGCACCAGATCAGCAATAATTTTCAACGTAGACTCATCCATGGCTACCGATGTGGGGTTGGAGGGGTGCACCAGGAAGAAGGCCTTGACGGCCGGGTCGGCCAGTTTCT
>CAZKOL010000059.1:0-8023 GCA_964554375.1 uncultured Dehalococcoidales bacterium
ACTCGATATAGTGGAAGATGCAGCGGCGCAGGAAGGCGTCCGGCAGCTCCTTTTCGTTGTTGCTGGTGATGATGACGATGGGACGGTGCTTGGACGAGATGGTCTCGTCGGTCTCCGGAATGTAGAAGCTCATCTCGTCCAGCTCGTTGAGCAGGTCATTGGGGAATTCCAGGTCGGCTTTGTCCACCTCGTCGATCAGCAGGACGACCTGCTCGGGCGCGGTGAAGGCCAGACCCAGCTTCCCCAGCTTGATGTAGTGCTTGATATTGGAAACATCCTTGCCTCCGAAGCGGCTGTCGTTAAGCCTCTGCACGGTATCATACATATACAGGCCTTCGACCGCCTTGGTGGTGGATTTAATGTGCCAGCGGATCAACGGCTTGCCCAGCGATACGGATATGCTGTGAGAAAGTAGCGTCTTGCCCGTGCCCGGCTCACCCCTCACCAGCAGAGGTCTTTTGAGCACGATTGACACATTAACGGCATTTTTAAGGGCATCCGAGATAACGTAATCAACCGATCCTTTGAACTTTTCAAACTGATCCTGCTTCATGATTTTTCCTCCGGGGGCATCTTGATTCACATTTAAACCCCCCGGCCACAGGACCGGAGGGTGAAGCGATGCTATCCTGAATTTATTCCGAGGGAAATTTTAGGTTAACCGCCGCTTAAAAGCAAGTTAAGTCGGCTTTTAACTGATTTAACTCGATCGGTATCATGGATGGGCAAAGTGAGTAAAATTCACCGCTGTACATGATATAATCACGGATTAATACCGCAGTGTTAGATGAAAGAGTACATAATTGAATTCAAGCCGTCCGGACGCAGGGCTTCCTGTGTCGAAGGCGCTTCTATTCTCAGTTGCTGCCGCGAGAATCAGATACAAATAGCCAGCACGTGCGGCGGGCAGGGCAAGTGCCGCTCCTGCAAAGTGCGCATAGAGAAGGGGATTCTTTCCGCGCCGACCTCGAACGAATTAAAGCGTTTATCTGCCGGCGAGTTGGAACGTGGCTGGCGGCTGTCCTGCCAGGCCAGGCCCGCCGGCGACCTTGTCGTTTACCTGCCCGTAGAGAATAGCCTGACTTCAACCCCCGCGTTCAAAAAAGAATTAATAGTCAAGATAGTCCCGGATTACGGGGGTAGATGTCCTGGTGAAGGCTATGGCGTTGCTGTCGACCTGGGGACTACCAAGATAGCAGGATATCTGGTCAACCTCTCTGACGGCGGTATCCTGAGCAATGATGCTGTGGGCAACCCCCAGGCTGTTTACGGAGACGACGTGATCAGCCGCATCACATATGCCATGAGCTCACCAGCTAACAGCAGAAGGTTGAGAAAAACGGCAACAGGAGCGATTGACAACCTTATAATGGACCTGTGCCGGGTGGCAGGCTATAAACCCGGGACGATTAGTAAAGTAGCCGTCTGCGGCAACACAGCGATGCACCACCTGCTGTTGGGATTGCCGGTCACACAGCTTGCGCAGGCGCCTTACCTGCCGTGCGTAAAGGACTCTGTAAATATCAGTGCAAACGAACTGGGGCTTAAATCGGTGGCGCATGCCGGCGTATATTTGCTTCCGAATATCGGAGGGTACGTGGGAGGCGACCACGTGGCAGTGCTTGCGGCAATAGATGCCTGTAATGTTGTGGCCCATACCCTTATCGTCGATATTGGCACCAATACCGAGATCTCGCTGGCGGCCGGCGGCCGGGTCACCAGCGTTTCCTGCGCCTCAGGTCCTGCCTTCGAGGGAGGACACATAAGACACGGGATGAAGGCTTCACCCGGGGCAATCGACCGGATCGTTATAAAGGACGGCAAGGTCAGATACAGGACTATCGGGGGCAGCGGGCCAATGGGGATATGCGGCTCGGGGATGCTTGACGCTGTGGCGCAGATGGTCGATAAGGGCATAATCGACCCCGGCGGCAGGATGGATAAGGGGCGCCCCATCGTCCGCGCGCTGGGAGGGCAGTCTGAGATATTGATCGCCGGCAGGGATAGGTCGGTCAGCGGTGAAGATATCGTGATCACGCAGGGAGACATAAGGGAGCTGCAATTGGCCAAGGCTGCCATCCGCACCGGGATCAATGTATTATTGAAATCGGCGGGCATCGCCGCAGGGGATGTTAAACGAGTAATTATCGCCGGAACTTTCGGCAATTATATCGATATAAAAAGCGCGATAAGGGTGGGAATGCTGCCGGACCTGCCGCTGAGGCGTTACAGCCAGGTCGGCAATGCAGCCGGAGCTGGCGCATGCATGGTATTGGTGTCCGACAATGCCCGTGATAAGGCGGAGGCGATGGCACGACAGGTCAAATATCTCGAGCTTGCGGACAGGCCTGATTTCATGGAGTTATTCGTCAAAGCATTGAATGTCGGCCCATGATTTTAACAGTAGAAATGGACAAATGGGCAGCAAGAATAAAGAAAAAGTAATTGTAGGGATGAGCGGAGGCATCGATTCATCGGTGGCCGCCGCCCTGCTGGTAAATCAGGGCTACCGGGTGACCTGCGTCACCATGAAAACCTGGAATGACAGCAGTCCGGCGTGCCGGGGTAGTTGCTTCGGGCCGGGGCAGCAGGACAGTATCGAAAGCGCCGGCCGGATCGCCGTCAAACTGGGAGTGCCTTTTCACGTGATAGACCTGGCGGATGAGTTTAAACAACATGTGCTGGATTATTTTTGCAGGGAGTACCAGTTGGGGAACACGCCTAACCCCTGTGTGCGCTGCAATCAATTGATCAAGTTCGGCGTGTTGTGGCAGAAGGCGCTGGCCTGCGGCATTGAAGCGGACCTATTCGCCAGCGGACACTATGCGCGTGTATGTATGGGCGCCGGCGGGCGTTACCTGTTGAAAAAAGGACGGGACGGAAAAAAAGACCAGTCTTATTTCCTCTACGGGCTGGGTCAGCAGCAATTAGCCCGTACACTCTTCCCGCTGGGCGAGTACCTCAAGCAGGATGTGCGTAAAATGTGCGCAGAAATGAAGCTGGATATCGAGGCCGGTGATGAGAGCCAGGATTTCGCCGGGGGTGATTATTCCCCACTCTTTGCGGGGAAAGGCATTCCAGGCCCTGTTGTGGACAGGCAGGGCAATGTGCTGGGAAGACACAAAGGCATTGTCTATTACACGCCCGGGCAGCGCAGGGGGCTGGGCATTGCCTCCAAAGAGCCGGTATATGTGATCGACATCAGCGCTGAAACAAACTCGGTAGTCGTAGGTAGTTTGAAGGACCTGCATACTCAAGAGCAAATTGTGTCTGATGTCAACTGGATAGCCGGGGAATCTCCAGCGGCTGCCACGCAGGTAACAGCCAGGATCAGGAGTTCGCACGCAGGTTACGAAGCTGTTATATTTCCGCGCGATGACCGGAGAGTAGTCGTTACATATAAAAAACCTCAGGTAGGCGCCGCGCGCGGGCAGACCATTGTGTTTTATGATGGCGACGTGGTCGTGGGAGGCGGCATCGCCGAATGAAGGTTCAGCGAAACCGGACTGAAGTGGATTTGCGCTAAAATATAGGGATTAAACCAGGAGTTTGTCAGTATCAGTAAATGAACATTGAAAAAGAAGCCCCAGGGTTGAATGGGATAAAAATCCCTGTTTTTAAGCGCGGCATCGCCAGTGGCCCCATGCAAATAATAGGCAACACCCCGCTGGTCAGGCTGAATAAAGTCACTAAAGGAGCAATGGCGGAGGTGGCAGTCAAACTGGAATCTTTCAATCCGCTGGCCAGCATCAAGGACCGTGTCGGTGTGGCCATGATCCTGGATGCCGAGCAGAAAGGCCTGATCAAAGGCGATACGGTGCTGGTGGAGCCTACCAGCGGTAATACAGGCATCGCGCTGGCTTTTGTCTGCGCCTCGCGCGGCTACCGCGTAAAACTGATAATGCCTGATTCGGTCTCACTGGAGAGACGGAAGCTGCTTTCCATCCTGGGTGCGGAACTGATCTTGACGCCGGGGAGCGAGGGTATACCGGGCGCCATAAAGAAGGCGGAGGAGATGGTAGGGCAGAGCAGCAATTACCTGATGCTCGACCAGTTCAAGAACAAGGCCAATCCCGCAATACACCGGGCCACGACGGCGGAGGAGATATGGCGTGACACGGATGGCAGGGTGGATATGGTGGTGGCCGGCGTAGGGACGGGCGGTACCATCACCGGCATAGCGGAAGCCTTAAAGCCGCGCAAACCCGGATTCAAGGCCATTGCCGTGGAGCCGGATTCCTCGCCTGTTCTTTCGGGGGGCAAGCCGGGACCGAATAAGATACAGGGCATCGGGGCGGGCTTTATACCGGACATACTGCGCGTCGACCTGCTGGATGAGGTTATGCGGGTTTCAGCGGAAGATGCGGGCATAATGGCCAGGCGCCTGGCCAGGGAAGAGGGGATCATGGCGGGCATATCTTCGGGCGCGGCCGCCTGGGCAGCGGTACGGGCTGCGCAGCGGCCGGCAAACAAGGGGAAGTTGATCGTGGCCATACTGCCCGATAGCGGGGAGCGTTATCTCTCCACATGGCTGTTCCAGGAGGAGAACCAGGTATGAAACACATTTACATGGACTATGCCGCCACCACTCCCATGCTGCCGGAGGTCGCTGAAGCGATGCAGCCTTATTTCAGCCGTAAATACGGCAACCCGTCCAGCATCCACTCGATGGGGCAGGAGGCCAGGGATGCCGTTGAGCATGCCCGCTCGCAAGTCGCAGCCCTCATTGCCTGCAGGCCGGAGAACGTCGTTTTCACAGGCGGTGGTACTGAGTCTGATAACCATGCCATCAAGGGCGTATGCCTGGCCGGCAGGGGAAAGAGAAACCATATCATCACAACGGCCATCGAACACCATGCCGTTCTTAACACGTGCAATTATATGAAAGAGCTGGGCTTCGATGTGACGGTGGCGCCTGTGGACAGGTACGGCATGGTGGATCCTGACGACATTAAGAAAGCCATAACCGCCAAAACGCTGCTGGTATCGGTCATGCACGCCAACAACGAGGTCGGCGCCATTCAGCCGATCGAACAGATCGGCAATATCACCAGACAGGCCGGCGTATATTTTCATGTCGATGCGGTCCAGACCGCCGGGCACCTGCCCATCGATGTTGACAGGATGGGCATAGACCTGCTGTCGGCGTCGGCGCACAAGCTTTACGGACCCAAGGGAGTCGGCATGCTCTTTGTGCGCGCGGGAACCCGCATAGTGCCGCTGTTACACGGTGGCGAACAGGAAAATGAGAGACGCGCTGGAACCGAAAACGTGGCCGGCATCGCCGGTTTCGGCAGGGCTGCTGAGATTGCCCGCGCTGAAATGGGCAAAGAGTCAGACAGGCTACTGGAATGCCGTGACAGGTTGATAGATACGGTGATGGGGCGGGTGGCTGATGCTTACCTCAACGGCCACAGGACGTCGCGCCTGCCCAACAACACCAATTTCAGCTTCGATTTTATCGAGGGGGAGGCGATACTCATGTACCTGGATGCCGAGGGGATCTGCGCATCCACGGGCTCGGCTTGCAGCTCGACCAGCTCGGAGCCGTCCCATGTCCTGCTGGCACTGGGCATACCGGTTGAGCGGGCACGCGGCTCGGTCAGGTTTAGCCTGGGCAGGTGGACATCGGGAGAGGATGTGGATAAGGTTGTGGAGGCGCTGCCACGCATCGTTGAGAAACTGCGCGCCATGTCACCCCTGGTAAAGGAAAAGTGCGACTGGATAAATTACCTGTGAATGCAAATTGAACTCAACCCCGAATCGGGGGGCCGCTTTTGTCATCTCCACCCATCCTGACATCGCCATCGCTGAAAAATTTAAATCTATTCCTGCCGTGACCCTTGGAGTAATACATCGCTGCATCAGATTTCTTAATCAGTGTTTCCATGTCTTCTGCGTCTTCAGGGTAGATGGCGATTCCTATGCTGGTGGATAAATGCACCTGGTGCCCGTCGATTAGCAGCGGCTCTGCAAAGGAATCCAGTATCTTTTGGGCTATAGTAGTGGCGTCTTCCGTGCGTTTGGTCTCCAGCATCACCAGTATAAACTCATCCCCCCCGATGCGGGCTATTGTATCGCTGGAGCGTATTATGGCCGAAAGCCGCATGCTTACGATTTTAAGCACCTGGTCACCTGCTTCATGACCGAGTGTATCGTTAATTGTTTTAAATTTATCCAGGTCCAGCGACATAACGGCCAGCCTGGCTTTATTTCGCCTGGCCAGCGCCTCCGCCATCGAGAAGCGGTCGGTCAGCAAGACCCTGTTTGGCAATCCGGTCAGATAGTCATGCGTCGCTAATTCCTCCAGCTTCTGCTCCATCTGCTTACGTTCGGTGATATCCGTCATCAGGGCTGTGATACCCACGATCTCACCATCTTTATATAGCGGCCGGCTGGAGGTGCGAACAAATATGGTCCTGCCGTCTTTGTCCAATATGCGGAATTCCCATGGTTCCAGTTCCCCGGATACCAGGCGGTTGAGACTGTCTAAAAGGCCCGGCAGGTCGTCCGGGTAAATAAGCGGGATAAAAGGTTTTCCTATCAAGTCACCGACCTTGTACCTGGTAAAGCGCTCGACAACCGGGCTGACATAGGTTATGTTTCCCTGGTTATCCAGCGTGTAAAAAACATCGTTGATATTCTCCACGAGTGACCGGTATTTTTCCTGGGATTCTCGTAATGCCTCCTCCGCTTTCCTGCGGTCGGTTATATCTCTGGCCTCGGCCAGTACAGATACCGGCTTGCCGCTCGTGTCCCGTATGACACTGAACTTGGTTTCTGCCCACACGGTTGTGCCGTCCTTGCAGTAATACTCAAGGTCTAACACTCGGACGGGATTATGGCTCAGATCGGCATTCACCCGGGATATCTCCTCTGACAACACTTCAAACGCCAGTTTGAGCGATTCCGGCGTGGCGTGTTTCTCCAGAGGCAGGTCCAAAATCTCCTGGGGTGTGTAGCCGCGTAGCTTTATCGCGGAGGGGCTCTGATAGGTTGTTTTTAGGTTCATATCCATCAGCCATACGGTGTCCGTCATGTGCTCTGATAGCAGTCGGTATTGTTCCTCGCTCTGCTGCAGGGCCGCCTCGACTTCCTTGCGATCGGTGATGTCGCGGCTGATAGATCTAAAACCGATAGTCTCACCCCGATCATTTTTCCGTAGGGAAACCGATGTTTCCGCGAATGCTGTGCTGCCATCTTTGCGCATTATTTTATGTTCAAGGCCTTTATTCGGTTCTCCTGTTCTAAACACCTGGTTGAAAGCATGCAGCAGTAGCTCAATATCCCCTTCAGGTACTGTCATGCTGTAATTATTTCCGATCAGTTCTTCACGCGAATACCCGAGATTATCGCAGACCGAATCATTGACATAAGTAAAATTGCCGGCCAGGTCCACTTCGTAAAAGGAGTCATACATCTGCTCCAGTACAATGCGGTATTTCTCCTCCGACCGTTTTAAGGCCTCCGTCAATTCATTGCGTTTATCCCTCTGGTTAAATATGAGCACCGTAAGCACGCTGAATACAGCTGCTATTATCACAAAAGCGACCGTTCTCAAGGTGGCATCAGGATAGAGGGGAATTAAAAAAGCGCGCGGCAGAAATATGAGCAGCGAGATAATATTTGCCAGCAGGGCTCCACGTAACCTGTAGTAATAGCTGGAATATAAAATAGGCGCCAGAAAAAGCATTCTATGCGGGTCATGTACCGTGTACAAGATGTCCCAGCGCAGTGCTTCCCATCCAAAGAGTATGACCAGTTCGCCAAAGTAATAAAAGATAGTGCAGGCAACAAAGAGGGCAAGCAGTATGTAAAAATGCTTGTCCCTGAAAATAGGCCGTTTCATCAAGAGTACCTCTCCTTCGTTTGCCCCACCATGTAACGGGTTTGCGCTGATATGTTACCATAAATCGTCATTGTGACGAGCCGAAGCTGCGAGCCGAAGACGAGGCAGGCAGCGAAGCAATCTCAAGCTCATGCACTGTAGGGGCGGGTTTTTAAACCCGCCCGAATGCGGGCG
>CAZKOL010000060.1:0-7856 GCA_964554375.1 uncultured Dehalococcoidales bacterium
ATCTCAAGCTCATGCACTGTAGGGGCGGGTTTTTAAACCCGCCCGAATGCGGGCGCACCTTAAGGTACGCCCCTGCATTCTGCAACCATGTAGGCATCATACGGGCTTAAACTCGAACTTGCCGCTCTTGAAAATCTCCAGGCTGGTATCCACTACATCCGGATCATAGAGTCTGCCCCTGTTCTTTGATATCTCCTCAAGCGCCTTATCGATGCCCAGTGCCGGCCGGTATGGGCGGTTGGAAGTCATGGCTTCAATCACGTCTGCCACAGCCAGTATTTTAGCTTCCAGCAGCGTATCCTCACCCTTTAGCTGATTGGGATAACCTGAACCATCCAGCCTTTCATGGTGCTGCAAGATGGTCTTTGCAACATTACATGGGAAATCCATGCCTTTGACAATATCGTAGCCGCTCTGAGCATGAGTTTTTATCAAGCTGAATTCTATATCGGCAAGTTTTCCAGGTTTACTGAGTATATCTGAAGGGATATACATTTTCCCGATATCATGGATTACCGCCGCAGTCCTGAGATTTTCAATACGGGTATCTTCCAACTTCATTTCCCTGGCTATGGCGGTCGCCAGGCGGGCCACACTCTGCTGATGGCCTGCAGTATACGGATCTCTCGTTTCCATGATTTTGACCATGGTATTGATAGCGTCATTCAAGGTCTTCTTTAGAGACTCGTAGCTTTTTAATAGTTTTTCATTTGATAGTCGGCGCTCGGTGATGTCCTGTAATGAGCCGACCAGATGCACAGGACGCCCGCCCTGAGACATTTCGGCTACTCCACGTGCCACACACACCCGTGTCTCACCGTCTTTCCGTATGGCCCGGAGTTCAAGCTCGTAAGGGGTTCCATCGGCGACGGCGGCCTCGACGGCCTGCCGCAGGCGCGCCATATCGTCGGGGTGATAGAAGGCTGGATGCTCGGCGAAACTCGGCGCTCCTTCCTGCGGGTCCCGCTGGAAGATCCGGAACAACTCGTCCGACCAGGTCACCGTGTCCGTTGCGATATCCCATTCCCAACTTCCGATATTGGCAATACCCTCGGTCCGCGCAAGCATTAGCTGTTTACTCCGCAACAATTCCTCGGCCTCCTTGCGCATAGTGACATCTTCGTAGATGACTACGATTTCACCTGAAGACAGCCTGTACACGTAATTATCACGCCAGCCGCTTATCCTTTCATCATGATACCGTGAAATGGGATGACTCTCTGGCACTCCCGTGCGCCACACTCTCTGGAGGACCCCAAAGAGGCCGAACTCCCTGATGCCCGGGAAGATCTGGAGGATGCTTTTGCCGATGATGTCTTCTTTCTTAATATTATCTATGCTTTCGGCAGCGCGGTTGAGATCCTTGAAGATGAAATCTTCACAATCCGCCGCGGCCTCGTAAATAGCCACACCGTTTTTGGAATTATTAACCAGCTCGTGGTAGCGTAACTCGCTCTCCCATAGCTCCTCCTCGATTTTCTTGCGATCGGTGATGTCCGTGATCAGCCCTGTGACGCCCTCGATCTGTCCGTCTTTATATATTGGTTGACTGGACGAGCACACAAATATGATCTGGCCGTCTTTATCCAGCACGCGGTATTCCAAAGGTTCCAGTTGCCCGTTCATCAGGCGATTGTAACTGTCCAAAACGGCCGGCAGGTCATCCGGGTAAATGATCGAGGTAAAAGGTTTCCCTATCAAATCACCGACCTTGTAACTGGTAAACCGCTCAACTGCCGGGCTGACATAGGTTATATTCCCCTGGATATCCAGAGTATATAGTACCTCGTTGATATTCTCTACAAGCGCGCGGTATTCTCCTTCTGATGCGCTGAGCACCTCATACGCCTTTTCCGCCAACGCGTTCTCAGCCTGCCGGCGCTCGGTGATGTCCTCGATGGCCAGGAGAATGACCTGGTCTTTGCCCACCGCTCTTTGAATTTGCCGGGCATTCAGAAGCAATGTACGCCTTCCAATGGTTGGGAAATCATATTCAATCTCGTAGTCATCAAAGGTTGATGTCTGGGGGAGGATGGATTCCAGCAGTTTCCGCAGCCTGGGGATATCCAACTGCTTATTGCCCAGGTCAAAAATATGCTGTCCCACGGTCTCTTCAGGTTTTACCTTGAAGGTTTCATAGAAAGAGCGGTTGACTTTGACTACTCTTAAATCCTGGTCCAGGGCGACTAAGGGTTCATGCACGGTGTCGATGATATTCTCGGCATATATGAGGGCGTCATCTGCGGATTGTTTAATTACAACAGATTCTTTATGGGGTATTTTTCTTACCATTTTCTATCTCCTTGCATAGCCCCTAATGCCTTCATTTTGCCGTTTGCCTCCAATCCAGGTTGATCGGCTTGGTGACAAAGTAATTCTTATTCAGGCCATAGTTCCCGCTGTATTTGCTACTCAAATCTAAAACCCTTTTCCTTGAACAGATTTATGCAAGCATCAACTATTTCGGCATCATAAAATTTGCCGCTGCCGTCGGAAATAACCTGCATCGCCTTCTCCGACCCGGGTGCTTCAGGCTGCCACGGGCATGCATTACAGGATTGATCCATGACGTCAGATACAGTCAGTATCCTTGCCTCCTGCGAAATCTGACTTCCGCGCAGGTTATGCGGGTAACCGGACCCGTCCATATGCTCATGGTGCTGCATTATCACCTCGGCAACGGGCCAGGGGAACTTTATCACTTTAACAATGTTATAACTCCCCTGGACGTGAGATTGCAGAATGGTGAGTTGAAGTTTATCCAGTTTATCCGGCTTGATGAGTATCTCCATTGGCACCGCCGCCATTCCCAGGTCATGCAGAAGGGCTGCCGTCATGACAAAATCGATCCGGTCTTCGCTGAAACCCATTTCCGCCGCGATTCGGCCGGCCAGATCCGCTACGCGCCGCTGGTGTGCCGCGGTATAAGGGTCGCGCATCTCGGTTACCCTAACAAGCGCATCAACAGCCCCTTCGACTATCGCTTTTTGCTGATCAAGGGATTCCTTGATTTGAAGCTTCAATTTATTACGCTCTGTCGCATAGCGGAGTGAGCAGCAAATCTTGTAAGCATCGATCTGACCCTTGATCAGGTAGTCCTGAGCCCCCTGGCGCACGGCTTCGATACCGATAGCGTCGTCTGATAGACCGGTTAGAATAACGATAGGCAGTTCAGGGAACTTTCCACGGATACTCTTCAGTGTATTCAGGCCCTTACTATCAGGCAACCCAAGGTCAAGCAGAACGGCTGTGAAATCACCTTCTAATAGTCTTTCAATGCCGGCTGCCAGTGTTTCCGCGTATTCGAGCTCGATGGTTCTCGGGGCATATTCAGTGATCATCTCACGTATAAGCCTTGCATCGGCAGGATTATCCTCGATGACTAATGTCTTTGTTTCCTCATTCTCCAAATTAGTAACCTCCTGGCTCAATGCCGTTCAATATAGACCAAACCGTTATAATAATTTAATGGCTCTTGGAGCTTCCGTTAGGCGGCAATTTCACAATTTCAAACCAGAAATTTTCAATCCCCGTCACTACCTTGGAAAACTCATCCAGGTCAAGAGGCTTGGTTACAAAGCAGTTCGCATGCAGGTTGTAGCTCTTAATGATGTCCTCCTCGGCATCTGAAACTGTCAGTACCACCACTGGGATCCGTTTCAGTTCGGGATCTTCTTTTATCTCCTTAAGTGTCTGGCGTCCATCCTTGCGAGGCATATTAAGATCGAGCAGGATAACGTCCGGGCGGGGCATCTTTGCATATTCGCCCTGTTTGCGCAGGAAAGCCATTGCCTCCACTCCATCGGGTACATGATATAGCGTATTACGAATTTTGATTTCCTTCATGGCTTCATTTACCAGCCTGGCGTCAGCTGGATTATCCTCGACCAGCAAGATAGTAATTGGCTCTCCATGTTTCCGACCTGTCATTGCTTGTTACCTCCTTTAATTGGAATAGTAAAATAAAAGGTTGCTCCTTTGCCGGGTTCTGATTCTAACCAGATACGCCCGCCGTGCCGCTCCACAATCTTCTTGGCGACGGCCAGACCAAGACCTATGCCGGGCACCTCGCGACCCTGCAGACGCTGGAAAATTACGAAAATCTGCTCTTTATATTCAGGGTCGATGCCAATGCCGTTATCCTTGACCGCGAAGACGTAGTCGCCATCCCGCGTCGCGGCGGAAACGTGTATACGCGGTGGTCCGCTGCCGTGGTACCTGATGGAATTGGCTACGAGGTTCTGGAAGAGGCGGGTCAATTGCATCTGGTCCGCGAAGATTTCAGGCAATGGGTCATGTGTAATATTAGCCTTGCTTTCATCAATAGCCTTCTTGAGGTCTCCGACCACGTGGTCCAAAACCCACTCGCAACTCACCATTTCAAAGGGGTCGCCGCGTGTTTCCACGCGGGAATATTCGAGCAGGCCGCCGATCATATTTTGCAGGCGATTAGCTCCGGTAACGGCGAAATCTATAAACTCCTGCGCATCCTTATCCAGTTTTGGTTTATAGCGCTTCTCCAGCAGTTGCATGTAGCTGGATATGGTGCGCAACGGCTCCTGCAGATCATGCGAAGCTACATAGGCGAAACTTTGAAGCTCGGCATTTGACCGTTCCAGTTGTTCCGTCTTCTCAGCCAGCCATTTCTCGGCTTTTTTACGCTCGCTGATGTCGCTGCAGGCCCCGATCATTTTCACCGGCTCGCCCGCATCATTGCGTAATGCAGTACCATGGTCCACCCAGTAGCAATACGTACCATCCTTGCGTTGAATGCGGTACTCATCCGCATAGGGTGTCGCTTCCTTTAAATGCTGTTCGAGTTTAGCATTGACATGGCCGATATCATCTGTGTGAATGGCCTTTTCCCAGGCCTCTATGGTTCGCGGGAATTCACCGGGCTGATAGCCCAGTATTTCATCGATCTTGCCGTACCAGTCTAACCTGCCGCTGGGTATATCCCATTCCCAGATAGTATCGCTGGCACTGGCAGAGGCGATACGGAATCTCTCCTCACTCTCTTTCAGATTGTCCGCTGCTCGCTTAATCTCCGAAATATCCCTGATGATAGACACTATGTTAACCGGGTTTTCATCTCTATCCTTGAGCATCACTACACTGAGCAGGATTGGCACTTCCCTTCCGTCCTTGGTAAGAGCCGTATGCTGGACGTTTTTAGCAAAGCCTTTTTCCATTGCGTCTTTAATTACGCCGAAGACGACGTTTGCCTCCCTTTCAACAACCAGTATGGTGGGAAGGGTACCGATTATCTCTTCACCGTAGCCCCAGAGGTCTGTGGTTGCCCGGTTGATCGCTTCTATCCTGCCGTCAGGGCTGGCCAGGATCACGGGGTCGCTCATGTTTTCAATCATATCGCGGGCCACGCGGGCTGCCGCAGCCACGCCCTCGGCCCGTAACTTTTCAGCTTCTGCCCTATCTCTTTCCAGGGTAGCAGCCTGCAGGGATTCCGCCATGCGGTTAAATTCACCGCCGAGCTGGCTGATCTCGTCTTTGCCCCTGACCTGGATCCTCTGGCTGAGGTCGCCGCCGCCTATTTTTTCGATTGCTGTAGATAGATGCCGTAAAGGGCCGGTGACCTGCCGCGTTATTAAAAGAGAACCAAGCCCCATGAGGATAACCATTAATAAAGCCAGCCCTATCAGGTATACTAATAGTCTGTTAAGCGGCTCAAAGGCCACCTGCGCAGGCACCCAGTATTCTGCAGCCCAGCCCGTTCCGGGCAGCGGCATATAGGCAGCCAGTTTATCAATCCCATCGATGGGGCTGATAAAGCGCATGGTCCCCTGTTGCCCGGACAGTGCCGCCCGTATCGGCGGCACTGATCTGAAGTCGGTCTGCTCAAGCACATAATTGGGATTAGCCTGGTGGGCGATGATCAACCCCCTGCTGTCGGTGATTAATCCATAGCGGAGTGGCTGTCCGGACTGCAGACCCGTCATGCCTATCTGTGATAGCTGCTCAAGATTCAAGCCGCCGGCCACTATTCCGATAATTTGCCCTTCCGGGCCGTGCAAGGGTGTGGCAACAACAACAGTAGGCCGCTGGGTGGCGGGTGAGATATGCAGGTCGCTGGTAACAGCCTGGCCGGTGCTCATGAGTTTCTTATACCAGGCTGTGTATCCCAGATTATTCCTGCTCAGGCTTTGTCGCAGCTCATGGGGTCCCATGACGCGAACAGTCCCATCCGTATCCAGGAACATGATATACTCGAAAGTTTTCGAGTTCTCCAGTATGGAGGTAGCAGTGTTATGCACGGACTGGTGCAATTCTTCTTCACTGTAGCCCGGCGTGGATATAGTGCGCAACCAGGGCGCCTCAACCTCACTGGCGGTAATCGCCATTATATCCCGCGCCTGGTTAAGGTAGAAACCTACGGAGCTGGCGTATCCGTTGACGCTGTTTATGTTGGCCTCGTTTTCCCTGTTTATAATGCTGGCCTGCACGGTGAGAAACTGCAATATGCCAACGGCAGCAGCCACTATAGTTGCCGACAGGATGATGAGCAGGGGAAGCTTGACTGACAGTTTCATTTACGCATTTTCCTTCTACCTTTTTTCGCTGAGCACCTCGTTGAGGAGCGTCTCATCGTAGAGCTGGCTGGCGGGTATAACTTCCTTGAGTATGCCAGTTTCTACCAGCACCGGCTGCATGCTCTCCAGCAAAACGGGGTCATTGCGCATATCTGATGGCCAGCGCATCATTTTCACATTCTTTACCACCTCTGGAGTTAAGGATAATTTTCTGCCTAAGACGGACCGGGCAGTGTCAGGGTTTTTTTCTATCCAGCGGCAAGCTTCCATATGAGCGCGCAGATAGGCTTTAACAGCTCCGGGATTATCCCTTACGATGTTGGTGCTGAAGACATTCGCAGTGAACTCCATCTTTTCGAAAGGTTCACCACCCATGACCCACCCCAGTAGTTTCCCATCTTTCCGTAGTAAAGATTGAGTAAGATAGGGTTCCGACATAACGCCCGCCGCTATATTGCCGCTGGCTATAGCCAGGCCCGTATTGCTAACCGTAATCTCGACCAAAGTATAATTGGTTACCCCTTCCTGCAACAGGCGAGCAATAATAGCTGCCGCAAACATGGTCGTTTTTGAGGGAACACCAATATGTTGGCCTTCGAGGTCTTTCCAATTCGATACAGAATTAGCCACCACAACTCCTACGATCGGATGCTCAGGGTCGGCAAAGGAATTAGCGGATACTGCGGTGACCTTGTCCGGTATGATGCCATCTTGCGCAGCAAGAAAAACGTTTATAATGCCACCGGATGGGGAGCCATCTATCGAGCCTTCTGCAACAGCTTTGAATATAGGATCAGCACTCTGATAAATTGTCTCTATGATAGTAAGACCGTTTTGCTTAGCAAAATCCTGGTCAAGCATCACATAATAAGGCAGGGAACTCAATGTTCCGACCATGCCTATTCGCAAAGTGAACTGCTGCGGCGATGCGACTGGCGTACAAGCCGCCAGCGAAAGGGCCGTTACCAGCATTCCTGCCAATGCCACGCAAAGTGACTTCTGTGCTTTCAACATTTAATAAATCCTCCATCACATGTTACTGATCCGAACTTTAATTCTCCTCTCTCAAAATAGACTATTAGATGGATTTAAACTCGAACTTGCCGCTGCTGAAGAGCTTCAGGCTGGTATCCACTACATCCGGATCATAGAGTCTGCCCTTGTTTTTTGATATCTCCTCAAGCGCCTTATCGATGCCCAGTGCCGGCCTGTATGGACGGTGTGCAGCCATGGCTTCTATCACGTCTGCAACCGCCAGTATTTTGGCTTCCAACAGCGTATCCTCACCCTTTAGCTGATTGGGATAAC
>CAZKOL010000061.1:0-7517 GCA_964554375.1 uncultured Dehalococcoidales bacterium
GAGTAACTTCATCATTCCCTTGCCAGCCTCACTGGGCTGACTTAAAGGTTTATTTCTTATAATTATATCACTGCCGGCGGGGATAAATCAACTATTAGATTGATTGGCGCCGAAAAGGTGGTAATATTATTCAGCATGGCTGATCAAGGCACACTGATGCCGATAGCGTCAAGCAGACGCTGCCGAACATCCATGTTTACATAATATTACATACTGGAGGGTAAAGTGAAATTTAAGGCCAGGCTAGGCAACGTAAGAACTATCGCGACAGATGCGGTTATCGTCGGTATTTATGAAGGGGATGAAAGCCCGGGTGGGGCTACCGGTGAGTTGAACTCGGCCCTTGGAGGAGTTATAGGGGAGCTTATCAAGTCCGGTGAGGTGAAGGGAAAGCTGAACGAGGTGCATGTGCTGCATACGCTGGGAAAGATACCGGCGCGATTGGCGGTGGTGGTTGGCATGGGCAAAAGGGGTGAATGGGATACCGATAAGCTGAGGGACCTGGCGGGTGAAGCCGTGCGCGTCCTGCGCAAGCACAAAGCAAAAACAGCAGCTCTGGCGCTCTGGCAAGATGGCGCCGGCCTGGAAAATGCCGAATGGGCCGGTGCGGTGGCCGAAGGTTGCCTGCTGGGGGCCTATTTATACAGGCGCCATATGACAAAGGATGAAAACGGGCATGAGATCGAAGAGATCGTCCTGCTTGAAAATAATGCCGACGCGCTTGGTGCGGTCGGCCGGAGCCTGGAAAAGGGCAGGATTACGGCCGGCGCTGTGATGATGGCGCGTGACATGGTCAATGAGCCGGCCAACCATATGACCCCCTCACATATGGCGGAGATAGCCGGGGAGGTTGCCTCCAGGCACGGGTTGAACATAACGGTTATGGACCGCGCACACATGGAGAAAGAGAAGATGGGGGCTCTGCTGGGCGTGGCGCGTGGAACGGCCGAGCCGCCTAAATTCATTGTGCTGAACTACCGGGGTGACCCGTCCGAAAAGGAAGTTGTCGGCCTGGTGGGCAAGGGGTTGACCTTCGACTCGGGCGGTATCTCGCTGAAGCCGCAGGAATTCATGTCGGACATGAAGGGCGACATGTCGGGCGGCGCGGTGGTAATAGCGGCCATGGACGCCATTGCGCAGATGAAAATGGCGGTCAACGTGACCGCGCTTATACCGGCCACAGAGAACCTTCCCGGCGGCAGGGCGCTCAAGCCCGGGGACGTGCTGAAGGCGTCCAACGGCAAGACCATCGAGGTGGTCAACACCGATGCGGAGGGCAGGCTTATACTGGCCGACGCGCTGTGCTACGCTGTCAGGAACGGGATCAGCCCCATCGTCGACCTGGCCACTCTGACGGGCGCCTGCCATGTAGCCCTGGGTGATTTATATGCAGGCCTCTTTTCCAATGACAGCGTATTGGCCGGCCGATTGATCAAGGCCGCCGGCGAAGGCGGAGAGAAGCTGTGGCAGTTGCCTTTGCCCGAGGAATACAAAGAGCTCAACAAGAGCGAAATTGCCGATATAAAGAACTCCGGCGGCAGGTATGCTGGAGCCATCACGGCCGCCCTCTTCCTGCAGGAGTTCGTGGGTGACGCGCCCTGGGCTCACATAGATATAGCCGGGCCTTTTATGGCGGACAAGACCAGGGGGGCGCTGGTGAAGGGCGCGACGGGCTTCGGCGTGAGGACGCTGGTCCGGTTCGTAGCAGGTTTGAACTATAAATAGGAGGTTGATCATGAAGATAAAGTGGTTCGGTCACTCGTGCTTCCTGCTGACGGCGGGAAACGGAGCGAAGTTGCTGATGGACCCCTTCAAGTCTGAAAGCCACCTCAGCTATAAACAGGTCAGTGAGAAAGTTGATATGGTCACGGTCAGCCATGAGCACGATGATCACAACTGCACCGGCGCCCTGCCCGGCAGGCCTGAGGTGGTGAAGGGGAGTGTCGAGATGGCTATTAAAGGTATGAAGGTTAGAGGCATCAGTGTTTCCCACGACGACGAAGCAGGGAAGAAGCTGGGCAACAATACCGTATTTTGTGCCGTGATTGATGATATAAATGTGTGTCATCTGGGGGACCTGGGCCACAGACTATTGGCAGATCAGCTTGCCGCCGTGGGCAAGGTGGACGTGCTGCTTATCCCGGTGGGAGGGGTATTTACCATCGACGTAGAAACAGCCAACGCGGTGTGCGCAGATATCAAGCCGCGCATAGCCATACCCATGCATTACAAGACGGACAAATGCCAGTTCCTGCAGTGGAGCGCGGAGGATTTTGCTAAGGGCAAGAAAACAGTTAAGAGACTGGCCGGCAGTGAATTTGAGATAACAAAGAATAGTCGGCCGGCTGAATTTGAAGTGATACTGCTGCGATACGCGGACTAGCTGTCTCAGTCGGGCTTTGCGGTCAACTTGCCGTAGGCAGCCCTGGCGGCCTCCGACTCGGCTGTCTTTTTGGTTTTGCCTGATCCTACGGCCAGCAGGACTTCTCCCAGCGAGACGGATACGCAGAATATCCTGTCGTGGTCGGGTCCCGTGGCCTCGATTATCTCGTATTCGGGCAGCGTTTTGAACTCCGCCTGGGTGAGTTCCTGTAGCAGCGCCTTGAAATTGGGGCTGTACTTTCCTTCCTTAATGGCCTGAATGTCCTCTGCAAAACCGCGCAGGATGAAAGACCTGGCCGCGTCGAAGCCCCGGTCGAGGTAGATTGCCGCTGTCAGGGCCTCGTAAGCGTCCGCCAGGTTGTTGCGTTTACCCCTCCCTCCGGACGCATCTTCGCCTTTGCCCAGCAGCAGGTAATCTCCGAGCTTGAGCTGTAGCGCCTTTTCGGCCAGCTTCTCCTGCCGGACCAGGGAGACCCGGATCTCAGAGAGTCGCCCCTCCGGCAGACCGGGAAAATCGCAGTACAGTTTCTCGGCAACGAAGAGGTTGAGCAGGGCATCGCCCAGGAATTCCATGCGCTCGTTGTCGCCGGCAGCCGCTGCGGGGTTCTCATTGATGAAGGAGGAATGGGTAACCGCCTGTTCGAGGATGGCGGGGTTATTGAAACTGACCCCGAGGGTTGATTGAAGATCATTTAGAGAGGACAATTCGGTTGAATGAGACTCCTTGATTAATTGAACTCTTCCTGTGCCAGTCCGGTGATGATAATGGAAGGGATCCCGAAGAAGGGGAAGACCACGCACGAGCATATGGCCCCTGCCAGGGCCAGCCCCCAGATCCTGCGCTGGAGCGCGTATACTCCACCTATGATCGATATGATGCCGACGAAGACCAGCACGAAGGGGACCGCGAAAAGCCTGGATATAATCTGCTCGGTCTGCTCAATGATAGTGGGGTCGACGTTCATGATCTCATGCATGGTGTGGAATAGGGAGGTGAGCACCACAAAATACAAGCCGCCCACCATGCCGATGGCGCCTGATACGATGTCGAGTATGCCGGCCATAATAGGTTTCCAGGTAAGTTTCATGATATGCTATTCTCCAGGTAGAATTTGATAGTACATTAAATAGATATAACTAATTGTAACAGCCACTGTCAAATCCGGGGAATCGATCCAACGTCCGGTGATTTTGAGCGCCGGCGGGAACAGACCAGCAATAAAGGAGATGAAAGTATGTTTATAGACCGGCCTGGCAAGATTTGCGACGGGCTTTACATGCTCGGTTGGAAACAGAGTCTTATGTACCTGGCGCAGGGGGCGAAGTCCATGATTATCGGCGGCGCCATGAGCTGGATCGTCCCGCGGCTTGAGCAGCAGTTCAAAGAATACGAGATCGACACGGGCAGCATCGAGTACCTGGTGATCCCTCATTCGCATTTCGACCATTTCGGGGCCGTGCCATATCTTAAGAGGCGGTTCCCGCGGATAAAAGTGCTGGGGACCCAGGCTGCATCCAGGATACTTTCAAAGGAGAAGGTCATCAATTACTCGGAGATGGTGAATAAGTTGATGATCGACACCTACAAGCTGCAGGAAGAGTACGAGAGGATGAACCTCAAGATCGATGCTGTAACCATAGATCAGGTTGTGGATAACTCCACCGTAATCAGCCTGGGAAACGGCCTGGAAGCGCGGTTCATCGAGACATCGGGTCATTCGCCCGGCGACGTCACAGTGTATATACCGGGATTGAAGGCGATCTTTCCCAGCGATGCTGTACCCTGCCCGATCGGCAATATTAATAATCTGGCGCGCCCCTCGCCGCAGTTCGATTTTACCCTGTACAAAGAATCGATCGACAGGTTGCTGCCTTTGGACATCGAGATATGCTGTTTCGACCACTATAGTGCCGTAACCGGGGCTGACGCCAGGCAGGTGCTGCTTAATGCGGTGAAGCTATGCAGGGAATACCAGGACCACATCGTGGAGCAGTACCGTTTGACCGGTGACCTGGAGCAGGTGGCGGCGAAGGCGGCGAAGGAAGCATTGGAGTTTGAAGGCTTCGAATTCCTCAACGAGGAACTCATGATGCCGATATCCCGGGCCGAGGTGCGCAACGTGCTTAAATCGGCGGGTCTGTTGACTGGTTAGGGCAACCGGTTCACAGGTTGCCTGAGACAGAGCCGCAATGTTATAATTTTGGAACTCTGGGGATTAGTCTAGCGGTAGGACAGCGGACTCTGAATCCGTGAGCCCTGGTTCGAATCCAGGATCCCCAGCCATTTATCTGGCGCATTCGTCTAGGGGTTTAGGACGCTGCCCTCTCAAGGCAGAGATCACCGGTTCGAATCCGGTATGCGCTACCAATTCTCTTTTGCTCATCAAAAATGTAGCTAAAATCAGCCCTATACGATACCCCTAAAAGCAAAAAAGCTAATAAATGGCTAATATACTTTGAAAACACGTTTGATCGCAGGTGCTCTGCCGTTAATCATGAATGGGGGGATGGTTGTTAGGGGATGGCCAAAGAGTTGTTAACTCTCGCGGAGCTTGTTGATGAGGTCTCTGAATACCCGCCGCACATAGACCCGGAAAGTCGCTGCCGGCATATTACCCGTGTACTGCTCGGCGATCAGCGCTGGGCCCCTGCCGCCGTCTTCGGGAAAATAGTTCTCGAGGTGCCTGATTGCGCTACTGAACCACCTTGCAGAGTAATTTGCCTTGATCGTCTTCATGTCGGCCGGGATTGTCATCTGCATTTCCGGGCTTGAATCCACCAGGTCGAAAATGTAGTACAGGTCTTTGGCCGCTTTTGACCGACGCTGCATCAATGTAAGTGCCTTCTGGTAGATGAATGCTGCCGGGGTTGGGACTTTCACTACGCAGTCCACCTGTTGGCCACCAACTGAGTCCCTCACTGTAATCTGTCTGGTGTTGTCCAGAAGGATATCCACGTACCTGAGCGCCTGGGCTCTCAGCCCGGCCTGCACTGTGATGGACGGCTGACCGGCCCTGCCGACCTCAGGTGTTATGAACTCTATTTCAGTGGGAGGTGTTGCCAGTTCGTACTTCACGGCGCCGCCATATGATCCCACGATTTCCACATTGTACCCTGCCGCTATCAGCAGGCCGTCCACCGTGGCTTGTCCTTGCTCGGGCAGATCGCGTGGAACGGCCATGTCAATGTCCGTTGTACGGATTGATGGATGTCGAAACGGCATACTTCCGTACTTGCGGTATAGGAAGGGAACCCATCCACCCACAAGTATGATTTCCCCCAGGTATGGCTTCAATACGTTCAGCGCGCGGTGCAACGATAGCAGATCAGTCTCGCTTACTTCCACGTTCCCCCTTTACAGCTCCACCCATTCTGGGTCTGATCACTTTCTCCAATAGATGCTCTGCCTGCTCACGGCCTCGCAACGGGTACCGGTTGAGGTCGAGGTATAGCTGAATGTCCGAGACCACGCGCCAATTTTTGATATTACGTGCCCGGAAAAGCGCAGAGCTGGTATAGTAGGGTCGCACCAGTATCAGGTTGGCTCCGTCTTTTCTCTCTTCCAGTTGCAGTTCACGCTCAATCTTACCACGCACCGCGTCGAACGCTTTCCCGTCAATCAAAAGGTGCACCTGGTTGAATGTGGCATGTGGGGACACTATGTAAGCCCCAGCCTGAAATCCCAGCGCCCATAGTCTGCTATCACCATCATCCAGTCTCCCTATTTTGTCTATAAGCTCTTGCATGTCGGCAGCATGGCAGTAGTAATAGTGGAATGCGTTCCTCTGCCAGTCATAGAAGTCGGCCCACTCCTTTAGCATGTCTTCCCAGGCCAGCAGCCTTATTCCGGTCTTGCGGCTATATTCGACTAGTCCCCGCTCGACCATGCTGTCCACGATTTTGGAAGCCCATCCTGCAGTTATTCCCCCTGCCTCGGCGATCTCGCGTACCTTCCATGGGTGCTTGGACTCATCCATCAGCAGCCGCAGTATGATAGACGCCTTGTCAGCATACGGATTGAACTTGGGTTGCTCCACCGCAGCTTTCTCTTTGCCTTCCCGTTCGATGAAGATACCCGGCGCCCTCAGGTAGAAGTTGCCGGCCATGTCGACATACCCCATGCCCATTTCTCTCAGTAGCGCTCGTCGGTTGGGCCCGAGGAACTGCGCTGCAATCATCGGCACCCTGTTGGGTTCCTCGTATCGCTTGGCCTGCTCGGCCGCCAGGCGCAGCCCGGCCAGGTGCGGCCGTTCTTTGACCTCAATGACCAGGCTCATCTTGCGGCCGTCCATTTCGGCGTGAGCAACGGCGTCTGGCCTTATCCCCCGCAATCTCGACTCAGATTCCACGGACTTGACCTTCAGACCCGCCTCAGATAGCATTTGTTTGAGCTTCTCGATGTCTAACATCTTATGTTTGTACTCTCAATGTTTATTATCATGATGATGTTTAGTGCGCACTAAACATATACCAAATAATAAACATTGTCAAGCTACCAACCTTTGCTTTCCCCCTCCAATTGAAGCTGATATTTGCCGAACCGAGGAGCACAATTCCATTTTAGCTAACGGATAGCCAGCCAACTCTTTCAATAGTAGTTGTGGCCGCCTTCGCCAAACGGGTTATTGCCTCAGAGAACTCTCGTGCTTCGCGAGGAGCTCTTCGCGGTTCTGACTCAGGTCCAATCCGGTTGGTGCGGCGGGATAAGGTTGACCGATCATCAACCCTGTCCAAAGGATGCGATTGTAGGCCGGGAAATCCATCATGTCTGCGGAGGTAAAGTCCATCCCTTTCGTGACCTCTGCCCAGTATGCCGCGTCGTGCGTTGGCTTGGGCACGACCAGGCCGGCCGGCTTGGGAGGCAGAGGCAGTTGTGTATTGTAGAGAGCCGGTGAGGGAGTGGCGGTAAAGCTCCACTTGCGCGGTGTCGTGTTGAATACATCAGCCATGGGTCTCCCGAGTGCGTCGTTCAGGTTCATCGGCGGGAGGCCCAGGACCATTTCTATCGTGCGCAAAAAGTCGATGGTGTTGTACTGAGTGGAGACCAGTGCGCCCTGCTTTACATAAGCGCCGACGATGTACGCAGGGCTGCGATGCGAATCGACGTGATCAGGTCCATCCTGGGAGTCGTCTTC
>CAZKOL010000062.1:0-7412 GCA_964554375.1 uncultured Dehalococcoidales bacterium
TTACTAAGGTGATCACCGAATTGGCCATCCCGCTGGGTGTCAAAGCCCTGATCAAATAAAAATTCCAAAATCCAAAATCCAAATTCCAAACAAGGAAGAAAATCCTAAATCCTAATATCTAAACTCTAAACAATATCAAATGACCAAATTCAAAAAGCTCTGGTATTTGAACATTTGAGTTTTGTATTTGTTTAGAATTTAGATATTTGAGTTTAAATATTGTTTGGATTTTGGAATTTATGTTATTGCGTCCCTACCAGTTCGAGATCGCCCGCGCTGTGCTGGACAGCATCGATAACCAGCGGGGATTGACATTCTCTGTGGAGATCGCCCGCCAGGGCGGTAAAAACGAGCTTTCCGCGCATATCGGGGTACTGCTCCTGACCATGTTCATGGCGCGCGGGGGCAGCGCCGTCAAGTGCTCGCCCACCTTCAAGCCGCAGACGGTTATCTCCATGATGCGGCTCAAGCAGCGGCTGGATGATTTCGGCTTCGAGGGGATCTGGGAGGCCGAGATGGGCTACATCATACGCCTGGGCTCGGCGCGGCAGGTCTTTCTCTCCGCCGAGGAGTCATCCTCGGTGGTAGGGCACACAGCCGACATCCTGCTGGAGATCGATGAGTCGCAGGATGTGGGCAAGGACAAGTACACCCGTGATTTCCGCCCCATGGCTTCCTCCACCAACGCCACCACGGTCCACTACGGCACGCCCTGGGACGATTCTACACTGCTGGAAGAGGTCAAACAATCTAATCTTGAACTGGAAAAAAACGACGGCCTGAAGCGCCATTTCCGCTTCGACTGGCAGGATGTAGCCAGATACAATCCCGGATACCTAGCCTTCGTGGAGGCCGAACGCGCCAGGCTGGGCGCAGACCATCCGCTTTTCTTGAGCCAGTATGCCCTGCTTCCCATCCGCAGCGCCGGAGGTTTTCTGTCGCGGACTCAAATAGCCCTGATGCAGGGCACACACGGCCGGCAGGCGGGCAGGAAATCGGAGGTTAAAACGTACGTGGCGGGCCTCGACCTGGCGGGTGAGGCTGAGGTGGTTAACGAACCGGGGATGACAGCGCGCGGCCGGGACGCCGCCGTGCTGACCATCGCGGAGGTGAGTTTCCCGGCTGGTGACCTGGCGATAAAGGAGCCCCGCATAGAGGTGGTGGAGCATTACGGCTGGGTCGGCAGGAAGCACCCGGAGCTTTACCGGGAGCTGTTGCACATCCTGCAGCATACCTGGCGCTGCAGCAGTGTAGTTGCGGATGCTACAGGCGTGGGCGAGGGCGTGGCCTCGTTTCTGATGGCCGCCCTGGGCAGCATCATCGCGCCTTTCAAATTCACCCGGGCCTCCAAGTCGGCCCTGGGCTTCAACCTGCTGGCCGCTGTCAATTCCGGCAGGCTCAGGTTGTACCGGGGCGACGGCTCGGCGGATTACCGCGAGTTGATGTTTGAGCTCGAGCGCGCGCGCAGCGTCAGCCATCCCAACCGCACCATCAATTTCTTTGTCGATCCCACTGCCGGACACGACGATTATTTGATCAGCCTGGCGCTATGCGTGGAGGCGGCCGCACGCCTGACGCCCCGTAAAGCCGCGGGAACGGTCAGACAGTGACAATCTGTAGGGGCGGGTTTTCAAACCCGCCCGTGTTCGGGCGGACCTGGATACAACGTTCGGGCGCACCTGAAGGTACGCCCCTACAGAAGACACCCCTACACGCCCTTCAGCCCAACCACTCAATATCTATCAGCTTCTCAATATGTTTGAAATCAGGGTCACCGGTAACCAGCACAGCATCGTATTTGCGAGCAGTTGCAGTTGCAAAGGCATCGGCATATGATATTGGAAAGGCGGCTTTTATCCTGGCTGACGCTATAACGTCCTGCAGGTTATTGAGTTCAATCCTGATATTTAAAGAAGGAATAATCAGGTCGAGAAAGAAATCCGCCTCTTCAGCCGACCTCTCCCTTGCCAGTATGTAGTAAACCTCCCCTACATTTATGACATTCATGATCACCCGGCTATTTTCATGAGGGGCAGACAGCAGGTCCCTGACGCGGGCACAGCCCCTTTCCTTTTGCAGGTAGGCAAGCATGGCAAAGGCGTCAAGAACGGTGGTGTTTTTCACTCTTGATTTCCTGCTGATGTTCCCTTAGCAGTACGCCGGTCAAAGACCTACCCCTTTTGTAGATCCCGCAAAAGGCTGTGGATGGCTCAAGCGGCAGGGGGATAAGCTCAATCTTCCCATCTTTTGTAAGGTTGACGCTCAACCTCTGGCCGGCCTTTAATCCGAGCTTTTTCCTTATCTCGCCCGGTATCACCACCTGCCCCTTGGTCGAAGTTCTTACTATAGCCATAATGTTCTACCTCGATAAATAATTCTTACTTAAACAATTTAGTATAACATATTGCTGTAAATTTCGCTTCATAGTGTAGGGGTTCAGGTGCGCCTGTTGCAGCTTACGCGATGGCAGTCAAAGGAGGTCAATAAAAAAGAGGGAGAGCGTAATACTCTCCCTCTTTCGAATATCAAAACAGCGTTTATATCAGGCTGGGCAGGCCTTTGGCGGCGTCTTCCATGTCGCGCAGGCGGCCCGTAGTTTCCTTGAGGCGGTCCTTCTGGGTCATGGCGAAGGCCGAGGCCCTGTCGTAGTAGTCGCGTATCTTCTGCACGAAGGCGAGCTGCGAGAAGAGGATGGTGACATTAACCGATCCGCGGTCCCTGGGGAAGTCGCCGGCGCGTATGACCGCGTTCTCGGCCAGCTCGCGCAGGTAGTCGCCGAGGCCTTTGGCGATATCCATGCTCATCTCCTTGGTGGGCGCGGCCAGCAGGTAAAGCGCGCGGCCGGCGTCCTCGGGGTTGAGCGCGATGGAAAGCTCGCTGACTGCGGCGTCCATGGCCTGCATGGCGCGCAATGTCTCGCCGCTCTTCTCCCGGAAGCCGGTCTTGGAAAGTTCCCAGGGGAAGCGGAAACCGCGCGGAATATCGGTCTTGCCCACCCCGATGGCGGTCCAGCCGTCCACGGACTGCATGATGTCGCCGGCGTCCATGGTCTTGGCGCCCACGTGGCGCACGTTGGTCACTTCTCCCGCGCACATCAGGTCGTAGAAAGGCTCCACGATCTGGCGGTTGATGCGTTGCAGGTTCATGGCCAGGCTGGCATCCTTGCGCACGTAGCGCTGGTTGTCGGCCAAAAATACGCCGTCGGCCACGGAGTGGATGGACTTCAGGCAGGTGGCGGTGTTGTAGACGCTGCGCAGCTCGGCCACCTCCTCGTGTTCGAAGGGCAGCACGCAGAGCGCGTAGACCGGCTTGCCGATATAGCGTTCCTTGAGCATCTGGGCGATGATCGATATCGCGCCCGAGCCGGTGCCGCCGGCCGTGCCGGCTATCAGCATGAATGCATGGGTCTGGTAGAAGAGGGATGATGTGCGCACGGCGTCGATGACCTTGTCGCCGTCTTCCCGGGCCAGCTCGGCGCCCATCTCATTGACCTTGCCCACGCCGTGCCCCCAGGTCTTGCGTCCGCCGATGAGAATGCGGTGCATGTAGTCTGAGCCGATATGAGATAAACCGGTCAGGTCAGTCTGGTCTGTGTTGACAGCAAAGGTCCCTGTGACGATGGTCGTGCCGCGTTCACCGTGGGCCCTCTGGCCCAGGCGGGCAAACTCATCGGCTACACGGGAGCCGCACTGCCCCAGCCCGATAACCATTAATTTCATTCTGCAATACCTCGCTTAAACTATTTCGTTTTATATTTAGCTAAACGCGTTGATAATGTTAGATTTAACTCATATTAAAGCCGCATGGTTATTTTGTCAAGATTATGAAGTTACGATGACGACCAGCCGCCCTTGCTGCTGATGGCCCGTATACGCCATATGACCAGCCCGATCACGGCCAGGCCGACTATGACGCCCACAACAGGCCAGATGAAGTCGAAGCCGGTGAAAGTGATGAGCTGCGACTGGCTCCACTCGCTGGCGTTGCCGGCCAGGTCGATCGCCTTCACGCGCCAGTAGTATTCGCCCTGCTGGGGCTTCTCGCCGGCGGGCATGACGTACTCGGGCTTGTCCAGCCCTTCCTTGCGTACCACCGTCCCCGAGTAGTCGGCCTTCTGGCTCATCTCGAAGGAATAGGTGACGCCGCTGGGATCCTCGACCACGGACCATTTGAAGTCTATGGGCTTGTTTTCGAAAAAGACTATTTTAGCGCCGGCGGCCGGCGATACCGGGGATGGCGCCGCGGGCGCAGTGGATTCGATGGTGAAGGTTGCCGATGCCACGGCCTGTGTGCCGTCGCTCACGGTCACCAGGTGGCTGCCTGCGCCGCTGGCCGGTGGCTTGAAGCTGGTGCTGAAACTGCCTTTGCCATCGGTAGTGGCGTCGCCGGCTACATTCTTTGCGTCATAGGTGATGGTCAGCGGCTGGCTGGCGCCGAACCCGCTGCCCGTCAGCAGCGTGTTTTCGCCCACCGAGCCGCTGATCGGGTTTATAGACACTTCGGGTGTGACGACAACGATGTAGTCCGAGACATCGTCGGCCCTGGTGGCGTCACCGAACGAGTCAACTATGTGCTCACCCCTGGTGGCAGCGGGCACGGTGAACTGTGTCGACCATGACCCGTGCGCATCGGCGGTGATATCGCCCACGGCCTGCATGCCGTCGAAAGTGACCTTAACGTTGGTCTCATTCTCCTGGAAGCCCACGCCGTTGACGAAGAGCGTGTCACCCGTGTTGATGACGTCGCCCAGCCTCCCGCTGGCCTGCTCGACCTTGATGCCGGGCGAGACTGTGAAAAGGGCGTCCGGGACGTCGTCGATGGTGGTGGTAGCGCCTCTGGCGTCCACCTTGTGCGGGCCCTTGGATGATGCCGGGATGGAGAAGGAGGATTGCCACGAGCCGTTGAGATCGGCTGAGATGTTGGTCTTGACCACGATATCATCGTAGATAACTGCGATATTAGTCTCGCCGCTGCCGAAGCCGGCGCCCGACGTCGTGACCACGCGGCTCACCCAGCCCGAATTGGGGTTGATGGCAAAGGATGGCGTTACAGCGAATATCTGATCTTTGATCTCCGTAGCCGGTGTAGTTGACCCGCTGGCCGCTACTGAATGGTTGCCCCTGTTGCTGGGGGGGATCTTGAGGGTGTAGAGCCAGCTGCCTCCGGCTGTTGCCTCGATGCCCGAAACCTCTGCGTTGCTGTTGTAAATTATTTTTATGCCCGTCTCGCGGGCGTCGAAACCGTTGCCCTGCACTGCCAGCTCGGTGCCCACCGGGCCCTTCTTAACGCCGATGGAGATGGTGCCCTGTACGGTGAACTCTTTCTGGAAGGATTTACTGCCCACCTTGAGAGTGACCAACTGCTTGCCGCGCGGGGATTGAGGCACCTTGAAGACCAGCGGCTGGCAGCCGGATTTGCTAAGATTGCCCTGCTGGATCAGCTGGTTGGCATCGCCCCAGTAGAGGAAATATTCGCCCTCGCCGTACTGGCAGCCGGCTGGTATCTTGATGTCCGAGCCGACCGGCCCCTGCACCGGCTCCAGCGTCAGCGATTCCGCCTGCGCTGCGGCCGGCAAAATAAGGGCGGTCACAAAAGAAAGTGCAAGTAAAGCCGCCAGGACCTTTACTTTCATCTCTTATTCCTCCGCGAAGCTTTTGAATGTATCATAGCACAAATCAATTAACAGGGTAGGGGCGGGTTTTTATTAGTAACCTATTATTGCAAGTCCTTATTCCCATGTCATTGCGAGCCCGGAGGGCGCGGCAATCTCACCAATCGGAGACGTCGTGCAGTGAGATTGCTTCGTCACTTCGTTCCTCGCAATGACACAATAGTTTACCCCTCCTTGCTGGTGAGCTTGTCCAGGAACTCCTGGTTGGTCTGAGATTTGGAAAGCCGCTCGATCACTCGCTCCGAGGCATCGGTGGGATTGTTGGAATCCTCGGCTAGCATGCTGACCATGCGGCGAAATAGCCATACCTTGGCCACCGTGGCCTCGCCCAGCAGCAGTTCCTCGCGGCGCGTGCCGCTGCGCATGATGTCGATTGCAGGGAAAACGCGTTTTTCCGCCAGCCTCCGGTCAAGATGTAGTTCCATATTGCCCGTGCCCTTGAACTCCTCGTAGATGAGGTCGTCCATGCGGCTGCCGGTATCCACCAGGCAGGTGGCCAGTATTGTCAGGCTGCCGCCCTCCTCGATGTTGCGGGCGGCGCCGAAAAAGCGCTTCGGTGGGTAGAGGGCCACTGAGTCGATGCCGCCGGAGAGCGTACGTCCGCTGGGGGGCATGGCCAGGTTATAGGAGCGGGTCAGGCGTGTAATGCCGTCCAGCAGTATGACCACGTCCTTGCCGATCTCAGCCAGCCGCTTGGCCCTCTCCAGTGCCAGCTCTGCCACGCGTGTGTGGTTCTCCACCGGCTCGTCGAACGTGGCCGAGACTACCTCGCCCTTGACCGAGCGTTTCATGTCGGTGACCTCCTCGGGGCGCTCGCCGATCAGGCAGACCATCAGGTGCACCTCGGGGTAGTTGGTGGAAATGGCGGTGGCGATATTTTTCAGCAGCAGCGTCTTGCCGGCTTTGGGTGGGGATACGATCAGGCCGCGCTGGCCGCGCCCGATGGGCGCCACCAGGTTGATCAGCCGGGCGGACAGGTTCTTGGGGTTGCCCTCCAGGTCGAACATATCGTCCGGGAAGATTGGTGTGAGCTGGCCGAAGTGGGGGCGTCCCTTGGACTGGTCGGATTCTATGCCGTTGACCATCTCCACGCGCAGCAGGCTGCAGTACTTCTCGCCCTCCTTGGGGGGACGCGCCTGCCCGACCACCGTGTCGCCGTTGCGCAGGCCGAAGCGCCTGATCTGCGAGTTGGAGATGTATACGTCGTTGGGCCCCGGCAGCAGGCTCTCCTGTCTGAGGAATCCGTAGCCTTCGTCCATGATCTCCAGTATGCCGCCCAGGCTCATGTAAAAGCCCGCCTGGGGTTCGGGTGGGGTGGAGAGGGGCTGGAGCTTGGCGATCAGCTCCTCCTTAGTGAGCACATCGAAGTTCTCGATGTTCTGTGCCTTGGCCAGGGCCATCAGTTCCTCAAGGGGCTTGTTTTCAAGGTCCGGTAAATTCATCATAATGACACCTCGGGTAATAGATTTTTCCTTTTGTTTAACATGTCATTGCGAGCCCGGAGGGCGCGGCAATCTCACCAATCGAAGACGTCATGCTATGAGATTGCTTCGTCACTTCGTTCCTCGCAATGACATTTTTGGGGTGTTCCTCGCAATGACAGAGACAGATTGTTATATTCATATGTTTTTCACGTCTCCCATCACTTTTTTCCAGTCGTCCGCGAAGCGGCTGATGCCGCTATCGGTCAGCGGGTGCCTGGCCATCTGCAGCAGCACGGCGTAGGGTATGGTGGCGATGT
>CAZKOL010000063.1:0-7346 GCA_964554375.1 uncultured Dehalococcoidales bacterium
GATGGTCTTTGCAACATTACATGGGAAATCCATGCCTTTGACAATATCGTAGCCACTCTGAGCATGGGTCTTTATCAGGCTAAATTCAATTTCAGAGAGCCTTCCGGGTTTGCTGAGGATATCAGAAGGAATATACAGTTTCCCGATATCATGGATTACTGCCGCCATCCTGATCTGATCGATCCGGGTATCCTCTAACTTCATTTCCCTGGCTATAGCGATTGCCAGGTCGGCCACTTTATGCTGATGGCCTGAAGTATACGGGTCTCTCGTTTCCACGATTTTGGCCATGGTATTGATAGCGTCATCAAGGGTTTTCTTCAGGGATTCGTAGCTTTTTAATAGTTTTTCATTTGATAGTCGGCGCTCGGTGATGTCCATGAAAGTTACTACGGCACCTACCAGCCTGCCATGTTCATAGATTGGCGTGCTTGCATACTCGACGGGGAAGCTGGCGCCATCCTTTCGCCAGAACATCTCGGTGTCTACGTGATGCAGCAATCCATCACGATAGGCAGCATAGATCGCACACTCTTCCTGGGGGTAGGGGCTTCCGTTAGGTCTGGTATGATGCCAGGTGCTGTGGCTGGGACGGCGCAGAAGCTCTTCGACTTCGTAGCCCAGCATTTTCGCCGCGGCTGGATTGACATACACGTGGTTACCCTGCAAATCCAACTCTATAATCCCTTCCGTCACCGTGCCCAGGATGAGTTCATTTTGCTGGTGGAGGCTCACCAGTTTCTCGGCCGCCTGCTTGCGCTCGGTGATGTCCCATCCTTCAAACAACATACTCGTGGCTTCACCCTTCTCGTTCCTTAAAAATTTCATGTTAGTTTCTGCCCAAAAAGTAGAGCCGTCCCTGCGGAAATATTCGAGTTCTGCTATATACGAGCGGTCTGGAGAGAGATTCCCTTGCCTCTCATGTTCCATAATTTTTTCGAACTGATCCATGGCCCTTTGAAAAGACTCAGGAGTCAAATGCTTATCCAGCGGCATGGCCTTCATTTCCTCTGCAGTAAAGCCCCTTAGTTTTTCACTTGAAGGACTAAACCATAGAAACTTCAGTTCCATGTCCATTAGCCAGATGGCATCCTTAACATTGTTGGCTAACATTTGATATTGTTCCTCGCTCTCCCGCAGTGCCTCCACGGTTTTCCTGAGCTCGGTGATGTCCGTTAAAATGATGACGCTGCCGATTGTCCTGGAGTTTGAGTCCCGCAACGGGCCGGCGCTTATCAGCAGGCTGAGCTTCCGGTTGTCGGCACAGGTCAGGGTACACTCGCGGCGGCCTATCCCTCCACCCTTCATCAGGTCATTAAAACGCAAAGGACTTTCTGCACCTGTGCCGTGTGATGTACCGGAATTACTATCAATGACACCGATATGGAACATATCTTCAAATTGCTTAAATAGCGGGTCAGCTCCGCAAAGGTGGGATGCAACGGCGCTGGCACGGATGACCTGACCGTTCTCGTCGCACACCAGTATCGCCTCATTTGCCTGCTCGGTGATGGAAATCGAAAGTTGCTCTGCAGCTACCATTTCTCCCATCACCTTTTGCTGTGTTAAATCAGTGGCGATTACTACGGTAACCGTCTTTTCCTCCAGCTTTAAGACATTCATAGACAGATTAACCGGTATCGATGACCCATTGGCGGTTATGAGGTTCAGTTCTCCTTTGCTACCCGCTATCCCCGCTCTTTGGAACAGCGCATCGAATACTCTATAGTCAGGTGGTGATACCAGAGGGCGAAATGGTGACGTTACCATCTGCTCAAGCGGCATCTGCAGCATCTCAGCAAGGCGCTTATTGCAGTAGAGGATGATTCCTTCGGCATCGAGCGTCGCCGCACCCTCGCTCATGTTTTCCACCAGGGAGCGGTAGGCGTAGTCAGCGCCTTTCAAGGTGAACACCTGCTCACCCTCGGCTCCTGAGACAATCAGCGCATCTACCTCGCCACTTCGAATGGCCTCCAGCGTCTGATCAGCCTCCTCCAACCGCCTGCGGAGCTCTTCGTTTTCTGCCCTAAGGTGTGCTACCGTTTCCTTTGAACTACCCATGGTGTATCAGTTTTACCCCTTTGTTTTCAAATCAAGCCCATAGAGTACCCGCTCCCTATCCGACAGGTCGCCGATAATCCGGCGTAAAGGTGGTGGCAGTTTTTTTATCAGCGTAGGTACGGCGATAATCTGCTCGCCCTTGGCCAGGGCTGGCTGCTGGTATATGTCAACCACCGAGAGCTGGTAGTGACCTTTCAGGTGGGTTTCGCATATTTCCCTGACATTGTCAATCGCCCGCATCGCCCGCGGCGTGGCGCCGGTGACATACAGAGTCAGTGCATACTCTCCTTTGCCCAGGCTGCGCAATCCTTTCTCAAAGGCTTTGGTGGAGTTTTTAGCCCCGTCTTTTTTCTCCATTTCTTTACCCTCACTTTGTCCCAACGCGTGGCCTCAGGTCAAGGCCCACCAGGACACGCTCAGTTTTGGACAGGTCTCCGATGATTTTCTTAACCGGTTCAGGCAGCTTCCGCACCAGGGTCGGGATAGCCATTATCTGGTCACCCCTGGCTAATTGCGGATTCTCCAGGAGGTCGATTACCTCTATCGTGTATTTGCCCTTCAGATGATCTTCGCAGATTTTTTTCAGGTTGGCAAAAGCCCGCACCGAGCTTGGCGTCTGTCCGGCTACATATAAGCGCAGTTCATACATCTCCTCTTTTTTAACACCACGGGCCTCTATGACCCTTTGTCTTTTTTCGGCTGGCATTCAATACCTCCTTCGTTTTCCTTTTCCGCAACACGCCGGTCACCTGGTCTTATTGGGATTTTTGTCCTCTCCCCGCAAATGCGCCATTTTGCCCTTTCCTCCGGCGAGTACCTTTTCCCGCATCCTGGCTTCAGCAATAGCTTTCTTCAGGAGTTCTTCCTCGGTATCGAAGTCGGCGTGAACGGCAGCGAGTTGCGCCTCCATTGTCTTTCGCTTGCGGTTCAGCTCGCGTTCCAATCGCTCAATCTCCTCCTGCCGCACAATGTTAGCCGCATCCTCTTCTGCTTGTTTGCTAATCCGAGCGCTGCCGGTAACCACACCACCGGCGCCCACGTAGACGTCCAGTAATTCAATGCCTTTATCGGTCAGCAAGAATTCACGTATCTGGTTGGAATGCGCCATGCCGCGGGATTTAAGGATGTACAGGCCGCGATTGCGTTCCCCGCCGCTTTCGATATCACGCACCAGGATCCAGGTATCTATTAAGGACGAGATTTTAGTTTCCGTAGCCTCCATGTCACCAGTATGCGACAGATCGGTGAACAGGCTGGTGATTCCCTTCGCCTTCATGAAATCGATAAGACGGGTCAATATGCTCTTGGACTCATGTCCTGTTGCCATAGCGGTTAGGTCCGAAATGGGGTCAAGGATTACCATGTGCGGCTTGAAATCGTCAATCTCCCTGTGCATTATTGACAGGTGCATTTCCAGGCCGTAAGACGTAACGCGCGCTGCCCGGAACCGCAGATTGCCGCTCTTGACCCAGGGTTCCAGGTCAATTCCTATGGAGCGCATATTGCGCGTAATCTGGTCTGGTGATTCTTCAAAGCAGAAATAGAGGCAACGCTCACCACGCTGGCAAACAGCGGTAGCAAAAGAAGCGGCGACACTGGTCTTGCCCGCCCCTGAAGTGCCGCTGATCATTATGCTGCTGCCCCGGTAGCAGCCTTTTCCTCCCATCATGGTGTCCAGCCGTGGAATGCCCGTGGCAACTCTCTCGGTACTAACCTGATAGTCCATGCGCAGCGAAGTTACCGGTAGAACAGAGAACCCGCTGGTATCAATCAGGAAGGGATACTCGTTGGTGCCATGCTGTGAGCCACGGTACTTAGCCACGCGTAAGCGGCGGATGGCGATTTGATCAAATAACCTTTGGTCCAGGGAGATAACACAATCGGAGACGTATTCTTCAATGCCGAAGCGTGTCATTGTCCTTTCGCCCGGCTCGGCCGTGATCACGGCCGTAACCCCCCTGTCTTTTAGCCAGCGGAAGAGTCGGCGAAACTCGGAGCGCAGGATGTTCTGGTTGGTGAATCCGCTGAACAGCGCTTCAGGTGTATCCAGGGCAATGCGTTTTACATTGATAGAATCGATGGCGCTGCTCAGTCGGATGAACAACCCTTCCAGGTCGTACTCGCCGCTCTCTTCTATCTCGCTGCGCTCGATGTAAACATAGTCGATCAGCATCTTTTTCTGGCTGACCAGCTTATCCAGGTCCCAGCCCAGCGACATGACGTTCTGTTTAAGGTCACGGTCGCTTTCCTCAAAGGAGACAAAGAGGCCCGGTTCATCGTATTGCAGCGCGCCGCGCACCAGGAACTCCATGGCAAACAGCGTCTTGCCCGAGCCAGCGCCGCCGCATACCAGTGTGGGACGCCCCCTGGGCAAACCGCCGAGCGTGATTTCGTCAATGCCCTGTATGCCGGTGGGGCACTTCGGGAAAGGTGCTGCCGGGCTCTTTGCTTTGCGTGTTGCCATTTGTATCCTCCTTACCTGTTTTTATGACCTGACCCCGGCTGCTCTGCAGGCCGGCCTTTTGCCTGAGCTGTTTCATTACGGTAAACAGCTTGTCGAAATCAGCTGATTTATCCAGGAAATAGTCTGCCCCCATGTCGAGGCATTTTTTACGGTATTGCGGATAGGGATAGTTGGTCAGGATAATTACGCAGGGGGCGGGTTCAAATTTCTTGAGTTCCTGAAGGACTTCCATGCCGTTCTTGCCTGGCATGCGGATGTCAAGGACGACAACATCAGGTTTCATCTCCCCGATGGAATTCACAGCTTCTATTCCATCGGCCGCCTGCCCTATCACTTCCACTCCCGTCAATTCTGCAAGCATGGCTGGCAACCGTTCGCGGATGAAAACTGAGTCGTCAGCAAGGAACACAGTGAGCTTCCTATTTGATGGCACGGCCACCCTCCAGATTCAACAACTTACCATAATATTATAATCAGGAATCTGAATTAAGTATGTGAGCCGGAGGCCCGGTATCTTGTAGGATTCAGCCGATTTTTTTGTAGGCTAAATCCTACAAGAAAAGATGGATGGTTGGGGTGAGGTTATGGGATCGCCGCGTCGCCCCGATTTATCGGGGCTCCTCGCGATGACAGGGGAGGGTTGCCCGGCAGATCAGCCGAGCAACCGGTTCTCGATGGCGTAGCGCACTATTTCCGCGTCAGTCTTCAGCCCCATTTTATTTAATATCCTCGATCTATAAGTGCTTACGGTTTTGGGGCTCAGTAACAGCTCCTCTGCAATTGTTTTCTTGGCCTTGCCCGCAGCAATGAGGCACAGTACGCTGTATTCACGATCGGAGAGGAGCTGGTGAGGCGGGCCTGCGGCTGTAATACCCGGTGTAGCAGCCAGTATCTGTGCCAGTGAAGGGCTGATATACTTTTTACCTGAGGCCGCCGCCCGGATAGCGCTTATTAGCTCTTCGGGCGCTCTGTCTTTAGTTATATAGCCCGAGGCGCCGGCTTTTAAGACCCTCAGCGCGTACTGGTCTTCAGGATGCACGCTCAATAGCAAAACGGCAAGCCCGGGTTGCTGGCTTTTGAGTTGCTTGAGGATATCCAGCCCGTTCCTCACAGGCATGGAGATGTCCAACAGCACCACATCGAACTCATTACTCCAGACCTGGTTCAGCACCTCCTGCCCGTCAGCGGCTTCGGCGGCCACAACCATGTCGGGGTTATCCGAGATAATCTGTTTGAGGCCCTGGCGCACAATGGGGTGATCGTCAGCCACCAGTATTCTTATCACTGACGCACCTCCCCGGCAGGTAAATTCACTGTAACAGTGGTTCCTTTTCCCGGTTTGCCCCTGATATCGACAGAGCCACCCAGGTGGTGACATCTCTCCCGCATGCCTATCATGCCCAGTGATTTGGAGCTGTTTATCATCGTCTGCTCTATTCCTTTGCCGTTATCCCTCACACTCAATTCCAGTACTCCGTCTCTCTCACGCAGATACGCATCAACTCTGGTTGCCGCAGCATGGCGGGCGACGTTTGTCAGCACCTCCTGGAAAATACGGAAGAGGGCTGTGGCCTGATCATTATCCACCATAATATCATCTGGCTCAAAGCTCAGTTCAGTTTTGATGCCTGTCCTCTCCTGGAACTCCCCGGCCTGCCATTCCATGGCAGCCACCAGTCCGAGATCGTCGAGCAAACCCGGCCTTAACTCGGTAGATAGTCGTTTAACCGTCTTCACTGTGGTATCCACCAGCTTTAACATAGAGGCTATTTTTCCCGGCAGGGGTCCATGCCCTTCAGGTAACTTTTGGGATAACCAGGATAAATCCATTTTCAGCGCAGTCAGCGCCTGGCCCAGTTCGTCGTGTATCTCGCGCGCCAGCAGTGTCCTCTCCTCTTCCCTTAAGCTTGTTAAATGCATTGAGAGGCTCCGTAGTTCCTGGCGTGATTTCTCCAGGTTCTCCTCCACCCGCTTGCGATCAGTGATATCTTGCAATGAGCCGAACAGACGGACAGGCCGCCCGCCCGGCGCCATTTCGGCGGCGCCACGCGCCACACACACCCGTGTCTCACCGTCTTTCCGAATGGCCCGGAGTTCAAGCTCGTAAGGGGTTCCATCGGCGACGGCGGCCTCGGCGGCCTGCCGCAGGCGCGCCATATCGTCGGGGTGATAGAAGGCTGGATGCTCGGCGAAACTCGGCGCTCCTTCCTGCGGGTCCCGCTGGAAGATCCGGAACAACTCGTCCGACCAGGTCACCGTGTCCGTTGCGATATCCCATTCCCAACTTCCGATATTGGCAATACCCTCGGTCCGCGCAAGCATTAGCTGTTCACTCCGCAGCGACTCCTCCGACTTCTTGCGCGCGGTGATGTCCGCCTGATGAATCATGGCATTGATGATATGCCCGTCTGTGTCTATGATGGGAAAGATAGAGATGTCCAGAATGACGAACGCCCGGCCTTCCAATTGAAGCGACTCCAGTTCGGCAGTGTCGTAGCGTATCTCGAACCGAACAGTTTTGCCTTCCTCGAAAACCGATTTGACCTGTGGCATAAATCCATATTTTTCGACAATGTTGTCCTGGAAAATATTGTATTTGCCGAGGACTTCCTTCTCGGTGATGTTCAGCAGTTCGCAGCAGGCCCGGTTTATCCTGATGAGCGTGCCCTTCTCGTCAGAAATCCACATGGCGATAGGACTTTGGTCAATAGTACGGTCAAGTAAATTGTTTGATTTCAGCAGCGCTTCCTCCGCCTGCTTGCGGTCGGTGATGTCTGTTTGTGTTCCAACAACCCGCAGTGGCTGACCCTCCGTGGTCCAT
>CAZKOL010000064.1:0-7169 GCA_964554375.1 uncultured Dehalococcoidales bacterium
AGCTGGTCGGGCTCTCGATTGACGGCCTTTACAGCCATATCGCCTGGCTGCGCACAATCAAGGAGAAGATCGAGTACAAGGGCATGAAGAATGTGGAGGTGAAATTCCCGCTGATTGAAGACATCACCATGGAGATTGCCAAAAAATACGGTATGATCCAGCCGGGCGAAAGCAACACCAAGGCGGTGCGCGCCGTGTTCGCCATCGATCCCAAGGGGATCATCAGGGCCATCATTTATTACCCGCTCAGCCTGGGCAGGAATTTCGATGAGCTCTACCGTGTGATAGTGGCCTTGCAGACGGCGGACGCATTCTCGGTTGCGCTGCCCGCGGACTGGAGGCCTGGCGATGACGTGATTGTGCCTACGGCGGGTTCCTGCGGCGTTGCCAAGGACCGGATGGAGAGCAAACAGGATATGAAGTGCTATGACTGGTTCTTCTGCACCAAAAAAATCGATAAAGAGACCGTGTTAAAAACAATTATGAAAAAGAAATAATACGGTCCCTGCCGGGGTGGATGTTCCTGTGGTTATGAATTGAAGTCCGCGGCATCAAATAGAAACACAGGCTGCAAGTCAACGCTTAGCTCCCTGCTTCCAAATGTGTTACTATTTACGCGAATCCGTGGATAGGAGGTTCGTCGCGCCATGCCTCAGCTTCAATTCGATAAAGACAAATGCGCCAAATGCAAATCCGTATTCTGCCTCACAAAGTGCCAGTACATATCCATAGACAATGCCGCTGCCAGAATTGAATGGCACAAGATCATCAACGGCGAGAATTCTTTTGTGCTGGAAGCCTGCACCACCTGCTACGCCTGTGAAGAGTACTGCCCTCACGGTAATCATCCTTTCTACATGATCGTGGACAGGCAGGAAGAAAAAGGAATTTTGCCTGCCCCCAGGCCGATAATCACGATGTGGGTCAACCAGTGCCAGCCCGTCGGCAGATATATGGTGGGCGCGCTGCAGGAAAAGGCGCTGTCCTACTGCCTGCTGCCGCAATTCAACACACTTGCTCACGGCAAGCTGTTCGAGGGCATCGAATACTCTGTAATAATCGGCCAGGAGTTTTTTTGCAACGCTGTTTTCCTGCACTACGCCAAGCCATCGCTCATCAGGGAAAGGCTGCCGGTCATTATCGAGAACATTAAGAAGCAGGGTATCAAGGAACTGGTCTGCCTTCATGACGAATGCTACGCTACTTATACTTCCATAGCGCCGGCTTATGGCATCGAAGTGCCCTTTAAGCCGGTGCATTATTATGAATACCTGCTGGAACGTCTGAAAAATCTCAAGTCCCAGGTAAAGCCGCTCAACCTGAAGGTGGCCTACCAGAGAAATTGCTCCACCAGGTTGATACCGCAGGTTGATCATTTTGTTGATGATATCTTCAGTGCTATCGGCGTTGAAAGGGTTAAGCGAAAATACGACAGACAGAAAGCGCTTTGCTGCGGCGAGATTTTCAGAATGGGCATGGGACCGGACCTGGCCGATGACGTACAGAAAAGAAACATCGATGATATGCTGGAATCAGGCGCCGAATACGTTGTTTTCAATTGTCCCGCCTGCTGGGATTCGCTGGCGGATAAGGTAGCCGCGCGTGGATTAAAGCCGATCCACATGATAGACCTTTGCAGGCTGGCGATAGGCGAGGGACAGAGCCTCCAACTGTTTAAAATGGAAGCCGGGGTGTAAGTGCGATGATAGATATATTACAGGAACTTAGCAAGATCTCCGATAAAGACTTTGTATCCAACAATAAAGAGGAGCTTTACCTGTACGGGCGGGACCCGGGCCTGATGCCGCCGCACGAGCCGGACTATGTCGTCATGCCCTCAACGGTTGAAGAGATACAGGCCATAGTAAAGCTGGCCAACAGGGAGAAAATACCTGTTATCCCCAAGGGCGGCGGGCTTTCGCTAACCGGACTGGTTATCCCGCAAAAAGGCGGCATCCTGCTGGATATGAAGCGGATGGGTCAAATACTGGAGGTCAACGAATCAGCAGCGTATGTGATAGTGGAAGGAGGTACTACGCACGGCGCGTTGAAAAGCTACCTGTTAAAGAATTATCCTCATCTTCGTCACAGCATACCTGATTCTCCACCGATCACAACCATAGCAGCCAACGCGGTAATACACGGCCAGGGACGCCTGACGCAGCAGCACGGGTTCAACTCCGATATGGTCTGTGGCCTGGAGGTGGTGCTGCCCACGGGGGAAAAATGTAAGATCGGCTCCTGCGCTGTCTCGCCATACTGGTTCTCCAAGGGACCGCCTTTGCCGGACCTGAGCAGCCTGTTTTTCGGCTGGTTTGGCACCACCGGGATCATCACGAAGCTGGCGCTCAGACTCTATCCCTGCAAGAAGCTTCGAGACTGCATGCTTTTCCTCACCGACGAGGTTGAACTGGTGCCCGAGATCATGCGCAAGCTTGGCCGGACTGAAATGATAGAAGACCTGGTGGTGACCGCACAGCCGATACCGCTCAGATTCAGGGGCAACTACTACATTCTTTTCTATATAACCGGCGACACCGAAGAGGAAGTGGAATTCAAAAAGAAAATGGCCTGGCGTGCTCTATGGGAATACTTCGAGAGGAGGGAAGGCGGGTTTGTCAGCCTCCCCCCCGATATGAAGGCGCCCATGCTGGCAATGCCTTCCAAAGACACCACCAGGTTTGCGGATGTCAGCAAGGGGGGCGGGTTTGAATACAGCGGCCCCATAGCCCCCCTGGAGAAGTATCCGGCTTACGTTAAGAAGCTGGCTGAACTGGCGCAGAAATATGACCTTTTCTACTCCTCCGCCGCCCGTATGATCGACGGCGGGCACAGCATGATGTTTTCCTTCTCGTACACGTTTAACCGGGCTGAGCCGGATACCATGAAAAGGGCCAAACAGGCGCTTGATGAAGCGGCTGAATTTGCCCTTGAAAACGGCGGCGTGATGTGGAAACCCAATATCGACGAGCAGCAGATGACTATGGCAAAGATGGACCCCGAAACGCTAAATCTAATGATGAGGATCAAGAAACTGCTGGATCCCAACGGCATTATGAACCCCGGGAACTGGGAGGTGACCCGATGAAGAAATACCAGGCCCAGATACACAGGTGCTTCAGGTGCGGTTACTGCAAATTCCCGACCGACTACTCAGCCATAAACTGTCCCTCCTATAACAGGTTCAGGTTCGACAGCTATTCCACGGGCGGCAGGTTGTGGCTGACCTACGGTTGGCTGAAAGGCGAGCTGCCGTGGTCGGAGCATCTTGCCGAGATACTTTATGCGTGCACCAACTGCAAAAACTGCACCGAGCAGTGCCCCATGAAGTTCGCCCCCGACATCGTCGAATGGATCATCGGCGCCAGGAGCGATATGGTTGAGCAGGGCAAAATCCCCGCCAGGGTCAAGCGCTTCCTTGAATCCGTTTACAATTATGGCAATCCTTTTAAAAACGTGAGGAATGAACGTGCCGCCTGGGCGAATGGAACCAGGATATATGAGAAAGGCGATGACTTCCTGCTGTATATCGGCTGCATCGGATCTTACGATGAAAACGGCCAGAAAATGGCCAGAAACCTGGTCGGCTTACTGGAAAAAGCAGGCTTGTCATTCGGTATTCTCGGCAACGACGAGGAGTGCTGCGGCAATGAAGTGTATTCGCTGGGCGAGACCGATCTATTTAACGCCCTGGCAAAAAAGAACATAGATAAATTCAGGGAATTAGGCGTAAAAAAGGTCATCACCCTGTGCCCTCACGGTTACAATATCATGAAGAACCAGTACCAGGGCATGGGTTATACCTTCGAAGTCTACCATTACACGGAGGTGCTGGACAGCCTGATTAAAGACAAGATGCTCAAGCCGGTGGCAGGCAAATTAAAAGTTACATACCATGACCCGTGTTACCTGGGCAGGCATAATAAGGTATATGATGCGCCGCGCACGGTGCTGCACAGCTTCACAGAAGCAGAGCTACTCGAGATGCCCAGGAACAGGTCCGACGCATTTTGCTGCGGTGGGGGCAGCGGCAATTTCGTTACCGATTACCTTTCCGGCGGACAGGACAGCCCGGCCAGGACACGCATCAGGGAGGCCGCCCTGACCGGGGCCGATATACTGGCACTGGCCTGCCCGGGTTGCCTGGTGATGTTTCAGGACGCGATAAAAGCTGAGAATCTTGAAGGTAAGCTTCAGGTCAAGGATGTAGCCAGCATAATCAGGGAAGCAATTTCCCTCAATTCAAGCGGTTGAGATGCGGGTAGCTCTGCTTGACAGCAGGGCTACCCGATTTTAAGCGATTAAGTTTATGCTGTAGCTATACCTTTTACTTTATGAATTGCATTGCTGGCGGCATCCGTAATTTGATACACCAGCGGTGAAGCAGTCAGCCATGGATGTGTTCCCATTGGGAACATTGCGATCTGCTCCATGGTCATTTCATTTACTATGGCAGCTGCGATTATGTTCACTACCTCCCCAACAGTTTGAGCGCAGCACGCACAGCCGCCGAGTATTTTCCCGGACCTGCGGTCGAATACCAGTTTCACTTTCATGGGATGCGCTTCAGGCATTGTGCCTGGATGTTTGGAAGGGGCTTGAGCTTCAGACGTGATAATGTCATAGCCCAACTCACGAGCTTTCGTATCGGTTAATCCTGCCATGCCGATTGCCGTATTGCTGACAACAGTTGAAAATACACCGATCGTTCCAATATTACGCCATTGCGCCTGATACAAATTAGCTGCCGCTATTTTCGCCTCTCTGGTTGCTACAGCCGCCAGCCTGATAGGCACCGGTGATCCGTTAAAGAAAGAGTATTTTTCAGCACAATCCCCAACAGCAAAGATATTAGCATCAGCAGTTCTCTGGAACTCATCGACTTTGATGCTCCCCGTAGGTCCAATTTCCAGTCCGGCGTCTTTGGCTATTTTTATATTGGGCACTACGCCAATGCCGACTATCACCATATCGCACTTTATTTTATCGCCGCTCTGCAATGTGACTGACTCAGCTTTACCGGCGCCATTGATTGACGTCACGCCATTCGTTGTTATTACAGTTATCCCATTTTCCTTCAGAGTCTCCTCTGCCCGTATGCACAGGTCGGTGCTGCATACCTGTTGCAAACAGTGCTCTAAAATTTCTACGATAGTTACCTTATGTCCTTTTTTACGGCACTCATCAGCAAACTCCAAACCTATAAAGCCGCCGCCGATGACGACAATATCGCCAATCTTATCAATGGCTTTGGCCAAATCACCCAGATACTCAGTATTTTTCCATGCAAACCAAACATTCTTTTTATCGATGCCCTCTATAGGTGGTTTAAGAGGATTAGACCCTGTAGCCAGAATCAACTTTCCATACCCTATCACTTCACCATTTTTCAGTGAAACAGTTTGCGCTTTTCGGTCAATGGATACTACCTCTCCGAACTTCAGTTTAGCTTCCCCGAGCAGGCCGGCCGGCAATATATTTTTCTCAACCGCACCCAGAGTCCCATATATATATGGGATGCCACATGGCACCATTGCTTTTTCTTCAATTCGGATAACCATGATGTCCTTTAATCCGTGATGTTTCTGAGCGCAAATGGCAGCCTGGACGCCTCCCGCGCTGCCTCCTACAATAACAAGTTCGTGTTTTTCCAATTTATTGGGTCCTCCTTCGATATTTCATACTTAAAATAATATTGACAGACCACCTGAAATTATACCCTACGTGGGCATGGTATCCAAATACATATCAGTTAAAGAACAATATTAAAATAAAAACCGGTCATATTATGAGTAAAACCCGGGGATGGATCAGCAGCCGGATTAATCAGTTAGTTACGGCTTGACTAATGGGATGCATTACACTGGCTATTACAAATAATTAAAGGCCGTCCTCTAATTCAGCTTCTGACCTGGCCCGTTCGACCATGAAATTAACACTCTCGTTCATGTTCTCTGTTTCCAGTCTGATATCCGGATATTTATGACGGAAGACCCTGAATATCTCGTCGGCAAAGGCCTGCCCGACGACTGACACTTTATCAAAATCAAAGACGATCACTTTGAATTTCTCCAGTCCTGCGAGAACGCGCCGCGCCTGGGAGCGCGAAATATATATACCCGCCATGGTATAAAGCTTGATCCTGATCTCCGTCCTGTCAAAACCATAGTCTTTCCCGGCGCCGATATCCGTATATTTCTTAAAAATATCGTTGAGGCGGAGTGATGCGGATATATTCAAGCTGAATGTTACTCTTGTTCCCTTCTTTATTTTATTTACCTTCTCGATAAACACATCCGGCAATTTGTTATCTATCATGAGTTGATAACCATAGCTGTCCAGAATAAACATGTCTCCCACTTTGGATGTGAAGAATATCCCCTCACCTGAATGAGATTTCGGCATCGTGGTTGTCTTTCCCTTCAATAGATCTTGCATGGCCTCGAACTCCGATTTGAGGTTCCGTTCCCTCATAACGTTTCTAAAGATACCGATGCCATAATCTTCTACGACAAATAATAGCCTTTTATTCTGTACGGCAACTTCAATACGTATAGTTTTTGATTGCGAATGCTCTATGGCATTGTTGAACATCTCGGAAAAAGCATAGGTGAATATGCTTCGGATGTTTTCAGGGAGCTTTCCAAGCGAAGGATATTCCTGCTCTATCCGGCTTAGAATGACATGCTCTTCGAGAGAAGCGTTGATAAAAGTCTTTATATATTGCGCCGGCAGAATTTCCGGGTGCTGCTGCGCATATTCGGGAAGTATATAATAGGCATATCTCGTTTCCCCAACCTTAATCAGTTTGCCTGCCTTCACAAGCTCATTTATTAAGCGGCTCAGATACTGCCTGGAAACCGCAAATTGTACCGCCAATCGAGAGACAAAGATTTTATCCTTCTGCCCGGCCAACTCAAGCAGCTTATCTCTGGTTATCATATTGTCAACCTATTGTAAATTTTTCTATATGTCTTTGTCAACTTCTTGTAAACCACAACTAACGATGGATTCCTGCTGCTGTATAAATCATCAATGGTTTATCGACCAAAATAAAAACGCCCGTCTTATACAAGACGGGCATTTTATGGTAGCGGGGGCAGGATTTGAACCCGCGACCTTACCCCGCATTTAACAGCACCACTGTCCATTGGCGGATTTGATGGTAA
>CAZKOL010000065.1:0-3657 GCA_964554375.1 uncultured Dehalococcoidales bacterium
GCGGCGAAGGCGGTTTCCTTAAGCCCGATGTCCTTGCGAAACTCCTCCGCCTCCTGTTCCTGCAGTTGCGCCAGTTCCCTCTCCAGTTTTCCACACATGGATATAAGCTCCACCTGTGGCATCGAATAGGCTGTTTTCAGCGTGCTGAGTATGCTTTCTGCGGTGGGCAGTTGTTTTTCTCCGATGTTTATCACGATCAGCATGGGCTTGGCTGTCAGGAACTGGTAATTGCTGATGGCCCGCGATTCGTCCGGCGTCAGTTTCTGCAGCCTGATGGGGATGCCCTGGTCCAGGGAAGACTTGATCCTGTTAAGCAGCCCCTGTTCCCTGACTGCCGCGTCACGTTCGGAGGATTTCCCCATCTTCAGCGCTGATTCGAGGCGTCCCAGCCGTCTTTCAATGATGGTGAGGTCGGAAAAAACCAGTTCCATATCGAGAGTTTCGATGTCTTTGAGCGGGTCGATTCTCCCCTCTATATGCGGGATATTCTCATCTTCAAAGGCCCTTACCACCTGCAGTATGGCATCGGACGAGCTGAGGCTGTTGAGAAGCTGTCCGCTGACCCCCTGCTCCCTGCCGAACCCCTTGGGAAGCCCTGCGAAGTCCACGTACTTTATCTCGGCCAGGGTCGTTTTTTTAGGGTGGTAAATGTCGCTAAGCTTCAGCACGCGCGCGTCCGGCACCTTGGCCACCGCCGGGCACAGAGTAAGCCCCGCGCCACCGTGTGGTCTGGGCTCGGCGGTGCATTTTGTTAGAGCGTCGAAAACAGTGGTTTTGCCGCTGCCGGGTAAGCCTATTATGCTTATTTCCATGTTTGACTCCTGGCCTGTTAAAAAACTATATGACAGCCTGAACGAAAATGCAATTTTAAGGCGCGGCGCGAGTCTACTGTTTGTTGCGATATTGGGCTGTGTGCTATAATCAATGGAATTTCGCTGCTTGGAGGATTTATTGTGCCCGGTTACGAACTGGTTTTTATTCTGAATGCAAACTTGAGTGAAGATGATTTCACCCGTGTGTTGGGAAAGGTCAACGACCAGATAACCAAGCTCGGTGGAACGGTTACCGAAACGAATCAATGGGGCAAAAGAAGGCTTGCTTACCCGATAAAAAAGCAGGCGGAAGGGAATTACGTGCTCGAAAAAGTGCAGATCAAGCAGACGGCTTTGAAGGAGCTTGATACCAATTTGAAGCTGTCAGAGGATGTTTTAAGGTACTTGTTCGTCCGCGAAAATAGCTGATTGCTGGAGGTGGTTGATGGCGAGCTTAATCAAGATTATATTGATCGGCAGGGTCGGTGGCGATCCTGAAATGAGGTTTACGGCGGACGGGGTTGCCGTAACTACATTCAGCCTCGCGGCCAACCGCAATGCGCGCCAGCCCGACGGTGTATTTAAGGAGGAAACCGAGTGGTTTCGCATAAGCGCATGGAGGAAGCTGGCAGAGACATGCAACCAGTTCCTGAATAAGGGCAAGCTGGTTTACGTGGAAGGTAATTTACGGACGCGTTTATATGACGGCAAAGACGGGCAGAAGCGGGTAAGCCTGGATGTGACTGCAGACAAGGTGCTCTTCCTTGATAAGCAGGGGCCTGTGCAGTTGCCGCCCGAGGATGCGCGCACGATTGAAGGTGATATTGAGCCGGAGGATATCCCCTTTTAGATCCTTAATAGTTGAAGAAGGAGTTTTATTAGACTGATGGAAACCAATACCGTACAGCGAAGGGAAAGGGGGCGCAAGTTTATTGTCAAGCCCAAGGTTTGCATGTTCTGCGCGGACAAAGTGCCTATTGACTATAAGAATGTGTCGCTCTTGCAGCGTTTTGTTTCCGACCGCGGCAAAATAGTGCCGAGAAGGCGCACCGGCGTGTGTGCCAGGCACCAGCGCAGCCTGGCCCAGGCAATCAAGAGGTCCCGGTTCCTGGCCATGTTGCCCGCGTCACCCAACCATGTCTACAATATAAGCGGATCAGACAAAAGAGCCTGATCAAATCTGGAGAATTGAATTGCCCAAGAGGACTTATCAACCGAAAAAAAAAGGAAGAATCAGGAAGCACGGGTTTCGCGCAAGGATGTCCACGCGGGGCGGGCGTGCCGTATTGAAGGCCAGGCGCACCAGAGGGCGCTGGAAGCTCACCCAGGTATAGCATTGATATGGCCAAGAGATTGGCTTTAACCAGGAGAGCACAATATTTAGCAGTATATGAATCTGGCAAAGCTGCAGCGGATAAACTGCTGGTAATAAAAGTTCTTCCCAATAAGCTGGATGTTTTACGAGCGGGCTTCTCTGTAACAAAAGATATTGGGAAGGCGGTTGTCAGAAACCGTGTCAAGAGGCTGCTGAAGGAGGATCTGCGTCTGCTGGTTGTAAAACCCGGGTGGGACATCGTAGTGATCGCCCGGCGACCTGTCGTCGACATGGATTACCATGAGATCAACAGGTCGATGACAAAATTGCTGAACCGCCTGGATTTACTGGTAAAAGATGCTGAAAAAAGTGGCTCTAAAGTCGATTAAACTGTATCAGGGTACCATTTCACAGGTCACACCCCCGGCCTGCCGCTTCACACCCACATGTTCGCAGTACGGATACGAGGCGATACAGAAATACGGCGTTATCAGGGGAAGCTGGATGGCTTTTATCAGGATCTGCCGCTGCAATCCCTGGACACCCGGCGGCTATGATCCTGTTCCATAATATCCCGGTTTAAAGGAAAATTAAGCGTTATAGGATTATCAATGATAGAGGTTAAAAGATTAGTTAAAACCATTATTCTGCTGGGGATACTCCTGCTGGTATTTGTTTCAGGCTGTATGCCTGGTATGGGAGGGGGTTGTTCAGGCGCCCAGGCCCAGGGCTGGTCCGGCTTCGCACCCTACAACGATGTGCTCTGTTTTGGTTCCATGGAAGGGTCGGTAATCGCGCTCAACCCGCTGGCGCGTAGCGAAGGTAAGACCTTTCCCACGGACACCGAATGGATTTACGAGATCAAAACCGCCACGCCGGGATCTGCCTGCGGCGCCATGTGCGCCCCGTCCTCGGCGGCCTCTGGCAAGGGCATATATGACACACCCCTGGTGATCGGTGACCTGATTTACGTAGGCACTTATACCGGCAAGGTATATGCCCTGAATGCCAGCCGCGGTGTAGTGAGATGGATTTATCCTCGTGAAGGATTGGAGACCGTCGGCTCAATCGTGGGCAACATTGTTACCGACGGGAAAACAATCTATTTCGGCAGCGCCAACGGCAAGATATATGCCCTCGATGCCCTTACCGGCGATTTCATGTGGGAATTCGAAACCTCTAACAAGATATGGACGGCGCCTGTCCTGGATAACGGGGTGATCTACGCCGGTAACTACGGCGGCAATGTGTACGCCATAGCGGCGGAGACCGGGAGGGAGATATGGAGCATCAAGATCCCGTCCGCGGTCGCATCTTCACTGGCAGTAAAAGACCAGTTGATTTATTTCGGCACCTTCGACAGGTACCTGTACGCCATTGACAAGGCCGATGGGCAGGAGAAGTGGAAATATTCGGCCGGGAACTGGTTCTGGGCTACACCCGTGGTCAGTGATGGTATGGTATATGCAGCCTGTCTGGATATGAAAGTATATGCTTTCGACGCTGTCAGCGGCAAGGAGGTCTGGCAGT
>CAZKOL010000065.1:3757-6914 GCA_964554375.1 uncultured Dehalococcoidales bacterium
ACCATGATGATGCCCATGATGTTCGCCTTTTTCACTTTATCCTTCCCCAGCGGACTGGCCCTGTACTGGGTGGTATCCAATATAATCGGCATAATCATGCAGTATTTCGTGGGTGGTGGCTGGGGTTACTTCACCTTCCCGTCATTGAGGCCCCAACAACAGGCAGTGGCGCCTCAAGACCAGCCCTCAAAGGCGCTTAAAGAGGGCAGTGGAAAGAAGAAGGGATAGAATGAGAGAATTAGAGATAAGCGCCAGGACGGTTGAGGAGGCAACCAGGGTTGCCCTTGAGCAACTCGGGGTGACCCGGGAAGAGATTGATATCACCGTGCTCAAGAAGGGGAAATCCGGCCTGTTGGGTGTCGGCGCCGAGGACGCCAAAATCAAGGTTATGCTCCTGGATGATGAGGACGAAAGGCAGCCGGGAGCAATGAGTGATGCGGCGGATGCAGCCCGGCGGGTGTTGAGCGATATCCTGCATGCCATGGGCATCCAGGCCACGGTGGATGTGACCGGGTCCGGGGACGAGGGCGTTCCTGTCACCATGAATATCGAGGGAGACGACCTGGGGGTCCTTATCGGGCGGAGAGGGCAGGCACTGGCATCCCTGCAATACCTGGTCAGACTGATCGTTGCCGAAAAATTGGAAAAATGGGTATCAATAAATGTGGACGTGGACTGGTATAAAAAACGTCATTATGAGGCGCTGAAAAAACTGGCGTTGCGCCTGGCTGAGCAGGTTGCCAGGAGAAGGCGTCCCATAACCATGGAACCGATGCCTCCTGATGAAAGGAGGATTGTGCACATAACTCTGGCCGATGACCCGGATGTAATGACCCAGAGCACCGGTGACGGGGATGGGCGTTGTGTGGTAATCCAGTCAAGGAAAAAATAGGCGATGTTCCAGCCCGTTGACAGCAAGGTCAGCTTTCCTGACGTTGAAAGAAAAGTATTGGACCTCTGGCGCGAGAGGAGAATTTTTCAGAAGAGCATTGATGCCAGGTCCTCATCTCCCAGGTTTATTTTTTACGAGGGTCCCCCTACCGCCAACGGCAACCCCGGCATCCACCACGTCCTCTCGCGTGTCTTCAAGGACGTTATACCCCGCTACAAGACCATGAAGGGGTTCTGTGTACCGAGGAAAGCCGGCTGGGATACGCATGGACTGCCGGTGGAGCTCGAGGTCGAGAAGCAGCTCGGTTTTACAGGCAAGGCACAGATTGAAGATTACGGCGTGGCTAAATTCAATGCCCTCTGCCGGGAAAGTGTATTTAAATACCTGAAACAGTGGGATTCGCTCACCGAGAGGATCGGCTTCTGGCTGGATATGGACCATCCCTATGTAACGCTGGATAACTCATATATAGAATCGTGCTGGTGGGCCATCAGGCAGTTGTGGGACAGGGACCTGATCTACCAGGGCTACAAGGTCACGCCCCACTGCCCGCGCTGCGGCACCTCGCTCAGCTCGCACGAAGTAGCCCTGGGGTATAAGGATGATACGGTCGACCCGTCTGTGTACGTGAAATTCAGGATACAGACACTGCCGCCGGCCGTGGCCGCCGACGCCTCCGGCGGCTTCACATTGGTGGATGCCGTCTCAAGGGGCAAGGTCTACTTTTTAGCCTGGACGACCACCCCCTGGACATTGCCCGGCAACACATCCCTGGCCCTGGCTGAGGATGCCGATTATGCCGTTATCGCGATGGGTGAAGAGTATCTGATCTTTGCGCGGGCCCTGGTAGAGCAGGTAGGCCTCGGGGATCAACCGGCGCTCAAGACGTTCAAAGGCGGCCAGCTGGCAGGTTCGCTCTATTGCCCGCTGTACAACCCCCATGAATTCGACGTTGAAAGGAAGAGGGCAAAGAAGGGCCAGCCGGGGCAGTTCGACGTGCAAAGCCCCGTTAAAGATCTCACCTATAAGATCATTAATGCCGATTTTGTATCTATGGAGGACGGCACGGGCATCGTACACATCGCACCGGCCTTCGGTGAAGTGGATTTCCAGGCCGGCCTGGAGAACAATCTCGATTTCGTGCAGCAGGTGGACCTGGCCGGCAATATCACCGGCAGCTACTCTTTTTCAGGCAAATTCGTGAAGGATGCCGATGCCGAGATACTGGCCGATCTCGACAGGCGCGGGCTGCTTTATAAAACGGCCAGGATCACACATACCTACCCGTTCTGCTGGCGCTGCGACGCGCCCCTGGTCTATTATGCCAAGAAGACATGGTACATCAGGACGTCGGCCAGGAAGGATGAGATGATAGCCGGGAACAGGCAGATCAACTGGTACCCCGAGCATATCAAGGAAGGGCGTTTCGGCGACTGGCTGCAGAACAACGTGGACTGGGCCTTTTCGCGTGAGCGATACTGGGGCACACCGCTGAATATATGGATCTGCGGTAAATGCGGCCGGTACGAGTGCCCGGGCGGTGTGGAAGAGATCAGGATGAAACCGGGATTAGAGGGTTACTCCGAGGGCATGGACCTGCACCGCCCCTATATTGACGATGTATCCTTCATCTGCGGTTCCTGCGGCGGCCGGATGGTCAGGCAGCCTGAAGTGATCGACTGCTGGTTTGATTCGGGCGCCATGCCTTTTGCGCAGTGGCACTATCCTTTTGAGAATGTGGAGCTCTTCAAGCAGAGTTTCCCCGCCGATTATATATCGGAGGCCGTGGACCAGACCAGGGGATGGTTCTACAGCCTGCACGCGCTGTCCACGCTGATATTCGACGGGCCCTGCTTTAAAAACGTCATCTGCCTGGGCCATATACTGGACGCGCAGGGAGAGAAGATGAGCAAGACCAGGGGAAACGTGGTAGATCCCTGGACGGTGCTCGATTCCTCCGGCGCCGACGCCCTGCGCTGGTACATGTTTACATCCGGGCCTCCAGGCAATGTCAGGCGCATGTCGCCCGATATGGTGGTCGAGGTCATGCGCAATTTTCTCATGACCCTGTGGAATACCTACTCGTTTTTCGTCATCTATGCCAATATCGATAATTTCGTACCGGGCAAGAAGATGCCTAAAACCACGTCGGAGCTGGATAGATGGCTGGTCTCCAGTTTGAACCAGCTTATAATCGACGTGGACCGGCTGCTCGATGAGTATGATCCTACCTCGGCCGGCAGGAAGATCGAGTCCTTTGTCAAC
>CAZKOL010000066.1:0-6687 GCA_964554375.1 uncultured Dehalococcoidales bacterium
CCATGGTCGTGGTAGTGTCCGGTGTTTCATTCCTGCTCTCGGAGACGATCACCAGGCCTATCATGGCGCTGACCAAGGGCTCGGAGCATATCGCCAATGGCGAACTGAGCTACAAGTTCAACGTAAATACGGGCGATGAGATGCAGGTGCTGGCCGAGCAGTTTAACGTGATGACCAGGGCTTTAAACGAGTCATACACCGACCTTGAACAGAAGGTAATCGATCGTACCGAAAAGGAGAGGCAGAGGGCAGAACAGCTACGCACTATTAACGAGGTCAGCCGGAAGATCAGTTCCATCGTGAACCTGGATGAACTGCTGGCCTATGTGGGCAACCTGCTGCGTCAGGCCTTCCATTTTTACAATGTTAATATCTTCCTTTTCGAGCCGAGCTCCGGTAAGCTGATGCTCAAAACGCTGCATTTCAGCGGCCAGAAGAACGTGATACCTGTGGGCGTGCCGCTGGAGATGGATGAGGAGGGTATCATAGGCAAGGCTGCCCGGACAGGCGAGTACGTGCTGGTCAGTGATCTCAAGCTGGAGCCGGGATTCAGAAAACCTGAAGGTTTGGGCGAAACCAGATCGGAGCTTGCCGTGCCTTTGAGTATGGGAGGCAGGGTACTGGGTGTGTTGGATATCGAAAGCACTGAGGTGGATGGCTTCGATGAAGCAGATGTATTTACGGCGCAGACGCTGGCCGACCAGCTGGCGGTGGCTATCGAGAACGCACGCCTTTACCAGGAGACGAGGTCCATGGCTGTCACGGAGGAGCGTAACCGGATGGCCCGCGAGATACATGACACACTGGCTCAGGGATTCACCGGCATCATTCTGCAACTGGAGGCCACGGAGCAGGCGCTGGGCGATACCAGCGGGGACGTGCAAAAACACCTTAACCAGGCGCGCAGCCTGGCACGCAAAAGCCTGGCAGAGGCGCGCAGATCGGTCTGGAACCTGAGCCCGCAGGCTCTTGAACAGCTCAGGCTGGATGAGGCTGTTAAACACGAGGTGGAGAGGTTCCGTCAGGATAACGGCATCGAGACCAGCTTCACACAATACGGTGACAAGCGCGACATACCGCCTGAAACCGGGACCGCCATCTTCCGCATTTGCCAGGAATCACTGGTCAACGTAGCCAAGCATGCGCAGGCCACCCGGGTGGATGTCACACTGAATTTTGAAGACGCGAGAGTTGAGCTTACGGTCAAGGACAACGGCGTGGGGTTTGAGCCGGATCCCGAGGGCAGGATCGGTAAGGCCGGCGGCTATGGGTTAATCAGTATGAGGGAGAGGGCTCTGGGCCAGAACGGCAAATTTGAAGTGCAGAGCGGGAAGGGCGAGGGGACCGTTATCAGGGTGTCGATCCCGCTGACGCAGGAGGTGTAAGCGTGGAGCAGATCAGGATACTGATTGTAGATGATCACGAGGTGGTCAGGGATGGGATTGTGGGCAACCTGGTGCGCCAGCCGGATTTCGCCATCGTCGGCCAGGCCTCCAACGGGCTCGAAGCAGTTCAGAGGGCGGAAGAGCTGTCTCCCGATATTATTCTGATGGATCTGCGCATGCCTGAACTGGACGGCGTGGAAGCCATGATCAGGATCAGGCAGGCTAAACCTGAGATCAAGTGCATAGTTTTTACGACATACTCCGATGATGAGTACCTTTTCGCCGCCATTAAGGCCGGCGCCAAGGGTTACCTGCTCAAAGACGCCCCGCGGGAAGACCTTTTCAATGCCATACGCGCTGTATCTCGCGGCGAATCGCTGATACAACCGGTCTTTACCACCAAGGTGCTGGACAAGCTGGCGTCGGAACTCTCGAGGAAAAGCACAGGAGCGGACGCCCTGTCCGACAGGGAAACCGAAGTTCTCGACCTTATGGCCAAGGGCGTTTCCAACAAGGATATCGCCGACCAGCTCTCAATCACGCAAAGCACAGTTAAAACTCACGTGACCAGCATTTTCCAGAAATTGAATGTGACTACCCGCACTGAGGCCGTGACAACCGCGCTCAAACGCGGCATTATCCATCTCTGATCATACTTTAGTATGATTTCCCCCGTCCGTTTGGACGGGTTTTACGGTCACCTTATAATGGTCGTAAAATCAACCTATATCCCGATTATGCCCGCCCGGTAAATACGTTAGACTTAGAATGTATTAAATATGTGAATACAAGTGTATATTGATTCATAAAGGTGAGAGATGGAAGAACGGATTAAAGTGCTGATTACAGATGACAACGAAGTAGTGCGCGAAGGGCTCAAGAGCATCTTCGAGGGGCACAAGGACATTGAGGTCGTAGGTCAGGCTGTCGATGGACTGGACGCCGTGGAGAAAGCTGAAAAGCTGAAACCCGACGTTATACTCATGGATGGACAGATGCCGCGTATGGACGGGCCCACGGCCATAAGGGCCATCAAAAAGATCATGCCCGACGTTAAGATACTCTTCCTTACGGTATACGGAGATTACGCCGGCGATGCCCTGGCATCCGGGGCAAGCTGGTACCTGACCAAGGACTGCCGCAGGCAGGACCTGCTCGAGGCCATACGTGTGCTGGCACAGAGCGCGCGCCTGAAAGCCAGGTCGGCCGGTTAAATCTGTTAACGCAATCTGAGGTGAGCCCCGCCTTGTTCAAGGCGGGGCTCAGTTTGTCTGCTATTCTTTCTTTTGCCGTGACGCCTTTTCCTCTTCCACCAGGGCGCGACGGTCCACCTTGCCGCTGGCCAGCAGGGGAAGCAGCGGCCGCACCTCGAACTGCTTGGGTATCTTATAGTTGGCCAGGTTCTTTTTACACAGCTCGCGTATACCTTCTACTTCGACATTCTTGCCCGGGACCGGCATGATATAGGCCTTGCCCACCTCCTGCCAGGTCTCATCAGGGATGGGGATGACCGTCACAAAAGCTACGTCGGGATATTGTTCGATGACAGCCTCTATCTCGCGGGGATATACGTTGTAACCGCCCGATTTGAACATCTCCTTGGTGCGTCCCACGATCTTAATATAGCCGCGTTCATCCACTGTGGCCAGGTCGCCCGATTTAAGCCAGCCGTCCCGGGTAATTGTCTCGGCAGTGGCCTCGGGGCGGTTCCAGTATCCCTTCATCACCAGGTCGCCTTTCATCCATATCTCGCCGACCTCGCCCCGTGGCGTCTCCTTTCCTTTGGCGTCCACCAGTTTTATCTGGAAGGGGGGATAGCATTTGCCGGCCGTCTGTATGAGGTCATCTATCGAGTCGCCCGGTTTGGTATAAGTTATGAAGCCTGCGTTCTCTGTCTGACCGTATCCGGTCATCAGGGTCGCGCCGGTCTTTAATAGTCTCCTGACCATTGATTCCGGGGCTGCTGAGCCGGCCCAGATGATGGTTTTCAGGCTGGACAGGTCGTAGCTGTCGAAATCGGGAAGTGTGAACTGCAGCATGAACATCGCGGGCACCTGTCCCATAAACGTAATCTTCTCGTCCTGTATCATCTTGAGCGTGCCGGCCGGGTCGAAGCGGTCCATCAGCACCATTGTCGAGCCCCAGTGCAGGCAGCCCATGACAAGTTCCACCGCGCAGGCCACGTGGTTAATGGGGAAATGTATCAGGGCCTTGCCTTCGCCACGCTTTCCGATGGGCGCCATAAAGCGTTCATTCTGGGCGGCGGCGCTGGCGACAATGTTTTTATGAGTGAGCAGCGCCCCCTTGGGCTTGCCCGTGGTCCCCGAAGTATAGATAATCAGGGCGGGATCATCCTCTTTCACTTCGGCCATGCGCTTCTTCAGGGCGTCGTCCAGCTTGCTGCGGTCCCTGGCCAGTTCCTGCTCCCAGTTCAGTGTATCCTCCCAGGGGTTGTCTATAATGATCAGTCGCTCGAGCTCCGGGTTGGCCTCTTTAAGGGCGACCAGGTCGTCTTTGTAATCCCGCATCAGGGCATCGTAGTTCCTGACCGCGAACCCGATTTTGGGCTTGGCGTCCCCTACCATGTAAAGGAACTCGCCGAGTGTGTAGCGGGGGTTGAGCCCGAACCAGATTCCGCCCACCATGGCCGTGGCCATGTAGGTGCAAAGGGCTTCGTCGCGCGCCGCAGAAAGCATAAATACTCTGTCACCCTTTTTGACCCCCAGTTCAAGCAGCAGTTTTGCCACGCTGACCGTCCTCTCGTAGAACGCCTTATAGGTAATCCGTCTGTCCTTGAAGACCAGCGCCTCTCTGCCGGGTATTTCGTCCGCCCATTTTTTTACATATTGCCAGATCAGCTTCTCTTTATCCATTGCCGCAACCTCCGTATTTTTAATTTACTTATCGTAATCTATCGGTTCACCCGGATACATCGAACTTGGGCACGCCGGCCTCGGTTTTGAAGTCGGGCGGTCTTCTCTCTATAGAGGCCTTGATGCCTTCCTCCAGGTCCGGGGATATCTGGTTTCGCTCCCACAGCTCTGATTCAAAGAGATTGAGGTCGGACATACGCGCCACCGAGGCCGCGTTCACCTGCTTCTTGCAAATGCGTATGGCCAGCGGTCCCTTGCGCATGATTTTGCGGGCAAGCTCGTAGCTGGCCGGAATCAGTTGGTCGAGTGTAACCACCCTGTTGACCATGCCTATCCTGTAGGCCTCGTTGCCGTCAACCGGGTCGCCCGTCATGATGAATTCCTTGGCGCGTGAGGGGCCCAGCAAGGACACCAGCCTGGGAGTTGAGCCCCAGCTCAGGAATACGCCCAGGCCCGTCTCAGGGACACCCAGGCGGGCGCTCTCGGCAGCTATGCGGAAATCGCAGTTCATGGCGATGCAGCACCCGCCTCCCATGGCGGGACCGTTGATAGCCGCTATGGTGACCTGCTCCAGGTTCTCAATTGACGACATCAGGTCCAAAAAAAACAGCTGCCAGATTCTTTCATTGGGCATCTCTCGCTGGGACATGTGCTCCGTCAACGCATCGACACGTAAGTCGAAGCCGCCCGAAAAAGCCCGGCCGGACCCCGTGAAGATGATGACTCTTGTCTCCAGGTCATACCTGAACTCCGCCAGCAGGTCTCGCAGTTCCAGGAAAAGCCTGGTGCTGAGAGTGTTTAATTTATCGGGACGGTTCAAGGTCACCAGCGCTATGCCGTCCTTTTTTTCTACCAGCAGCGTTTCATAAGCCATGCTTTCTCCTCTTAAAGATCTTTTAATAGTTTAAACCGGGTTACATCCACTATGCCCATGTCGGTAAGGCGCAGCTCGGGTATGACCGGCAGCGCTATGAAGGATAGCAGGGCAAAGGGCGCCGGGGGCAGCTTTCCCAGCCCGGCTGCCACCTTCTCCAGGTGTTCGAATTGATCTGAGACCACCTCCGCCGGGTCGGGCGAGAGGAGCCCGCAGATGGGCAGCGGCAGCCTGGCCACGGGCCTGCCACCGCGGCAGACCACCAGCCCGCCCTGCATCTCACGTATAGCTTCCACTGCCGCCATAATATCTGTATCGCCTGTACCCACGGCGACGATGTTGTGCGAATCATGCGCCACGGTGGATGCGATGGCGCCCTCCTTAAGGCCGAACCCCCTCACGATTCCCAGGCCGATATTGCCGGTGGCCCTGTGCCTCTCCACCACCACGGCTTTGAGCAGGTCCCTGGCTGTATCGGGCTGGAATTTGCCAATGCCTACTTTGACCATCTGTTTCTTCGTTATTATCTGGCCGGGTATGATCTCGATGACGGGAAAGCGCTCATTATTGGATATCAGCTCCAGGGCTGTCGGCTTGAACGGTTTATAGTTGACCGACTTCTTCAGTATGGACGGCGTTTTTACCACCGTGCCGCCCAGGTACCTGCCTCCCTTCGCCGCCAGCTTGCCGTTATAGAAAACCATGTCTATGTCCAGCTTTTCCAGGCTATTGATAGTAATGAGGTTGGCCCGGCTGCCCGGCGCGATGCGGCCCAGGTCATGCAGGCGGAAGTAATCGGCGGGATTGAGCGTGACCAGTTGTATGGCCCTGATAGGATCCAATCCCATTGCAATAGCCCTTCTCACCACGGCATCCACATCCCCGTCCCGCAGCAGGTCTGAGCAGCTGCGGTCGTCCGTCACGAACATGCACCTGTGCCATGTCTTATCGGTGATCAGCCAGATCAGCTCTTCAAGGTTCTTCTCGGATGTGCCCTCCCTGATCATCAGGTAGAGGCCGCGGGAGAGCTTTTCCCTGCTCTCCTCGAGCTCGGTGTTCTCATGGTCGGAGTAGATGCCGGCGGATACATAGGCGTTCAGCGGTTTTCCCCGCAGTCCGGGCGCGTGCCCGGCGATCACATGGCCGGCGCAGGCATTTATCTCGTCGATCACCGGCGGGAAGGCGTTGATCACGCCCGGGTAGTTCATCATCTCACCCAATCCGATGTTGTTTTTCCATTTAAGCAGCCGCCTGATCTCGGGCGCCCCGATGGAGGCGCCGGACGTCTCCATGAGCGTGGCGGGCACACAGGAAGCAGCCTGGAAGAAGATGTCCAGCGGAAGATCCCGTGCGCAGTTCATGACGAACCGGATGCCTGCCAGGCCGGAGACGTTGGTTATCTCGTGGAGGTCTGTCGATATGGAGGTCACTCCGTGAGGCGTCACTGCTTTAGCGTAATTCGCCGGGTGCAGCATTGAGCTCTCTATGTGTATGTGGCCGTTGATGAAGCCCGGCGAGAGGTAGGCTCCTTTTAGGTCGATGATTTCCCCGGCAT
>CAZKOL010000067.1:0-6682 GCA_964554375.1 uncultured Dehalococcoidales bacterium
GGCAAGCAAGGAGATGCAGAAGGAGGTGTTGCGGCGTCTGCTGGCACTGGCCATTTGCCATGATAAGCCGGTCTCGCTGCACAGCCGCTACGCCTGGAAGGATGCTCTGGAAGAGGTCAAAGCTGCCGGGATAAGGAAGCTGGTCTTCCACTGGTATACCGGCTTCTCCAGCACCCTGGCGGAACTAAACGAGGCGGGATACTACATCTCGGCCACGCCGGCTGCCGAGTACCACGATGAGCATCGCCGCGCCGTCAGGGAGGCGCCCGTTGAAAGGCTGCTGCTGGAGACCGATTGCCCGGTTCACTACGGCAGGGAGCAGCGCTACCGCTCGCAGCCGTCCGATATCGTGCGCAGCCTGAGAGCGGCGGCGCAGATTAAAAACATGGATGAAACCGATTTGGCCGATATCACCACAGCCAACACCGCCCGGCTTTTCGGCATTCCGGCTGATAGGAAATCGTGACTCCGCCCTTTTTACCTTCCCCTACCGTTATCAGCGCTGAAATAATATAATATGAAATCATGTGCTTCAGGCTTATACGTGAAGACATCAGCGCCGCCATGGAGCGCGACCCGGCGGCCAGGAGCTCCTGGGAGGTATTTTTCCTGTATCCCGGCCTCCACGCGTTGTGGTGGCACCGTGTGGCCAATTTCCTTTATCGCCACAACTGCTATTTCCCGGCACGCCTGATCTCTCAGGTCAACCGCTTTTTTACGCAGATCGAGATACATCCGGGGGCCACCATAGGCAGGCGTTTCTTCATCGACCACGGCGCGGGCGTGGTCATCGGCGAGACTTCCGAGATCGGTGATGATGTGCTTATTTACCAGGGCGTGGTGCTGGGGGGAACTACCCTTTTTAAAAAGAAGAGACACCCTACGATCGGCAATAATGTCGTCATCGGCTCCCGGGCGATCGTCCTTGGCGCCATAAGCGTAGGTGACGGCGCCAGGATCGGTTCAGGATCGGTGGTGATCAAATCAGTGCCCCCCGGGGCAACCGTAGTGGGCGTGCCCGGCCGCGTTGTTGAAGAAAACCGCGACCATGACATCGACCTGGACCATAACCGCCTGCCGGACCCCGTGGCCGAGGCCATCCGGCTGATGCTGGCAGAACACGACAAACTGGATGAACGGGTACAGCGGCTGGAGGACGCGGCAGGCCTGGCCCCGCCCAAAGATGAGTTCAAACAGGCTGAGTCCAGGGTCAAACACGAGTTCGACGAAAGCTGCGATATATAAGCATATAGCGCTTTGCCCCACATATTTAAACAGGTTAAAATTAGTAGATTATTCAGCTATGAAGGCAATTATTCTGGTTGGCGGCGAGGGCACCCGGTTACGACCGCTGACCTATTCTGTGGTCAAGCCCATGGTCCCTGTTGCCAACAGGCCATTCATAGAGCACGTTATCCGCAAGCTGGCCCTGCACGGGATCGATGAGATAGTGCTGGCCATGGGATACAAGCCCGACTCGATTTACGCGTATTTCAAGGACGGCCGCGGACTGGACGTCAAGTTGACCTACAGCCTGGAAGAGAAACCGCTGGGCACAGCCGGCGCGGTTAAGAACGCCGGAGGCCACGTGGACGATACCATCTTCGTTCTCAACGGCGACTGCTTCTCGGACATCGATTACTCCGATATGCTCAGCCGGCACATGAGCAATAAGGCGACGGCAACCATCGCGCTGACGCACGTGGATGATCCCACCAGGTTCGGGGTAGTCGAGACAGATAACGCAGGGCGCGTGTTACGTTTCATAGAGAAGCCGGCCTGGAAAGACGTGACCAGCCACTGGATCAATGCCGGAGTATATATACTCGAGCCCGAAGTGATGGATTATATACCGGACAACCAGTTTTACATGTTCGAAAACGGCGTATTCCCCCGCCTGCTGGATAGGGGAGAACCTTTTTACACCTACCATAATAAGGCATACTGGATCGATATGGGCACACCCGAGCAATACCACCGTATTAACAACGATGTGTTGCAGGGCAAATGCTTCTCCCCCCTGCACACAGCCCGTGACATAATCATCGCAGAGGGATGCGAGATCCACCCTTCTGCCCGTTTAGCCGGCCCGGTCATGCTGGCGCAAGGCTGCAGGGTGGGCGCAGGCGCCTGCATCACGGGCCCGTCGATCATCGGCCACGGCTGCCGGATATCCAGGGAAGCGGTTATCGAGAATTCGCTCCTCTGGGACCATATCACGGTCGGGGAGGGCGCGATCATTATTAACAGCATTATCGCCAGCGGTGCTAAGATAGATAAACGGCAGCGCCTGGAGGGGCTGACTATTAATCATCAGTCGCCCGCTGGCCCTGCAACAAAATAATCTAATATGTCGGAGGCAAGATGGCTGACAATATAAAAAACGTTGGCGACAAGGATTTCAAGTCAAACGTGCTGGATGCGACACGGCCTGTGCTGGTGGATTTCGGGGCGGTGTGGTGCGGGCCTTGCAGAATGATCGGGCCAATCGTGGATGAGCTGGCCGGCGAATACAAAGACAGGGTGGATTTCGCCAAGGTCGACGTGGACGAGGCGCCCAAGGCGGCCTCCAGCTACAATGTGATGAGCATACCCACGCTTATCGTCTTCAAAGGGGGCAAGCCTTTCGAGCAGGTCGTAGGCTACCGTCCCAAGAAGGACATACAGAAACTTCTCGATAAGGCCTTAGCTCAGTAGTGAACCCAATAAACGACGTCACTTACTGGACAGCTTTCATTGCGGGCCTGCTGTCTTTTTTTTCGCCCTGCGTGCTGCCGCTGGTCCCCGCCTACCTGGCCAACCTGGCGGGCACCTCGGCCATTGATACGAGCAGCAGCCGACGCGTATGGCCCACGCTGCTGCACAGCGTCGCCTTTGTGCTGGGCTTTTCCATCCTGTTCATCCTGATGGGCGCATCGGCCGGCCTGATCGGCTCTTCCATCATTGCATACGCCGAACCGCTGCGGATTGTCTCCGGCATAGTCGTTATCATCTTCGGTGTCTTCCTCATAGCCGCGTATAAAATACCCTGGCTCAACTTCGAAAAACGGCTGCACCTGCAGGGGGCGCACAATCCAGGTTATATCAGGTCATTGCTGATCGGTGCGGCCTTTGCCGTGGGATGGACGCCCTGCATAGGACCCATCCTCGGTTCGATACTCTTTATCGCGTCCTACACCGGTGAGACCGTCAAGGGCGCCGCTCTGCTGGCTGTCTACTCGATGGGTATGGGCATACCATTCCTGCTGATCGGCCTGGCCTGGAGCTACATAGTCCCCTTCTGGAGCGGCATCACCCGCCACCTCGGCCTCATTTCTATTTTAAGCGGCATACTGCTTATAATAGTCGGTATATTGATGCTGACCGGACAGATGGCCTGGCTGAGCCGTTTTGCAATCTGAATGCGTTTTAACAGGAGAAACACGACCATGAAATCCGTATTACTCATTCTTCTCGCAGCGCTCTTTGTCGCGGTACTGATGGCCGGCTGCGGAACTCCGGCGCAGTCATGTCCTAAAATCGGCGATAAGGCGCCCGATTTCACGCTGTCGGGGCTGGACGGTAAAACGATTAGCCTAAACAGTTATGCAGGCAAACCCGTTATTATAAACACATGGGATGTAGATTGCGCTAAATGCAGGGAGGAGATGCCCTTCTTTCAGGAATTATATAACAAATATAGCCAGGATCAGTTCATTTTCCTATCCATCGATACCGGCAGCGACAGCACATCTTCAATCAGGGATTATCTGAAAAAGAACAATTATACTTTCAATGTCTTACAAGATTACGCAGGCAAGGTATTCAAACCAAGATACTGTTTTACCGGAGGAAATCCTTACACCATATTCATCGATTCAGATGGAATCATCAAACACATAAAAATTGGCAGTTTTTCGACTAAACAGGAGCTGGATGATATCGTGCTGAGTTTGATAACACGATAATCAACATATTCCTGATATATAAAGTGAACGTAAAATAAGCTATGAATGGTACTCAAATTAAGCGCTTGCTATGGATGCTCATACCAGCGATTATTGTTCTGATATCCGCTGTTGCCATTGTTGAATGGACCACACATCCCGGTGTGCCATCCACTATCCCGCCACCTGCTACAAACACTCAAATCCAGGATGTGAAAGTCGGGGCAAGGATCGGCTATGCCGCGCCGGATTTCACCCTGCCCACTACAGATAATAATGAATTTAAGCTGAGCGATTACCGGGGCAAGAATGTCATACTCAACTTCTGGGCCACATGGTGCGGCCCCTGCCACTACGAAGTGCCCGCTTTTAAGGCCTTTTCTGAAAAATACCAGGAGGAAGATGTAGTTATTATCGCGGTCAATACGCAGGATTTACCCTATAGCGCGGCATCCTACGCTACTGCCAACGGAATGCATTTTATCATCCCTCTTGATCCCCGCGGCTACGCATCCGCACTTTATAATATCAGGGGCCTGCCTACTACCTTCTTTATCAACGACAAGGGTATCATCACGTCCATCAAGGTCGGCCCGTTTATTTCCATGGAGGAGATAGAGGATCGCCTGGGCTCTTTCGACTAAAGCTGACCTGTTGGCAAAATTCAGTTATAATATGTCAAATATGGTGATATCACATGAATGACAGCGACAGTGCGTTCAGGAAACTCGAGCTGGATAAATGCCGCGAAGAGTTGGCGCTGTTGCAAACCCGCTTCAAAGTCGGTGAGATCGACAGCGATGTATTTGACTCCAACAGCAAGGTCCTATTCGACAGGATCAGCATGCTTGAAAAGGAAATAAACAGTATACCCCTGTCTACCGGCGATAGGCTAAAAAAGCACAGGGCACTGATAGTGATCATAGCTGCTGTTGCCCTTGGTCTGCTGCTCTGCGCCGCCATAGTGCTGCTGGTGCCGAGGCCGGGTACCGGCGTTGGCAATATCGCCCCTGATTTCGTCATGCAACTCAGCGACGACAACACAACGGCACTCAGTTCCTTCCGAGGCAAGAATGTCATTCTGGTCTTCTGGGACAGAGATTTCTGGGACGACCGTTTCTTCAGCGTCAACGGTGTGACGCACAAGTTTTATACGCCGGACAAGCTCAATGAGCTTTACAACAAATATACTCCCGCCGAGCTGACCATTATTGCCATTGCCTCCGGGGCCGGCAGCAGCGAGATAGACAACCTTGTAAAAGAATACGGCATTGGTTTCCCCGTTATCAGCGACACTTCCGGCAAGCTACGATCAAGCTATAACATATCGTATGAGCCCACCTGCATTTTCCTGGATAGGAACGGCGTAATCAGGGTCAGGGTGGAAGGCCCACTCATGTCCCTCTCTGACTATGAGCAGATCATACATGCCGTAGGCGCCGGTGGAACCGTTAATACACCCAAGCCGCCTATTACGGACGCACTCGTTCAGTCGAACAACGAGAAAAGCGCCATGGTGAACTGGAGCACTGCTACGCCGACCACTACACAGGTCGATATTGATGGCAAGAACATCCAAACGGTGATAACGCCGGCTCCGGTCACCCTGCACTCGCTGAGTATCAATGACCTGTCGCCGAATACATCCTACCATATCAGGATCCTGTACAATGTGAATAATATCAACGTCTCAGAGCATTCCTTCAACGCCCTGGCCGACTCAATAGTCTCCAAGCGCTACCTGGCCACGACTTCAGGAACGGACTCCAACTACCCGGAGATATCCGGGGCCGGGACCAGTTCCATTACCGATTTATCCATTCTGGTAACATGGAAAACCGACGAACCGGCCAGCGGTGAAGTCGATTTCGGCATCGGCAAGGATATCCTGGGCACTGCATCCCAGGGTAACGGCCTGACCATCTGGCACACGGTCAAGCTCGACGGACTGGCGCCGGATACTCAGTATTCACTGATGCTGAGATCAAAGGACGCCAGCGGTAAGGAGTCTTCGCAAGACCTGCCTGCAGTCAGGACCCTGAGCGTGCTGGAGACGGGGCCACAGGTGGGCAAGCGGGCGCCTGACTTTATGCTTAAATCAACGGACGGTACACAGTACTCCTTGAGCCAGTTCCTGGGCCGCAAAGTCCTGCTCAACTTCTGGCTGGAAGACTGCCCAGCCTGCGAACTTGAGATGCCACTGATCCAGTCAGCCTTCGACAAGTACGGGCGCGACCAGTTGGCCGTGCTGGCAGTCAACGTGCACGGAGACGCTGACAAGGTCAGGTACTACGCTGCCAACGAAAGACTCACGTTTCCGGTGCTGCTTGACAGCGAAGGCGAGGTGGACGGCGTCTACAAGGGGCCGGCCTTCCCCACTACCTATCTTATCGATTCCACCGGCGTCATCCGGGAGATCAAGTTCGAACGTTTCCAGACACTCAGCGAGATAGATGACGCACTGGGTAAATTAGACTGCTGCAAGTAGCCCTGCTTCTCCGGTGGCGAGGTCACTTAAATGGGTAACAGAAACCGTTTCATCAAATGGTTGACAGCCCTTTTGCTCCTCTTTGCTTTCGGCACGGCCGGCTATATGGTTATTGAGGGCTGGGGTTTTCTGGATTCCTTTTACATGATGGTGATCACCATTACCACGGTCGGTTTCAGCGAGGCGCACGCGCTCAACGATGCCGGCCGGGTTTTTACCATAATTCTCGCGCTGCTTGGAGTCGGTACAGCTTTCTATATTCTCACCA
>CAZKOL010000068.1:0-6539 GCA_964554375.1 uncultured Dehalococcoidales bacterium
GCGCGAACTGTCGATGACCAGGTCGGCACAGCAGGCTACCGCAGGAGGATGGTATCGGAATTGAAGAGATTTGCAACCCAGTCACAGTGGGAAATCGCCAATGAGACCATGCAGATACTGGGCGGCATCGGGTATACCAGGGTCTTTCCCGTGGAAAGGGCAGTGAGAGAGACCCGACTCCTCCAAATATGGACGGGCACCAACGATATCCAGAACCTGATCATCCAGCATGAATTTTATAAGGAATTGCTGTCCAGGACAGTGGATGAGAGAGATATCGAGGCAGACATCCACCTCAGCAGCGAGGAAGCAGCCGAGGAAAAGGTCTACGAGTAAGCAGGCTGCAGCTCGATCGTGAGAGTGTTCGACAGTTGGTTATATAACTACATGATCTGCTCCCGTTATATACCCTTGCCCATACCCAATGGTATAATTCCTTGTACGCTTGAGATATTCCCACCAACGTGATGCCAGGGTATACTAACCTAAAAATAAATGTTGTGCTGATAGAGCGGGGCAACATGGATTGATTAAGTGAAGGTATAGATAATGATCTTATACAGGAGGTCTGATCATGGCGGTCAGAGATAGTGGAGACAAACTGGGCCTCAAGAAACTCTCGATACAGGAGAAATACGATATATTTACAAAGACGCTGTATATCCGGGGCAAACCTGTTCTTCATGGATCACTTGCCGTGTGTATTGCTGATTCAGTCATGATCAGAGCATTCGGCATGCTGTTCAACTGGGGAAAGATGACAGCGAATAATGGAGAGGAGTATTACCGGCTGACCGGCAATTTTAAACGCATTGGCAACATTGCACGCAAGCTCAAGTTCCTCGGCCCCATCGACCGGTTTCTACTGCGCACGGTAATGCGCATGACCGTGAGCATGCTCGGTAGGCAGAAAATCTTCGGCCTTGATAATGAAAAGACTGACGTCCACACGGCGGCTGTCCGGTACTTCACCGCTACTGACATCTTCGATTTCAGGATCGAGGTGGATGACGTAAAGGAAGACAGTGTAAAGTTCAGGTTCCTTCAGTGCCCCATCGGGTATGTGAACGGCGACGATATGAAAATCTGCATGGCCACTAACAAGTGGGACCGGCAATGCGTACGTATGATGGGTGTGAGGATGCTCATCGAGGATCTCATACCCGAAGGTTCGCCTGCATGCTTAGCCCATATTGTTCCGGAAAAGGAAAAGGTGCCTGATAGGTGGCGTAGGTACCCCCGCTCCACTATCTGATGATCAGCGATATATTCTTGTTAATTGGCATACACGCCCAACAAATACATCCGGGCTGACGCAGCAGAGCCACGCGGCTGATGCGCTTACGCCGGCTGTTTTCTCCTCAAGAGAATTAGCATTCCCACGACCAGTGCAATGAAGATCATGGCAAAGCTGATATAGAGGATGATGTTGGAATCATCCGATTCCACGGTGAAGCTTCCTGCAGATACTCCACCCACATAGACTGCATAGGTGCCCGGCTCGTTGCGGCTGACCGTGAAGGAGAGGGGGGTATTGGAGCCGCTGTTGATTGTGACTCCCTTTCTGGTCTCCTCCTCCCCATTAATATAAACCTTTATTGCGGTCGTGCCATTAACGGTGCTCCTGTTAGCCAGGCTTGCGGTAATGATGACAGGCATCCCCGGCGTAACTTTTGTAGCAGACAGGGAGGCGCTCTGTACCTGGATGTTGGGCAGCTGCACCGGCGACTGCGGCCCTGCAGGCGCTGCAGATGAGCCTCCGCCATATGGGTGGTCGCCGCTGCCTATTGAACCGGAGGCAAAGCTGGCGCTGATCGTATGGTCCGCTGTTACATTGGTAAAGGTATAAGAAGATACCTCGCCGACTGAGCTTCCATCAACCAGCACATCTGCAACCTGGTAGCCGGTATCGGCTGTGATGGTGAAGGTCTGGCTGGCGCCGCTGCTGACCGTCACAACACCGGTCGGCGATATCGACCCGTTTGCACCGGCAGTTGCGGCGATTGTGAAGGTAGACGGCGGTGGCGGGATATACGGGCCGCCTGCTACAAAGATTTGGTCACTACTGGTAGGCGGGTTGACCAGGTTGGTGGCGCCGGAGGTAAAGGCGACAAAGTTGCCGTTACCACTGACGCTGGGAAAAGCGCTGTAGTTGTTGCCCTGTACACCGTTCGCATTCATGCTGATAAGGGTGGTCACGCCGGCCTGCGTGTCACGCACAAACACCTGGACGCCGCTGGTAGCCGGGCTGACGAGGTCAGTGGCCCAGGAATGGAAGGCGATGTAGCGCCCGTCAGCGCTGATGCTTGGGTTGATGCTGCGGTTGTCGCCCTCGGATCCGCTCGTATTAACGCTGACCAGCGTGACGGCGTCGGATTGCCTGTCGTACACAAAGATCTGGATGGTGCCGCTGGTAGCCGGGCTGACCAGGTTGGTGGCGTCGGAGTAGAATGCGACATAGCGGCCGTCGGCGCTGATGCTTGAGTATAAGCTATTGGCGTTTCCCTCGCCTCCGGGACCCTTGCTGGCCAGCCAGTTAGCGCCTGTCTGCCTGTCATGCACAAAAATCTGGCTGTAACTGTTGCTGGTAGGCGGGCTGACCAGGTTGGTCGACCAGGACTCGAAGGAGATGTAGCGCCCGTCAGGGCTGATGCTTGGATTGGAGCTGTAGCCGTCGCACTGGTCGCCGCTTGCATTAACGCTAACCAGGGTGGTGGTGCCTGCCTGCCTGTCACGCACAAAGATCTGATTGCCGCTACTGGCCGGGCTGACCAGATTAGTGGCGGGAGACTGGAAGGCGATGTAGCGCCCATCAGCGCTGAGGCTGGCATTGAAACTGTCATCGTTACCCTGGACACCGCTAGCATTAACACAGGCCAGCGCAGTGGTGCCTGCCTGAGTGTCACGGACAAACACCTGGTTGCCGCTGCTGGCCGGGCTGACCAGGTTGGTGGCAGGAGACTCGAAGCCGATATACCGCCCGTTACCGCTGATGCTTGGATCATAAGAGTTACTGTCCCCATATACGCCGCCTGGGCCGGCGCTGACCAGCGTGGTGGCGCCGGTCTGCCTGTCACGTACAAAAATCTGGCTGTTGCTGGTATCCGGGCTGACGAGGTTGGTGGCAAGGGACTGGAAAGCTATATAGCGGCCGTCAGCGCTGACGCTTGAAGCACCGCTAACGTCGTTGCCCTGCACTCCGCCGGAACTGACACTGACCACTTCCATGCCGGCAAAAGCCAGTACCCCCTGCACACCAAAGGTCAAGACGAGTACAATTGCAGCTAGCAAAAATATCAGTGGTCTTTTCATGCGGTCACCCCTCCCACAGGCGTAAAAAACGCTTGCCATTATAGTAACTATGAAAATGCATTGTCAAACGCAGTGCCGCCATTTCACGATCCCGCTTCCGCAAGGGCCACGGTGTACATCGGAGGCAAGTCCTCAATACCCTTGGGTGCATGTGATAATGTCGATGTATATTCAATAGTAATATTATGCCCGGAACTACTTGCTTCTTTTCAAGCAGAAGCCTAGTATATAGTGAGGTAACGATGTGGGGCTGTCATCCCCACATTATCAACGCAAGGTTTGCTTCAGGTCCCGCAGCACCTTTCTTAAATGAAGTTACCATTTTTCTAAGGAGGCTTGAAATATGGAATTTATTGACCTTATGAGTATATCGCACCGCCATATGGAGATACTGAATCCTTCCACTTCTGAAAAAATCATCAAACTTGGCAAACAACTTAAATTGAAAAAAGGAAACCGGGTCATCGACTTCGGCTGTGGTTGTGCTGAGCCCCTCACTCTCTGGGCTGAGGAGTTCGGTATTACCGGTATCGGCATAGATATTTGCGAGGATTTCTGTGAACGGGCAAAGAAAAAGCTGGACATGAGAGGGTTGTCAGACCGAATCGATATCGTTTGCTCCCCTGCGGCTGACTACGTATTTGAAGAAGGGGTTTTTGATGCGGCAACGTGCATTGGGTCAACGTTTGTTTTTGGCGGCTATCAGCAGACGGTCCAGGCAATGAAGAGGGCCGTCCATCAGAGTGGACGCCTTGGTATCGGCGAAACTCACTGGCTTGGCACTCAGATAAATCCGGAATATGCCCAGAAACAGGCAACAACCCACACAGAAGCCGAACTGGCTAGATTTACCCGGGACGAAGGCTTTGAACTCGAATACATCATCCGTTCCAGCCAGGACGATTGGGACAGGTACATTTCGGATAGCTGGTATGGACTGTTGCGCTGGCTTGAAGAAAATCCCAACCACCCTGACTATGACCAGGTATTTAAGCACTTTCGCACTGACCAGGATGATTATTTACAGTTCCAACGCCAATATATGGGTTGGGCTATGTACTGCCTGGCTCCCATCAAAGCTCATTCGACATAGGAAATCGCAAATTCACTCATTTAATGACAGAGTGGTAACTCTGACTTAAAAGATGGTACACTCCTTAGTTACGGGGGAAAAAGAAACCATCAAATGTCTCTTGAGCAGAGCAAGCATCTACTTAGGACAAAGTTTTATATCCCTGCACAATCTGAAATTATGTTTATGTATGGAATCTGTATTTTCTTTCACCTGATATGGGGCGCTTGTCTTGGGTTTGTAATATCATATTGCCAGCAGCATAAACTGTTCCGCTACAGCGGCGGATGCTACCAATCATGAGGATGGCCGGTCTGAAAAGTCTCTATCTCGCTGAACAGGTTATCGTGCGTGATTTTTGTCCCGTCCCTGGCAGACTTATACGACGCAAGGGTCCGGGCGAAAGTAAGGTATGAGTTTTCCGATTGTCAACGCCCCCTCATGCTTCATATGTAGCGTCTACGTCCTTTCCTTTAACCCGGGCTGCAGCTCCATGAGGAGAGCGTTTGACCGGCCAAACAGAATCAATAGGCCGTATAATCCGGCGTTATTTCGCCTATTTTAACGGGCCGTCCTTCCTGCGCCGAACGGATGGCTGCCAGTGTACACGTTACTGCGTGCATGCCGGCTTCACCTCCATAGCGGGGCTCGCTATCGTTCAGGATGCACTCAATCAGGTGATTAACATGGTTCATGTGCCCCTGCGGATAGTAGTTGATATCCGATTCCCATACCGCGTCGCTGCCTTCGTCGATGCGCAGCCCAATGGTCTCTTTTCCCTCCCGGTGCAGTAAAATGTGCTGCTGTTTGCCGTCCCACAACAGGTTGCTGCCTCCCTCGCCAAGCACCTCGATGGAGCCCCGCTCGCCCAGGATAAGGCTGCTGAAGCCTGTCATATGGTCGTATTTCCCGTTAAGCTTTTCGGCGCGCGCCCATAAGCCCTGCAGGTCGGTATCCTCGTATTTCCAGGTTATAATGGGGATATCTATATCGGGGATGCCGTAAACCTGGTAATCAAGAGGATGTTTATCGGGCATACACTTGGTCGTAGCTGTAACTGCATATACCTCATGTATGGGCACATCCTGCATGAAGTACTCGGCAGCAGAGAATAAATGCACCGCATGGTCAAAAATCCATGAATATTGTCCGCCGCAAGATTTCACGGGGTCCACCCTCCACTCAGGGTCCTTGCTGCTGGGCTCCAGTTTAAGCCCCTTCCTCAGTATCCAGTTCCCGAAACGCTGTCGTATCTGCAGCGGCCGGCCTATCTCCCCTGAATCGATCAGCTCACGGGCTTTAACGTGTGAAGTGAGAAATACATAAGTCTCACCCACCAGCAGCTTTACACCTGCATTGCGAACTGCCTGGCAGGCCTTTATTCCGTCTGAAACGCTGCTGCAGAACGGCTTTTCGCAGTGTATGTGCTTGCCTGCGCCCGCGGCCTGCCGCGTCATGGCGCCGTGCAGGTAGGTGGGTGTGCACAGGTCTATGATGTCGACGTCGCTCTTAAGCAAGTCTTCAAAGGATAAAATCTGTACATCAAGGTTATATTCATTTACGTATTGCCAGGCGCGGCGCGAGTCCGCGTCGCTCACCGCCACCAGCTCGACATTGGGATTAAAAATGTAGCCTGCCAGATGCGCCCTGCCCGCGAGTCCCAAACCGACAATACCTGCCTTTAATATACGTTCTCCCACCATTTACAACATCACCTCGGACCGAAACTCATGAACCTATATTAAATGAAAGCATACACAAATACAATCAGCGGTCCGCCACATTTCCATCGGTAAGCAATTTGTTTATAATCTCTACAGGGCGTTCCGACTTGATCGGGGTGATTTTAACCACTGATCTAATATAAAATTAATGGTGTGAAGGAGCAACGCTGTATGAAAAACTTTCTGCATAAGTTTCTGATTCTCGCTGTATTATTTACCACGGTGAGCACCGTATTTGCGGGATGTACTCCTGAGGTAAAACCTGTACAGCAATCCATCGATCCTCAGGACGCACAACAAATAGCCTATGATGCCACTGTATACGGATTCCCACTGGTTATAATGGACCTGACACGGCAGGCATTCACGGCGGTACCCGCACCCACGGAGAATGGGGCGCCGGTAGGCCAGTTCAGCAATAAGAAAGCATT
>CAZKOL010000069.1:0-6219 GCA_964554375.1 uncultured Dehalococcoidales bacterium
GGCATCCCGCTCATCTCTCCCTTCCAGCGCGACCTGGTGGCCAACGATATCCAGGCCATATACGCCATCGTCAACGGCACCACCAACTATATCCTCACGCGCATGGCCCACGACAGGCTGGACTTCAACCTGGCGCTCAAACAGGCGCAGAAGCTGGGCTACGCCGAGGCCAACCCGGTCAACGATATCGGCGGCCTGGACGCCGCCTATAAGTTGGCCATATTGACCTCGCTGGGATTCGACATGGACGTCAACTTCGACGAGATTTACTACGATGGCATATCACGGCTCAAGCCGCAGGACTTCCGCTACGCCGAGGAGTTCGGCTACGCCATCAAGCTGCTGGCCATAGCCAAGCGATCTAATAGTCTGGTGGAGGCCAGGGTGCAGCCCGTCCTCATCCCGGCCGAATCGCTGCTGGCCAAGGTGGACGGCGTCTACAACGCTATCTACGTCTCGGGCGACCTGGTGGGCAATGTGCTCTTCTACGGCCAGGGCGCCGGGCCATCACCGACCTCCAGCGCCGTGCTGGCGGATGTCATCAATATCGCGCAGAATATCACCGCCGGACGCGACAACGCCCCACGCTTTATCCCTGAGAAGAAATCGGGCATCAAGCCCATGTCGGATATCCAGACGCGCTACTATTTCCGCATGAAGGTGCAGGACAAGGCCGGCGTGCTGGCGCGCATCGCCACTGTAATGGGGGACCACTCCATCAGCATCTCGTCGGTCAAACAGCAGGAATCGGACGCCTCCACCAACACCGCGGAGATCGTCATCATGACCCACCCGGCACGCGAAAGCGGCGTGCAGGAGGCCATTAAGATCATCGACAGGCTGCCGGTGGTCAAGGAGATAAGCAATTTCATCAGGGTGGAGGCTATCTGACTATGATTAGAGGAGTATTGAGCCATTTCAAAGACTTCCTGCCCGTCACGGCCAAAACGCCCATAATCTCGCTGGGCGAGGGTGATACCCCGCTGGTCCGATCGGTCAACCTGGCCAAGGAGCTGGGCGTGGGCGAACTGTACTTTAAATTGGAGGGCTGCAACCCCACCGGCTCTTTCAAGGACCGCGGCATGGTATTCGCCATAGCCAAGGCACTGGAGGACGGCAGCAAGCAGGCCATCTGTGCCTCGACCGGCAATACCAGCGCCTCGGCCGCCGCCTACGGGGCGCGCTTCGGCCTCAAGGTCATTATACTGGTGCCCAAGGGCAAGATCGCCATGGGCAAGATGGCGCAGGCCATCGCCTACGGGGCCGAGATCATCGCCGTCGAGGGCAACTTCGACCAGGCGCTCAAGGTTACCCGCACTCTGGCCGACAAATACCCCATAACCCTGGTCAACTCGCTCAACCCCTTCCGCATCGAGGGACAGAAGACAGCCTCGTTCGAGATAATCGAGGACCTGGGCGGGGCGCCCGATTACCTCTTTATACCGGTGGGCAACGCGGGCAACATAACGGCCTACTGGAAGGGCTTCAAGGAATGGAAGGATAAGGGAAAGGCGGATAAGGCGCCCGTCATGATGGGGTTCCAGGCCGAGGGCGCGGCGCCCATTGTGAAAAATATGATCATCGAGGCCCCGCAGACCATCGCCACGGCCATCCGCATCGGCAACCCGGCAAGCTGGAAGGGGGCCACGGCGGCCAGGGATGAATCGGGCGGGCTGATCGACAGCGTGACCGACGACGAGATACTGGCAGCCTATAAAATGATGGCCGGCAGGGAGGGCGTGTTCGGCGAACCGGCATCGGCTGCGCCGCTGGCAGGCTTGCTCAAGATGATCAGGCAGGGCAGAAGCTACAAGGGAAAAAGAGTGGTATGCATCGTGACCGGCAACGGGCTCAAGGACCCGGATATACCCGTGCGCTACGTGGAACCTTTCCCCGAACTGCCGGCCGATCTGGCCGCCATTGAGAAACACCTGGGTCTGAAGGGATAATAAGCGCTTTCTAAGAGGAGGGCTGTCGCTATGCTGAAGGTTGTCGGGGAGGACATAGGGGCTTTCTATCACCACTATCCAAGGACGGCTGCCATTGTCACTGTCAACCACGAGGGCAGGAAAAATGCTATGGCCGTGGCCTGGCACTGCCCGGTGTCTTTTAAACCGCCCCTCTACGGCATTGCCGTCGCGCCAAAGCGCTTCACCTATAACATGATAAACGGCGCCGGGCAGTTCGGCATCAATTTCATGCCGTTCGATAAGGCGGAAACCATCGCCGCCGTGGGAGGCAGCAGCGGCAGCGACAGCGACAAGTTCACGCGGTTCAACCTGGAGGAGGACCGCGCTATCAGGTCGGAGGTCCCGGTGCTCAAGGACGCCTATGCCGCCTACGAGTGCGTGGTCAACGACAGCAGGGTCTTCGGCGACCACGCCTGGATTATCGGCCGGGTAGTGGCCGTGCATGCCGACGGGGAGGTCTTCAAGGCCGACGGCACGCTGGACCTGGCCGTGCAGCAGCCGGCGCTCTACCTGGGCAACGAGATCTACTGCGCGGTTGATAAAGGCAGCGCCAGGATTCTGGAAAGGGAGAAGTTCGGCAGCCGCTGAGGGTTTCGCCGGATGACATAATGATAGATTCGGATAGAATCAAAAAAACGGCCACGGAGTTCATCAAGGCCATCGGGGACGACCCTTCGCGCGAAGGGCTGGTGGATACGCCCAAGCGGCTGTCCGAGATGTACGCCGAGCTTTTCTCGGGCATCGACATGGACGCGCGTGAGGTGCTCTCTACGGGCTTCTCGGCCGGACACCACGAGATGGTCATCGTGCGGGACATCCCGTTCTACTCTATGTGCGAGCACCATTTCCTGCCCTTTTACGGCGTGGTTCACATCGGCTACATACCCGATGCGAGAGGATGGGTGGTGGGCGTTTCCAAGCTGGCGCGGGTGGTGGAGATATACTCACGGAGACTGCAATTGCAGGAACGCATGACCAAGCACATCGCCGATATCATCATGGAGTCGCTCAAGCCGGACGGTGTGGGCGTGGTGATACAGGCGGAGCACCTCTGTATGGTGATGCGCGGCATCAAAAAGCCCGGCAGCAATGTGATCACCTCGGCCATGCGCGGCATTTTTGAGAAGAGGGCGGTCACGCGGGCGGAGTTCCTCTCACTGGTGCAGGGCCGCTGATCTCACTCGTGCCGCAGCGATTCGATGGGGTCCAGTCTGGCCGCCCGGAAGGCGGGGTAGGTGCCCGATACGATACCCGTGAGGATGGCCACCAGCAGCGCCAGGAGCACAATGTCCATTGAGATCGGCGCGCTGACGGGCATGTTGTTCATCATCTGACCTGTGATCGCCAGCGAGCCGGCCCCGGCCAGACCCAGGCCCAGGATGCCCCCGGAAAGGCTGAGCAGGGCTGATTCCACCAGGAACTGAGCCAGTATGTCGCGGCGCCTGGCCCCGATGGCCTTGCGTATGCCGATCTCCCGTGTGCGCTCCGTGACCGAGACCAGCATGATATTCATGATGCCTATGCCTCCTACGATCAGCGAGATGCTGGCCACGCTGGCCATGAAAACCTGGAAGATGGCCATGGACTGGTTCATGCGCTTGAGTATCTCCTGCATGTCGATGACATTGAAATCGTTCTCCTCGCTCTCCCTGATATGGTGGCGCTGGCGCAGTATCTCGCTGATCTGGTCCTTGGCCGCGTTGATAACGTCCGTGCTGACCGCCTCGACGACGATGGTCTGGACGGGATGCCCCAGCGGGCCGGTCTCCACCCCGAAACGTGATTGCATGGCGCTGAGAGGGATCATGATGAAGTTGTCGGCGCTGGTGCCCATGAATCCGCCGCGCGACTCGCACGTGCCGATCACGTCGAACTTGCGCCCGCCGATGCGCACGGTTTCGCCGATGGGTTCGACCGCGCCGAATAGATCCCTGGCCGCCTGGTCGCCCAAAATAGCAACGCTGTTGCCCCTGCGTATATCGTCGTCGCTGAAGAAGTTGCCCCGGGCGATCTTGTAGTTCAATATCCGCTGTATGTCCAGCGTGGAGCCCATGATGTTGATGGTCCTGATCTGGTTGCCGTAAACGGTCTTGAGCATCTTGGAATACAAGGGGGCCACGGCCGCCACGGCAGGCGCCTTGCTGCTGTTGGTCAACGCCTCGGCATCCTCCTGCGTGAGTGTGCCCTCCGGTCTCATGCCGCCCATCGCCTGCCGCGTGGACCCGGAAACGTAGATGGCGTTGGCGCCCATATTCTCGAAGATAAGGTTCATCTGTCGTTGCTGTCCGCGCCCGAAGGAGACCAGGAAAACCACCGCGCCCACACCTATGACGATGCCCAGTATGGTGAGGAAGGAGCGCAACTTATTGGAGATAAGGGCCTGCCATGAGGAAAGCAGGTATTCCAGGAAGCTCAACGGGCTTTCTCCTGGACGATGCTGCCATCGCGCAGGTAGATAGTGCGACTGGTGTAGGAGGCGATGTCCTCCTCGTGTGTAACGATCACGATGGTGATGCCTTTCTTGTTCAGATTCTGAATGAATTCCATGATGCTGTGGCTGGTGCGTGTATCCAGGTTGCCGGTAGGCTCGTCCGCCAGTATCAGGGGTGGGTCGTTGACCAGGGCGCGCGCTATGGCCACTCTCTGCTGCTCTCCTCCCGACATCTCACTGGGCTTGTGGTGGGCGCGCTTGGCGATGCCCACCGCCTCCATGGCTTCCATGGCCCGCTTGCGCCTGTTGTGGCCGGCGCTGTAAATAAGCGGCAATTCCACGTTCATCACGGCGTCGAGCCGGGGCAGCAGGTTGTAGGACTGGAAGACGAAGCCGATCTTCCGGTTGCGCACCGCGGCCAGCTCATCGTCACTCATGCGGCTTACGTCAATGCCGTCCAGCTCGTATTTTCCGGCGTTGGGACGGTCCAGGCAGCCCAGCATGTTCATCATGGTCGATTTGCCGGAGCCGGAAGGCCCCATGATGGAGACCATCTGGCCGGCCTCGATGTCCAGGCTGACGTAGTTGAGCGCGTTGACCTGCACGTCGCCTATCTTGTAGATTTTAACGATGTTCTCGAGGTGGATCATAGGCATGGCGGTTCACCTTTAAATGCAGCGGTTACTTGATCGCTTCGATCAGGACCATTTCGCCTTCGCTCAGCCCCGATATTATCTCGGTATTCCTCTTGTTTTGAACTCCCGTCTTCACCGGACGCTTCTCAGTCTTGGCTTTGGCGGCATCTATGACAACGTCCACCCAGTAGTCGCCGGCCAGCCCCTTGATGGAGCGGTTGGGCGCCTGCAGCACGTTCTCTCTCTGGCCGGTAATGATGTCGGCGGTGGCCGTCAGGCCTCCGCGCAGCCCCTCGGTGTTCTCATCACGGTCCATGTATATCTCCACAGGGAAGTTGACCACGCCGGATTGCATGCTGCCGAAGGGGGATACGAAACGCACGCTGCCCCTGAGGTCCCTGCCCGGCAGGGCGTCGACTTTGATGATGGCTCTCTGGCCGACCGATACTTTGGTGATATCGATCTCGTCGATGATGCCTTTCATTCTGATGGTCTTGGTGTCCACCAGGTAAACCGCCGGCTTGGCGGAGTAGTCGAACTGCGAAAGCTGATCGTTGACCTTGACATCGACCGCAACGATAGTGCCGTCGAAGGGGGCGATGATCTCCGTCTTGAGCAGCTCCTGCTTGGCCTTGTCGAGGTTGATCATGGCGGTCTCGATAGCTATGTTGTAGTTGCGCAGCGTCTGGGGGTTGAGCCCGGCGCGATAGAAGGTCTCTCCCTCGTCAAGTATCATGTTGCTCATGAACAGGTCATGCTCTGCCATGCGCAGCTTCTCGGAAGCCTTGACGCGGTCGAAATCATCCTGGTACAGCATCTTCTGGATCTGGGAGAGGGAATCCAGCACCTGCCGCGAGATGGCCAGGGAGGTGGAGGTGTCCGGGTAGGTGTAGGTCCCGGGCAGGCGCGAGTTCTGCTTGACGATGGTGTGTGTGTCTTGCAACTCAGCGGCCATGCCGTCCAGGGCCTGCGACACTGCGGCGTAGTCCCCGGCCTCGAGCAGCTTTTGCACCTCTACAAGGCTGGCGATCTGGGCATCCAGCGTTGCCACGATCTGATCGAGCTCAGGGTAAACCTGCACCGGCCGGTTGAGAAAGTCGTCGTACTGCGTCTGGAAGGTGTCGAGCTTGGGGTCGGCGTATACAGACCTGGCGGCTTCCATGTCATACTTTGCCAGCTCGAT
>CAZKOL010000070.1:0-2800 GCA_964554375.1 uncultured Dehalococcoidales bacterium
CTTACCATTATCGGGTTACCTCAATTTAGTCAATGATCTCGGAGCAGCTGCGGCAGAACCTGGCCTTGTTGCCGTCTTCAAGCTCCCTGTATCCCAGCCGGGCCGGCTTGTTGCACTTGTTGCAGATAATCATCACGTTTGAAACGTGTATGGGCGCCTCCAGCTCGATAATGCCGGCCTGCCGCGTTTGGCCCTTTGTCTTGGAATGGCGCTTGATCAGGTTGAATCCTTCAACAATTACGCTGTCTTTACCGGGCATGGCCTTGCGCACCTTGCCCTTTTTCCCCTTGTCCTTGCCTGCAATGATCAACACGTTGTCATTTTTGCGAATCATCATCTCAAAGCACCTCCGGAGCCAGGGAGATTATCTTCATAAAATTCTTGTCCCTCAATTCCCTCGCAACCGGTCCAAATATGCGGGTACCCTTGGGGTTGCCTTTATCGTCGAGTATTACGGCGGCATTGTCATCGAAGCGCACATAGGAACCATCCGGCCTGTGGTGGTGCTGGGCGATTCTCACGATAACCGCCTTGACGACGTCACCTTTCTTAACGACACCACCGGGTATGGCGCGCTTGACGCTGCAGGTGATAACATCTCCTACGGAAGCGTATCGCCTTCTGGTGCCTCCCGGCACCCCTATGCACATCACCTGGCGTGCACCCGTATTATCCGCAACTTTTAATCTGGTATTCGACTGGATCACTTTAGCTCTCCTGGTTTTCCTGTGCCAAATCGTCCTTTAAGACACCGACTATGTCTGCTTTCTGTATTATCTCCACGACCCGCCAGTTCTTATCCTTTGACAGCGGCCGTGTTTCCACGATCTTGACCACGTCGCCGACATTACATTTGTTGTCCTCATCGTGGGCCTTAAAACTGGAGGAGTGCCTGACCACCTTATGGTACAGAGGGTGCCTGCGCAGGTTGTCGACGCGAACGACCACCGTCTTTTGCATCTTGTTGCTGGTGACTTTACCTATCCTGGTTTTACGGTTTTTTTCCATCTTTTACTTCTTGCCAAGCTCCCGTTCTCGTATAATCGTGTTTATCCTGGCGATCTTTTTCCTTACCTTGGGCAGCTCGCGATGGTTGACCAGTTGCCTGGTCGCCAGCTTGAAGCGCAGGTTAAACAACTCCTGGTGAGCTTCCTCCAATTTTTTTTGCAGCTCGGCGTTACCTAACGCCCTGATTTCAGTTAGTTTCACCTTTTACCTCTTCTCTGAGAGTTTCACGTGCCATAAACCTGGTTTTAATCGGTAATTTATAGGCAGCCAAATTCAGCGCTTCCCTGGCCATGTTTTCCTTGATGCCACCAACCTCAAACAGCACCCTCCCTGGCTTAACCACGGCTACCCAGTGATCGACAGCGCCCTTGCCACTGCCCATGCGTGTTTCGGCCGGCTTCTTGGTGACCGATTTATCGGGGAAGATCCGTATCCATACCTGCCCTCCGCGGCGCAGGTAACGCACAATAACACGCCGCGCCGCTTCGATCTGCCGCGACGTAATCCAGTGGGCCTCCTCGGCCTGCATACCGAAGTCACCGAAGGTAATCGTATTACCGGATTGTGCCTTGCCACGCAGGTGGCCTCTATGGCACTTACGATACTTCACTCGTTTCGGTTGTAACACTTTCTCTCCTTACTTCAGGAATAATGTTGCCTTTGTAAATCCAAACTTTGACGCCGATGTTTCCCATAGTGGTAGCGGCTTCGGCAACGCCGTAATCAATATCTGCACACAGCGTATGAAGAGGTAACCGGCCTTCACGGACAGTTTCACGCCTGGCAATTTCCGCGCCTCCCAGCCTGCCGGCGCAGCATATCCTTACGCCCTTGGCGCCGGCCTGCCTGGTCTTAAAAGCAGCCTGCTTCATAGCCCGCCTGAAGGCTACACGCCGTTCCAGGGAATCGGCGATGTTGCGCGCCACCAGCGTGGCTTCCGTCTCCGGCTGCTCTACTTCCTTTATGGATAATTTAACTTTCTTGCCGCAAAGCTTCTCCAGCGCGGACCTCAGTTCCTCGGCACGCTGGCCGCCCCGTCCGATGACAATACCCGGTCGTGCAGTGAAAATCGTCACAACTATATCATTCCCCTGTCGGTCCATCTCGACCCTTGCCACCGCGCCCTCGCGCAGCCTGCGCTTGATCTCCTTACGCAGCTTGAGATCGTCATGCAAAGCTTCCAGGTAATGTTTCTTGTCATACCATTTGGCCTTCCAGCCGCGTATGGTCCCTATGCGGAAACCGTAGGGATGAACTTTGTGTCCCACTTATTTATCCTCCTCGGAGACGAAAACCTTGATATGCGTTGCGCGCTTCAATATGGGACTGAAGCGGCCCCTGGCCTGCGGCCTGTACCTTTTCAGCGTCCGGGCTTCGTCAGCCGCGATATAAACAACCTTTAATTCGGATGGATCCATCTGGAAATTATTCTCAGCGTTGGAAGACGCCGATTTTATCACCTTGGCAATAGCTTTAGCCGCCGGGGTGGGAGTGAATTTCAAAATATTCAAGGCATCTTCAACTTTCTTGCCCCTCACCATATCCACCACAAGTCTCACCTTGCGGGGAGGGATCCCTATATCTTTAGCCACTGCTCCTACTCTCATCTCTTACCTGCTTATTTCTTCTTCACCGGCGCTGCGGCTACAGACTTGCCAACATGGCCGCGGAACGTGCGCGTCATGGCAAACTCGCCTAATTTATGGCCGACCATATTTTCCGTTATAAAAATCGGTACATGCCGCCTGCCGTCATGCACACCAATTGTGTGGCCAAGCATTTCTGGCATGAT
>CAZKOL010000070.1:2900-6206 GCA_964554375.1 uncultured Dehalococcoidales bacterium
GGTTTCCTACCTGGCCGATAGTAGCCCTGCATTCATTCATAAAGCGGCGAACTTCACCGGACGGCAGGCGAACCATCGTATATCTATCTTCCCTGCCCAGCACCTGGGCCGAAGTCCCGGCGCTGCGCACTATCTGGCCACCCTTGTTGGGCTCGAATTCCAGGTTGTGCACCGTTGTGCCCGCCGGTATGCTGCCCACCGGCAGGTTGTTACCCGGCTTGACCTCAGCACTCTCGCCTGCCATGATGGTGTCGCCAACGCCCACCCCCAGCGGGCAGAGCATATAGCGCTTCTCGCCGTCGGCGTAAAAAATCAGGGCTATGCGGGCGGAGCGGCCCGGGTCATACTCAATGGCCGCGACCCGGCCAGGCACACCCAGCTTGTCCCTCTTAAAGTCGATAATACGCGTTTTGCGCTTGGCGCCTCCGCCCCTGTGGCGCGTGGTTATCACACCCCTGCTGTTGCGTCCCGCCTTTCTTTTCTGCGGCACCAACAGGGCTTTTTCCGGCACCGTCTTCGTGATATCGTCAAACGATATCTTCACCATTCCGCGGCGCCCGGGGGATGTAGGGCGAAATGTCTTTAAAGCCAAATCTAACTACTCCTGCTTTTTAAGAGTGGCGTCGTTGCCATCGGTTCTTTCTCAAGAGCTTACGATGCTTATGCTTCGCCATCTTCTTTTTACGTTTCTTTATAACAGAACCCAATTTCTACTCCTGTTATCCTAGACTCCCTCAAAGTACTGAATTTTATCCCCTTCTTTGAGCGTCACTATAGCCTTCTTCCAGGCAGGGTGGCTGACCGCCCTCCTGCCCGTTCTCTTCGTCTCGCCCGGTACCTTGATCATATTTACGCTCACAACGCTTACTTTAAAGCATTTCTCAACGGCCAGCCTGACCTGGTCCTTGTTAGACCTCTTGTCCACTTCAAATACGTATTTATTCCGCTCTGAAAGCTTTGTGCTCTTCTCGGTCACCAGCGGCTTGCGTAAAATCTCGAATAAATTCATGGTGTAAATAAACCTCTCGGCGCCTTATGCCGCCTTTTCCTTGCTCTTTTCTGCCTTCTTCTCATCCCACAGCTCCTCGATGCGCCGGACAGCGTCGACATCGAGCACCAGCATCCTGTAGGACAGCAGGTCAGCCACGTTCAGCATCGAAACCATGGTGGTCTTGATGCCCGGCAAATTGGAGCACGCCTTGGTGATATTGTCCTTGCCCAGCGCAACACCTATGATAGCAGTGTTATCAACGCCCAGCGCTTCCAATATATCTAACATTAGCCTGGTCCTGGGCTCCTTGATATCAAGTTTTTTAATCACCTTGACCTCGCCGTCGCGTACCTTTCCTGAAAGAACACTACGTAAGGCCAGCCTGCGCATTTTTCTGGGCATATCCTGCCGGTAGCTCCGCGGGTGCGGGCCGAAAACCACGCCGCCACCCTTGAGGAGCGGCGATGAAGCGCCGCCGCGCCTGGCTCTGCCGGTGTGCTTCTGGGCATACATCTTCTTTGTGCTCCTCGTCACGTCCGAGCGGGTCTGCGTGTCAGCGGTTCCCTGCCTCCTGTTCGCCAACTGCATCAGCAGGGCCTGGTGCACGACCGGTTCGTTCACTGCCTGGCCGAACACATAATCACTGACCTTTATTTTGCCGGTCTTTTCGCTTTTCAAATCAAATACTTCTAAATCCACTGCAGTAACCTTTTTATGATGCTTTCTCAATCAGCAGTATCCCGCCCTTAGCGCCCGGAACCGCTCCCTTCAGCAGCAATACATTCTTCGCGGTGTCAACTTCAATCACGACCAGGTTGCGCGCTGTGACCTTGCGAGCGCCCATATGCCCGGCCATACGCAGGCCTTTTAATACCCGGCCCGGCGTAGTGGTGGAGCCGATCGAACCCGGGGCACGATGCCTGTCGGACTGACCATGCGTCTTGGGCCCACCCTTGAAATGATGCCTCTTTACTCCGCCGGCAAACCCTTTGCCCTTGGAAATGCCCTCGACCTGTACGATATCCCCGGCCTTGAACATCCCCGCATCTATTTTCTGCCCGACCTGGTAATCCTTCACGTTTTCTGTGCGAAGCTCGCGCAGGTAGCGGTAATTCCCGTTCTCCTTAAGGTGCCCCTTCTCCGCTTTGTTCAGCCTTTTCGACTCTGCAAAACCGATCTGCACAGCGTTATACTTATCCTTCTCGACCGTCTTGACCTGCGTGACACAGCAGGGTCCGGCTTCGATGGCTGTAACGGCTATCTCCAGGTTCTCCCTGTACAATTGCGTCATTCCGATTTTTTTTCCGAGTATGCCAGCCATTTTTCTTAATCCTACAATCTAATATCGATCTCTACGCCTGATGGCAATTGAAGCTGGGTGAGCGCATCGATGGTCTTGGTTGTCGGGCCGACTATATCGATCAGCCTCTTGTGAGTTCGCATCTCGAACTGCTCACGGGAATCCTTATCAATAAAACCTGACCTGATCACGCAAAACTTCTCAATCCTCGTCGGCAGAGGCACGGGACCAATCACCTCGGCGCCTGATTTTATTGCGGTTTCAACTATCTGCCCGGCAGACTGGTCGACCAGCCGATGGTCATATCCCCTCAGTTTAATTCTTATCTTCTGCTTGGTCATTTACCTACCCTTCGCTTTAGCTAACATTTCCTCGAGAATACCGGCCGGTACCTCGCTGTACTGCTGGAACTCCATAGAATACGTGGCCCTGCCCTGGGTCAGCGACCTTAAAGAGGTCGCGTAACCGAATGACTCGGCCAGGGGTACGAAACAGTGTATAACACAGGTCTCACCGTGCGTCTCGATTCCCTGTATCTGACCGCGCCTGGAATTGATGTCGCCGATCACGTCTCCCATGAAGGACGAGGGAGTCACCGCCTCGAGCCTCATAATAGGTTCCAGCACTGCCGGCTTTGCCCTGGCAACACCCTCCTTCAAAGCTATGGAACCGGCCATTTTGAAGGCCATTTCCGATGAATCGACATCGTGCTCGCTCCCGTCAAATACGGTAACCTTTATATCTACCAGCGGGTACCCGCTGACGCCGCCGGTATCCAGCGCTTCCTTCACACCAGCCTCGATAGCCGGTATATATTGCCGTGATATATCCCCGCCGCGCACACCGTTTACAAATTTAAACCCGCTGTTGCGCTCGCCCGGCTCGATCTTCAGCCAGCAGTGGCCATACTGGCCATGCCCGCCGGTCTGCCGGATAAAACGGCCCTCTGCTTCAACTGATATGGTGACCGTTTCCTTGTAGGCTACCTGCGGCTTGCCGACCCTGACCTGCACGC
>CAZKOL010000071.1:0-6167 GCA_964554375.1 uncultured Dehalococcoidales bacterium
GCGACCCCGGCTCATGGCGTGAGAACTGGGTTTACCGGATGCAAAGCGGCGAGATAGTGACCATTTATAACGACATCACCGAGCGCAAGCTGGCCGAACATTCCCTGCGGCAGTCCGAGGTAAGGATGAACAGCATTCTCTCGGCCATGACCGAGATGGTGTTCGTCCTGGATGACGAGGGCAGGTTCGTGAGCTACCATAGCGCATCGCAGGATCTGTACGCCAGTCCCGATACCTTCATGGGAAAAAAATACAGCGACATCATGCCGGCCCACTTCAATGAGCTGGCCGAGGCTGCCATAGCTAAAAACAGGGCCGGGGAAGCCTGCCAGTTCGACTACAGCCTCCAGGTACCGGCCGGCCTGCAGCACTACGCCTCCACCATGTCTCCCGTCATCATTGACGGCAGGTATACCGGCTCGGTGCTGGTAGCGCGCAATATCACGGAGAGCAAGCAGTCGCTGGAATCGCTGACAGCCAGCAAGGAGAAATACCGTACCCTGGTGGAGAACATCAACGACGTGCTGTACACGCTGGATAACGAGGGCCGTATAACCTACGCCAGTCCGGCTGTTGAGCGCTTCACCAAGTACACGGTAGCCGAACTGATCGGGCAGCACTTTATGCCCCTGATCCACCCGGATGACCTGCCGGGCCTTCTCGGGAGCTTCGACCGTTTGCTCTCAGGCCAGCTTGAGCCGTGGGAATACCGCGTCCTGGACAAAGACGGAAGAATAATCTGGGTGCGCTCCTCCAGCCTCCCTATATATGAAGGTGATCAGATCGTAGGTGTCAATGCCCTGATGACCGACATCACGGCGCACAAGATGACCGAGCAGGCACTGGGCAGGCAGCGCGAGGAATACCGCATCATCCTGGACTCGGTGCCCTTAATCATCACCTATATAGACCGCGACGGCCGCTTTATGCGCATCAACAAAGCGGGCGCCGATGCTCTCGGAATACCGCCCAAAGAAGTGGTGGGTAAAACGTTCGACGATTTCTTCTTACCCGACCAGGCGGCCCTTTTCTTGAAACGCAACCGCGAGGTTATGGACACAAAAATACCGCTGGTGGGCAGGGTTTTTCAGGTAATATTGCCAACCGGGAAAGCAATCTGGATACAGGCTGACATCGTGCCTTACCTCGACGGCAAAGGCAATTCGATCGGCAGCATATTTGTCGTCATGGACATCAGCGGGCGCAAGGCTGCGGAGGAGGCACTGCAGGAGAGCGGGGAGCGCTTCAGGAACATGGCCAACCTGCTGCCGCAGACCATTTTCGAGACCGACGAGAAGGGCAATTTCACCTTTGTCAGCAGCCAGGGATACCAGACATTCGGCTATACCGAGGCAGATGTCGCGGCGGGCATGAACGTGTTACAGACCATTCTACCCGAGGACCATGGCAAAGCTATAGAAAGCATCAGCCGGAGGATCGGCGGGGAACAATTCCCTCCCAGTGAATATACGGCCATAACCAAAGACGGCAGAACGTTCCCGATCATGATTTACGCCTCTCCCATTCTTAAAGGCGCCGGCTATGTAGGTATGCGGGGAATGGTGATCGATATCACAGAGCGCAAGCAGATGGAGCAAGATCTTAAAAATAGCCTGGACAGGCTGCACAAGACGCTGAACGACGCCGTCGTCACCATGGGCGCCATCGTTGAGATGAAGGATCCCTATACGGCGGGACACCAGTTACAGGTGGCCCGGCTGGCGGCCGCCATCGCGCAGGAGATGGGTTTGTCTGAGTCACAAGTAAATATAATCCGCACCACCGCGGCCATCCACGATATCGGCAAGATCTATGTCCCCTCCGATATACTGGCCAAGCCCGGCAAGCTGGGCGCCCTTGAAATGTCCATCATAAGGACTCACGCCCAGGGCAGCTATGATATTTTAAAGAACATCGACTTCGGCGGGCCTGTTGCGCAGATAGCGTTGCAGCACCACGAGCGGCTGGACGGGTCCGGCTATCCACACGGGCTGAGGGAGCAAGATATCATGCTTGAGGCTAAAATATTGGCCATTGCCGACGTGGTGGAGGCCATGGCCTCGCACCGCCCCTACCGGCCCTCACTGGGCATCGATAAAGCCCTCGATGAGATCAAGCAGAACAGGGGCAAGCTCTACGACCCCGTCGGGGTCGATGCCTGCCTCAAGATATTCAACGAGGGCCGTTTTCAATTTGAGTGATTCACCTGAAGATTTGTTATTATCAAACATAACTGATATCCCGCCGACGGCGATGACCTGGAAACGCTGTCCAAGAACGCTGACTCAGCGATGTGCCTCGCCAAGGAAGAGGGGCGCAATAACTACAGGCTCTTCAGCCGCAAAACGGCTTAAACAAAAGTGGCGGGTCAAATGACCCGTATCCTCATTTATGCGGCGGTCTGAACCCGAACAAAGCAGCGAGCGTCTGAAATTGATCAGGCCGGGCCGGGGATGGGATATTTTCCATATTTGCGGGCCGCCTTTACCAGAGCCACGTAGTTTTCCCCTTTGCAGCCTGGGTGTATGGTATTGGATGAGCTGATGATATAGCCGCCTCCCGGCGCAGCGGCGGAGATGGTATTTTTCACAGCCTCGTCCACCTCTTCCTCAGTGCCGAAGGGCAGCAGCTGCTCGCAGTCGATATTGCCCAGCAGGCAGAAGCGCTTCCCGTATTTGGCTTTGGCTTCTGCGATATCCATGCACTGCGGCTGGATGGGGTGCATGCCGTCGAAGCCGGCGTCCGCCATCCTGTCCATGATGCGCCACAGCTTGCCGTCTGAATGCTTGATCACCTTCAGGCCGCGCTTATGCACGAAATCATTGATCTCTTTATGGTATGGATAGAGATATTCCTCGTAATGCGCCGGCGACATCATGGTTGAATAGTTGTGCGCCAGGTCGCTTACCAACGCTATGGCATCCGCACCCAACCCGATAGCACGATCAATCGCCTCCAGTATATAGTCCGTGCAGATGCGCGCCAGGTCCTTGACGAATGAAGGATCCTCGGCATAGAAATACAACAGCTTCTGCATGCCCCCCATCATAGCCCAGCTCTCGCGGAAAGGCCCTGTCATGTGAAAGACGTGGGCAACACCCGGTCCCAGCTTCTCCCGCGATAGCATCAACATGAGGAATTCAGTCTCCTGCGGGTGAGTGATCTTCAGCCCCTTGAGGTCTCCCGGGCCGGCTACCGGGCCTTCGACGGGGATGCCGTCGCCCTCCCTATCCACGTAAAGCACCCTGCCCCAGGCGTCCCTTACGTGCTTTTCGTCGACCGCTTCCCTTGCGTACAGGTGGATGGAGGTCAGCCCGTCCAGCTCCAGCTTGCGGGCGATCATGTAGAGCAGTTCGAGAAGCGTCAGCTTCTCGTCCAGTGTCATCTGGTGCACCAGTTTCACGGGCGGGACGTTGTCGGTGAAGAGCCGCCCGATCTTGATGATGGACTCTTCATTAAAAGCCAGTTCCCACACCGGCACCCTGTCCGGCTGGCCACCGGACAGAGCCGTGAGAAACCGTTCTTTGCCGTTCATAATTCAATCAGTCAGCTTGCGGCGTTGGAGTTTAAGTGAATAACAATTGCGTGGACGGGGTGAAATATATATGGCAGAAGAAGCTTTGTCAAGGATTCGGTTTCTTCGAATTCGGCTATTACAACTATAGTATATTGTTTCCCCACACTATGCGAAAAGGAAATTGACTGAGTAATAATCCGCACTTATAATGGCCCTAGGGCAGTGAGGTATCCGAAAATGCTGAAGAATGCTGCCGGGCTGGTTGGCCTGGCGATCTTTTTATTGCTCACGGGATGCATCCAACCGGCAAGCGCGCCGGATAAGACACTTCCCGAGGCGGGCGCACCCCAGAAGGCCATCGCCGTGGTTGACCTGGAACAGGAGACCAATATATTTTCCCCCGTTAAAACCACGCTCAAGGATTTCCAGGCGCGGGACCTTTATTACGGCGATGCCATGATAGCCCCCAGCATGGAGGAGAAGGACCAGGTGGCCGGCTTCCTTGCGGCGGTCAAGGATTACGGCAAGGGCAGTATCAAGGTGGTCCCCATCATGGAGGCCAAAGCGGCATCCGGCGGGCCTATTGAAACGACTGTTTACAGCCATTTCAAGGACGAGATAATGGCCCGGCTGCGCGCTGCCGGCAAGCTGGACGGCATCTACCTGTCGCTGCACGGCTCGATGGGGGTTGAGGGGCTCATCGATCCCGAGGGAGACCTCCTGCAGACTATTAGAGACGAGTTCGGCGATAAACTGCCGGTGGGGACATCTTATGACCAGCACGCCAATATGACGGAGAAAAAAGCCACGTTGGCCACGTTTATCGTGGGATACAAGACCAACCCGCACCGCGATTTCTTCAATACGGGGTACACCAGCGGCAAAATTTTGGTTAAGACCGTCCTGGGCGAGGTCCGGCCGACTATGGTGGTGGACAAGCTGCGGCTCCTGCGTGGCGGCGGCACAATGATAGATTTCCTGGCCCCCATGGACCGTATTTTCAGCCGCATGAGTGAGATGGAGAGATCGCCGGACGTTCTATGTGTGTCCAATTTTCTTGTGCATCCATTCCTGGATGAGCCTGAGCTGGGATGGAGCACGGTGGCGGTCACGGACAACAACAGTGAGCTTGCAGGCAAGCTGGCCGACGAGATCGCAGACCTCGACTGGTCCGTACGCGGATACAAGATCACACAGAGGCTGTTATCACCCTCGGAGGCGGTGAAAGCCGCCCGCGACAGCTGGCTGGAGAGGCTGCTGGGCACCACCATGTTCTGCGACCTGTCCGACGCCGTGGGGACGGGCAGCCCCGGAGAGAATACCTGGATACTGAAGGCACTGGCAGAAGAAGGTCCCGACCTGATTTCCTATGTTCCTGTAAGGGATGCTGAGGCCGTACAGCAGCTCTGGGACGTGCCCTTAAATCAGGAAGTCACGGTCTCGGTGGGGGGTAAGCTGGAAAAAGTTTACAACAGGCCGTATACCTTCACAGGACAGCTTATCTTCAAGGGGGAAGGCAAGGAAGGCGCCAGGTCCAGCGGGAGGGCCGTCGTCCTTAAGAACAGGGGCACGCACCTAATTTTGACCGAGGAGGCCCCGGTGACTTACTACCCCAATTTCTTCACCAGCCTGGGGCTGGACCTGATGAAGGCGGATGTGGTCGTGGCCAAGAACCTCTTCCCCTTCCGCATCAGGTTCCTGCAATACAACCGCAAGACCTTCAACGTGGTCAGCGCGGGGACCACCAATATCGACGTTTTCCAGATCAAATACAACAACATCACCCGTCCCATTTACCCGCTTGATGACGTGGATTCCTGGCAGTGGAAAAGGTGGGAAAGCCCGCCGGTACAATAAACCGCATATAATATAAGAGGGTACAGCTATGAAAGATACAACCGGCGACGCAAAGGGGGCCACAGTGCCGTCCGAAGCAAAGAGGTGGAACTGGGGCGCCTTCCTGCTGACCTGGATCTGGGGACTGGGCAACGGGACTTATATCGCCCTGCTTGCACTGCTTCCCATAGTGAATATAGTCATGGCCGTCATCCTGGGCATAAAAGGCGGCCGGTGGGCCTGGAAGAACAGGAGATGGGCCGGTGTTGAGCAGTTCACCAGGGTGCAAGAGATGTGGACTGCCTTTGGATTCGGCCTGCTGGCCGGATGCCTGCTTGTACTGGCGATCGTCATAGCTCTGCTGGTGGTAACCTTCAACAACGTGTTTATGTAGCAAAACAAGAGTCAGGAAAATGAAAGCGCATGAAATGCCCGGTATGTAAGATATCCACAACCGCGGTCGAGTACGATAAGATCGAGCTCGACTATTGCTCCCGCTGCCATGGCATCTGGTTCGATAGAGGTGAACTGGAGCTTTTACTGGATACTTTAACCAGGGGAGCTACCCGGGAACTCGTAAACAGCCTGATGCAACTGCCTCAACAGAAGGCGTCGGAAAAAAGCAGGAAATGCCCTATCTGCCGCAGGGTGATGAGGAAGATCGACATCGGATCGGGCAGGGAAATAGTCATAGATATATGTGACGCAGGCCACGGCCTGTGGTTCGACGGCGGCGAATCGGGCGCCTTTATCGAGCAGCTGAAAATCGATCGGCCTGCTGTGGCAGATCCGTTGTATAAAGCTCTTTTCTTCA
>CAZKOL010000072.1:0-2536 GCA_964554375.1 uncultured Dehalococcoidales bacterium
ATTAAGACCAGGCTGACCAGCTATTACGAGCACAATAAAAAGAATAAGATGCCTGTCCTGCTGGAAATGCTGGAGGAACAGGACATCGCGCTCATCTCGGAAGCCGGCACGCCGGGCATCAGCGATCCGGGCTACGAGCTGATCAAGGGGGCTATCGAGAAAGGATATCAGGTCGTGGTATTGCCAGGCCCTTCGGCGGTGACAACTGCCGTGGTTGCTTCCGGCCTGCCCGCCGACCAGTTCATTTACCTGGGCTTTTTGCCCCGCAAGAAAGGGGAAAAAAGGCGGTTGCTGGGATCGGTTAGCTCCGAGCCGCGGACCATCGTGTGTTTCGAGTCGCCGCACAGGGTGGGTGATTCCCTGTCGGCCATGCTGGAAACGCTGGGCGACCGTAGCATTGCCGTATGCCGGGAGATGACCAAGCTGCACGAGGAAGTTTACCGAGGGCTGTTGAGCATGGCTGCCAAGCATTTTCAGAAACCGCGCGGCGAATTTACGATTGTGATACAGGGTACCGGGAATTTAAAGAGATCCTTGCGTAAGGCAAGGGACAAATCTAAAAAGGGAGTTTAAATATGCAGGAAAGATTTCGCAGGGGTGCAATTTCCATAGGGCCGGCCAAATGCGAGGGATGTGGCGCCACCATACATCACGGTGAAGTATACCTGGTGATCGATGAAAAGCCTTCGGATAAGCTCAAGGAAGAAGTTGTTTATATCGATGACCTGGACTGCTCCGATTGCGGCAACAGGATAGAGGGCGGCGACGAGTACCTTTTTATCGTCGATGGGGATACGGAGAAATGCTACTGCCCTGCCTGCTATAAGAAAAAGGGTGGCGAGGCCTTCAGAAAGAAGAATAACGGCTGCGTGATCGAATATAAAAAGTCGGCGCAAAAATGTGCGGAGTTGCGTTTCTGTAAGGTGTGTTGCGAGAAGCGAAAGGCCGGCATGGATAAAAAAGAAAAGGGTGACAAGGTGTTCACTTTCTTCCCTTCAAAAACCCTCAAATAATATTGAGTGCGACGGGAGATTAGTAACTTGCCTGAGAATATTCTGGTTGCTGTAGCCTGGCCGTATGCCAACGGCCCCTTGCACCTCGGTCACGTTGCCGGGGCTTATTTACCCGCCGATATCTTTGCACGTTATCAGCGCCTGCGCGGCAACAGGGTGCTCATGGTATCCGGAAGCGATGAGCACGGAACGCCCATAACCCTGCGGGCGGAGCAGGAGGGTATTCCCCCTGCAGAGCTGGCCACCAGGTATCACAATGAATTCCTGGAAAGCTGGCAGAAACTGGGTATCTCGTTTGACCTCTTTACCACCACCGACACGGACAACCATGCGGCGGTTACGCACGACATCTTCCTCAGCCTGCTTGAGAAGGGTTATATCTATAAGGGCTCCATGCCGCAGGCATACTGCCCAAATTGCAAGCGCTCACTCCCGGACCGCTACGTTGAGGGCACCTGCCCCAATTGTAACTTCAACGCGGCCAGGGGTGACCAGTGCGATAACTGCGGCCGCACGCTCAACCCCAGTGACCTGATCGATGTGCGCTGCCGTATTTGCTCTTCCACACCCAGGTTTGAAAGCTCGGAACATTTTTTTCTCAAGCTTAGCGCTTTCGAGGAGCAGCTCAGGAAATGGGTGGGGGAAAAGGACTACTGGCGCCAGAACGTGCAGAATTTCACCATGGGATTCCTGGAGGGTGGCCTCAAGGACAGGGCCATAACCCGTGATATCGAGTGGGGAGTTTCCGTGCCCCTGCCCGGGTTTGAAAAGAAGCGCATTTATGTTTGGTTTGAGGCGGTTATCGGGTATCTGTCTGCCAGCCGCGAATGGGCTTCGCTGCAGGGGGATAACGACGCGTGGAAGCATTTCTGGACGGGCCGGAACAGGGCCTACTATTTTATCGGTAAAGACAACATACCGTTCCACACAATTATCTGGCCGGCCATGCTGATGGGCTACGGCGGCCTCAGCCTGCCTTACGATGTCCCTGCCAACGAGTTCCTGACCATCGAGGGAAAGAAGCTGTCCACCAGCCGCAACTGGGCTGTATGGGTGCCCGATTTCCTGCAGCGCTATGATCCTGACCCGTTGCGCTATTACCTCTCCATCAATATGCCGGAGACGGGCGACATGGATTTCTCATGGCACGAGTTCCTGCGCAAGAACAACGACGAACTGGTGGCGACCTACGGCAACCTGGTGCACCGCGTGCTGTCTTTCAACTATCGCAACTTCAATGCTTCTGTGCCAGATCCCGGCGTCATGGATGAGGCCGGCAACGCCCTGCTGCAGAGGGCCCGCAATACGCTGGACCAGGTCGGCAGCCAGCTTGACCGCTGCCATTTCAAGGAGGGGCTCAAAGCGGCCATGGCCCTGGCGCAGGATGTCAACCGCTTCCTGGACGACACCGCGCCCTGGAAGATGATCAAGCAGGATCGCCAGGCGGCCGGGAGATCGGTATACACGGCTCTTGCCGCTATATCGGCCTTGAAAACCATACTGTGCCCATTCCTGCCATTTAC
>CAZKOL010000072.1:2636-6027 GCA_964554375.1 uncultured Dehalococcoidales bacterium
CAGTTACTGGAGTACGCACTGCTCAGGGTCGGCAAAAGGGTGAGGCCGGCGCTTACATTGCTTTGCGCCAAGTTTTACAAATACGATCTTGAAGTGCTTGTCCCCATGGCTACCGCCGTGGAGGTGCTTCATATCGGCACCCTGGTACACGACGACATCATCGATAACGCGGATATGCGCCACGGCAAGCCGGCCGTGTACCGCACCTGGGGACAGAACTGCGCCCTTTTACTGGGTGACTACTTGTTTTCCAAGGCAGGCAGCCTGGCCACGACCACCGAGAATCTCAGGGTCATAAGGCGTTTCACCGAGACACTCATGACTATCTCCGGTGGCGAGCTCAGGGAGGGCAGCCACTCCTTTGACCTGGCCGGAGCCAGGGATAACTACTATAAATGGATCGGCGACAAGACCGCCTGCCTCTTTGTCATGGCTTCAGAATGCGCATCGGTGCTAAGCGGCTGCCCGGAGGAACAGGTGCAGGCGCTCAAGGACTACGCGCTGAATTTCGGGCTGGCTTTCCAGATTATCGATGATATTCTTGATTTTGTGGGCGACCCGTTGGCGTTGGGGAAACCCGTGGGTTCGGACCTGAGTGAGGCAGCTTCCACGCTGCCATCCATTCTTTATGCGGAGAAATACCCGCAGGACCACACAATCAAGGCCATTATAGTTGACCACCGCAAAGACCTTGTGCCCGGCGCCGTGGAGAAAGTGCGTGAATCCGGCGTCATAGATGAATGCAGGTCCATCGCACAGGGATTTTCCCGCAAAGCCAGCCTTTCACTTAATAATCTGCCGGATTGTGATGCGCGCAGGTCGCTCAAGGCTCTGGTGGCTTTCGTTATAGAGAGGAACAGGTAGAGATCATTATGATGCCGGCGCGGCCTCCAGGCCGGGCGCCGGGATCGGGTCCTTCAGCAGCTTGTTGAAAGTGGTGTCGTCTATAGTTTCTTTTTCTATAAGGTACTCGGCTATATACTTCAGGCGGTCCTTGTTGCCGGTTATAATCTCCACGGCCCTGGAGTAGGCCTCCTTGATCAGGGACTCCGCCTCTTCGTCGATTTCCTGTGCGACCTTGTCACTGTAGTTCTGTTGCTCGTGTATCTCCTTGCCCAGGAAGACCATCTCTTCCCTCTTGCCGAAAGTGCGCGGCCCCAGCCTCTGACTCATGCCGAATTCCATGATCATGCGGCGGGCTATAATGGTTACCTTCTCAAGGTCGTCCTGCGCTCCCGTGGTCAATTCGCCCAGCGCAACCTGTTCGGCCGCCCTCCCTGCCAGGCTGATGATCATCATGTCCTTGAATCGCTCGTACGTTCCAAGGTGGCGCTCCTCGCTTGGAAGTAACCTGGTCCAGCCTCCCATCATGCCCCTGGCCACTATCGATATCTTGTGCACCGGGTCGGCGTTGGGCAGCATCTTGGCAACCAGCGCGTGCCCGGTCTCGTGGTAGGCTATTAGTTCCTTCTCCCTCTTAGTTATGACGCGCCCCTTTTTCTCAGGCCCGGCGATGACGCGGTCGATGGAATCCTCCATCTCTTTCTGTCCCACGTCTTTGCGGTTTCGCCTCGCTGCCAGGATGGCTGCCTCGTTGATCAGGTTGGCCAGGTCGGCGCCGCTGAAGCCCGGGGTCTGCCGGGCAATCACTTCGAGGTTGGCTTCCTGTGCCAGCGGCTTGCCCTTGGCATGGACCGCCAGTATGGCCTTACGGCCATTGATATCCGGCTGGTCTATGACAATATGGCGGTCGAACCTGCCCGGCCTGAGCAGGGCGGGATCGAGTATATCCGGCCGGTTGGTGGCGGCCAGCACAATAACGCCGGTGTTGCTGTCGAAACCGTCCATCTCTACCAGTATCTGGTTTAACGTTTGCTCGCGCTCATCGTGGCCGCCGCCCAGGCCTGCTCCCCTGTGACGGCCCACGGCATCGATCTCGTCCACGAAGACGATACAGGGTGAATTGCGCTTGGCCTGGTCGAAGAGGTCACGCACACGCGAGGCGCCCACGCCCACAAACATCTCGACGAATTCACTGCCGCTGATGGAGAAAAAGGGCACACCGGCCTCGCCGGCCGTGGCCTTGGCAACCAGCGTTTTGCCGCAGCCGGGCGGGCCTACCAGCAGCAGGCCCCGCGGGATGCGGGCGCCCAGCGCCAGAAATTTCTGCGGCGACTTGAGGAACTCCACGACTTCCTGCAGTTCACCTTTGGATTCATCTATACCCGCCACGTCGGCAAATGTGACGGTCGGCTTATCGCCCGACGACAGCCGGGCCCGGCTCTTGCCGAAATTGAAGGCCTGTGTGTTGGCGCCGCGTGCTGAACGGAAGAGGAAGAACAGCAGCGCTCCGAAAAGGACCAGTGGCAGGAAGCTCAGCATGATACTGCCCCAATCGAAGCCGCCTGTCTTCACCTCGAACTTGATCCCGTCCTCTCCCAGCTTGACACCGGCCTCTTTGAGACTGTCCATCAGCTCCTTGGTGCTGCCTACGTATGCAGCTTTGACCACGGGCTTATCGTCTTTAAGTCCAATAATGCTATTACCGTCCTGCTGGACGGTCTTGACCTGGCCGTTCTTGGCGTTGTCGATAAATGTATAGAAATCGACTTCTTTAGGTCCCTTATTGACTGGAAAGAAGCTGAATGCCAGGGCGAGCAGCGCCACCAGGATAAGTAGGTAGAGAAGGCTACCTTGCCACCATCGTGCTTTCATAGATTACCTTTTTGAATAGTGGGCTAATTATAGCAAATAGCCCCAAGATGATAAAGGAAAAGTCATACAGAAATAGCAGCGTGGCGCTATCACAGAATACCGGCGGATTGACAAGGCACCCGGCCGTCTTATTGTCGGCACGGGTGCCTGCAACATCAATCATCGGGAATTAAGGCCAGGGGAGTGCCTTGGGGTTGAGGTGTAGTTCCTTCATGCCCGCCTCTTTGAGCGCTGTTAAAGTTGACTTAAGCTGTCTCTGCTGCTCTGCAGTCAGCCTTGAGAGGACATGCTTGGTTCCTTCCTTTTTCATAGACTGCTTCAGGGCGTTCTCCCCCTTAGCGGTCAGGGTGATGCGTATAAGGTTTTTTCGCTCCATATTCTTGGTGCGCTTGATCAGTCCCTGTTTTTCCATGCGCATCAGGATGCCTGATATGGAATGCGGCTCGCGTAGCAGCATGCGGGAGATCCTGGCAGGGGTGACGTCCTTGCCCATTGCATCTACCAGAAAGAGGATTGCTGCCGAGGTTGCCGACAGGTTCTGCGGGAGCAGTTCCCTCTCCCTCACCTTCACGAATATATCTGCAACCTGCATGATCTGCGTTACAAGGGTGTAATCCTTGTCCGCTTTAATTTGCTGTACCACTGTTGTTAACCTCCGTTGATATTTAGTTTACTG
>CAZKOL010000073.1:0-6004 GCA_964554375.1 uncultured Dehalococcoidales bacterium
TGATAGTCTGCTGCACTGTGAAAAGGATAGGTATTTTATATCATCCCAAGGTGGAGAAATCGGAGCGATTCGCTCACGAAATCGAGGCGTTCCTGCAGGGAAGGGGTATCCGGTGCTGGGTTCACTCGTCCTGGGACGAGGGAGAAGCCAGGGGCTCACTGGAGGGCTGCGACCTTGTCGTCAGCGTGGGTGGAGACGGCACCATATTGCGCGCTGCGCGCATCATCTTCCCGCTGGCAATACCCATCGTTGGCATAAATTTCGGAAACCTGGGCTTCATGACCGAGCTGGAGGCTGAGGACGCCCGCGAAAAACTGGTTGAGATCATCGGTGGCGCGGGCTGGATAGAGCAGAGGGCGGTCCTGCAGGCCGTTGTCAGGTCTTCCGGGAATACATACCATGCGCTTAACGATGTTGTGATCGGTCGGGGCAGGTTCTTGCGCCTGGTAAATATTGAAGTGGCCATCGACGACGAGATATTTACCACTTACCGGGCCGATGCCGTCATAATAGCCACTGCCACCGGCAGCACCGGCTACTCAATGGCTGCTAACGGCCCCATCCTGTATCCGGAATCGCGTGATATACTGATGAAGGCGGTCTGCCCTCATTTAAGCATGGATAAAGCGCTGGTGCTGGCGCCCTCCGCAACAATAGCGCTCAAGGCCTTCACCAATCACGAGGCCATGCTCAGCATGGACGGGCAGGTTGAGGAGAAGTTGAAAAGCGGCGACGTAGTTGAAGTATGTATGGCGAAGCAGACTTCAAGATTTTTGCGTTTGAGGCCAAAGGACGGTTTTTATAAGACACTTGTGTCCAAGCTTAAAGGAAAATCGATATGAAAGTAGAGAAAGCGACAATCAATGATGTAAAAAAAATGCACGAACTGATCAATAAATTTGCCGGAAAGGGAGAGATGCTGCCCCGTGCGCTCAGCGAGATATATGAGAATTTGCGAGATTATTTCGTTATAAGAGATGGTGGTGGCGTGGTTGCGGCCTGTGCGGCGCTGCATATCAGCTGGGCCGACCTGGCCGAGGTGAAGGCCCTGGCAGTCCACGAGAGCAAACATAAGAGCGGTATGGGCGCGGCGCTTGTCAGCGCCTGTGTCAGCGAATCCAAATCACTGGGAATACCCCGCATATTCTGCCTGACCTATAAGCCCGGTTTTTTTCAGAAACAGGGCTTCACGCTGGTTGAAAAGGCGGAATTGCCTCGCAAAATCTGGGCCGAGTGCTACAATTGTCCCAAGTTTCCGGACTGCGACGAAGTGGCGCTTGTGCTGAATGTGCCGGTGGGATGATGAGCAGGGAGAAGTTACTATCGTCCAGGACGGTTTTCGAGGGCCGGGCGGTCAAACTGAATATAGCCACGGTTGAGAAAAGCAAGGGTGAAACGGTTATCAGGGAGATCGTGGAGCACAGGGATTGCATCGCGGCGGTCGTGCCGGATAACCGTGGCAACGTCATCATGGTGCGGCAGTTTAGGGTGCCTACAGGGAAAGACCTGCTGGAGATACCTGCCGGCGTCATGGAGGACGGCGAGAGCCCGGACGAATGCGTCAGGCGCGAGCTGCAGGAGGAGATAGGTTATCTGCCTGAGAAGGTAGTCAGGCTGGGGGGGTTTTATGCGGCTCCCGGGTATTGCACGGAATACATTCATTTGTTTCTGGCAACTGATCTAATGGAGAGCCGTATGGTGGCCGAGGACACAGACGAGATAGAGGTTGTCAGGGTTCCTGCGATCAAGATAGCCGGTATGATCGACAGCGGCGAGATATGCGATGCCAAGAGCGTTGCCGGCCTGCTCAAATATCTGTCTACGGCGCCGTGACTGGTTACTTTTTTCTGTGAGCGGCTTGGCCGCTTTCATAAAGATCCCCGCCGTAGATATCGTTTATCACCACGGCAGGGAAGTCCTCGACTTCCAGACGGTATACTGCCTCTGCTCCCATCTCACTGAAGGCGACAGGGTCGATCCTTTTGATAGCGCGTGAAAGCAGTGCGCCAGCGCCTCCTACGGCTGCCAGGTACACGGCCCCGTGCTTCAGCATCTTTTTCCGGACCTCGGCCGACCTTTTGCCCTTACCTATCATGAGCTTTAATCCCTGCTCGAGCAGGACGGGAGTATATTTGTCCATCCGGATGCTGGTTGTAGGTCCCGCCGAACCTACTATATGCCCCGGCCTGGCCGGCGTCGGCCCCGTGTAATAAATGGTCTGGCCGTCCAGTTTGAAGGGCAGGTCTCCCCTTCCGGCAAGCAGTTCGGCAATCCTTTTATGCGACGCATCGCGGGCGGTCAGCATGCTGCCCGTCAGTAGCACGCTATCTCCACACCTCAGCGTGCTGATGTCCCTGTCTGAGATCGGCAGGGTTATACGTTTTACTTTCATATCAGAGCACCACTTCGCTGTGCCGTGAGCACCAGCACTGGATATTAACTGCAACAGGCAGGCTGGCTATATGGGCCGGGAATACCTCAATATGCACGGCCAGGGCAGTGACGCTGCCCCCGTATCCCATCGGGCCGATGCCCAGCTTGTTCACCTTGGAGAGGATCTCTTTTTCCAGCCTTTTCACCTCGGGATCAACGTTGTGTGCCCCGGTTTTACGCAGCAGTGATCTCTTGGCCAGCAGCATGGTCTTCTCTGTCGTGCCCCCTATCCCCATCCCTATTATCAGCGGCGGGCAGGCGTTGCCGCCGCATTCGTCAACCAGGTTGACCGCGTACTCGATAATGCCTTGATAGCCATGTGAAGGGGGCAACACCGTGAGCCTGGAGCAATTTTCAGCGCCGCCGCCCTTGGGCAGTACACATACTCTCAGGTTGCTGCCGGGCACGATCTCGGTATGTATTACAGCCGGTGTGTTGTCTCCAGTATTCTCCCTGGCAGAAAATGGCCGGTGCACCATCGACTTGCGCAGGTACCCCCTGTCGTATCCCTTTCTAACCCCTTCGTTGACCGCAGCGGCCAGGTCACCCCCGGTTATATGGACATCCTGGCCGATCTCCAGGAAAATCACCGCCGTACCAGTGTCCTGGCACACGGGCAACCTGTATTCTCCAGCCAGTGCGATATTTTCCAGGATGGTCTGAATAGTCTGCTTCCCCAGGGGCGACTTCTCCACCCTCCCGGCGCGCTGCAACGATGTGACTACGTCGGAGGGCAAGTGAATACAGGCATCCTGAAAAAGTGATGCGACGGTCCTGGTTATGGTGCGGCAATGGATTCTTCGCATAACACTGCTTGGCCGGGGTCCGGGCTGAATATCTCCGCGCTGATTATATTACATTTTGAGCTTTTCTATTATTGCATCAGTGACCTGGGATGTGCCGGCGCTGGGCTCGTTGCGATCCCTGCGCATGTCATAGGTAACGGTCTTCCCTTCTGAGATAACGGCGCTGATGGCTGCCTCCATCCTGTCGGCCGCCGATTGTTCTTCGAGATATCTCAGCATCAGCACGGCCGAGAGCATCTGTGCCATGGGGCTGACCTTGTTCAGCCCCGTGTATTTGGGGGCGCTGCCATGCGTGGGCTCGAATATGGCCAGGCCCTCGCCGATATTGGCGCCGGGGGCCAGCCCCAGTCCACCCACCAGTCCCGCGCATAGGTCCGAGATAATGTCACCGTAAAGGTTGGGCAGTACCAGAGTATCGAAACGATGCGGGTTCCTCACCAGTTGCATGCACAGGGCATCAACCAGGATCTCTTCGTATTCAATCTCGGGATACGCTTTGGCCACTTCCCTTGCGGTTGACAGGAATAAACCATCGGTGTACTTGAGGATATTGGCCTTGGTTACGGCCGAGACTTTTTTGCGTCCGTACTTGCGGGCGTAATCGAAGGCATATTTTACGATACGGCGGGACCCCTGCTCTGAGATGGCCTTTACGCTGAACCCCGAATTTTTATCCAGGCTGCCCTTGAAGTTCTGCATTATCAAATCGTATAGCTTTGCGGCCTCAGGCGTGCCCCTGGCGAACTCGATCCCGATATATAGGTCCTCCGTGTTCTCCCTGACTATTACCAGGTCCACATTGCGGTACGGTGTGGTTACCACTCCGGGGTAGCTTTTGCAGGGCCGCAGGCAGGCGTAAAGGTCGAGCTGTTTGCGCAACGCCACGTTCACGCTGCGGAATCCCTTGCCGATGGGCGTGGTGACCGGCCCCTTGAGGGCGACCTTGTTCCTCCTTATTGACTGAAGGGTTATATCGGGCAGCGGTGTCCCGTACTTCTCGATGGCGGATTCGCCCACGGTATGGACTTCCCAATCGAAGGCGATGCCGGTAGCCTCCAGTACGCGGGTGGTGGCCCGGGTTATCTCGGGCCCGATGCCGTCGCCGGGAATCAGTGTGACGCGGTAAGTCATTTTACATAACCTCTCAAGTTAGCCTGTTTTTCAAAGCTTCAAGTCGCCGTGCCTGTTGATGTAGGGGATAAGCCCTCCCTCGTTCAATATGTTCAACATGGTGGGAGGTATCCTGGTGAAACTGTAGCTCTCATTCCGGGTGATATTGCGGATCAGGCCTTCGTCCAGGCTGATCTCGAGGTTGTCGCCCTCGGCGATGCCGCCGGTCTGACAGATCAGGGCGGGCACGCCCTGGTTGATGGCGTTCCTGAAAAAGATACGCGCGAAAGACTTGGCGAGTATAGCGCTCACGCCCGCCATCTTTATCACCAGCGGTGCATGTTCCCGGCTGGAGCCGAGGCCGAAGTTGGACCCGGCCACGATGAAATCGCCGGGTCGGACAAGCCGGACGAACTCTGGGTTGGCGTCTTCCATGGCGTGCTTGGCCAGCTCAGGCAGGTTGCTGCGAAGGTGCGCATACTTACCCGGTATGATCAGGTCGGTGGATATGCCGTCACCGAACTTAAAGGCCCTTCCTTTGAGGATGGTCAGCGCCATTACAGCGCCTCCCGGGGATCGGTTATATTACCCGTCAGGGCCGACGCCGCGGCTGTAGCCGTGCTTGCCAGGTAAATCAGCCCCTCGGGATTGCCCATGCGTCCCTTAAAGTTGCGGTTGGCGGTGGACAGGCATACCTCCCTGTCACCCAGCACACCCTGGTGCAATCCCAGGCATCCCGCACAACCGGGCGGCAGTATGATGCCCCCTGCCTCGATAATAGCCTGGATATGGCCTGCGTTGATGGCCTCCGTGTATATCTTTCTGGAAGCGGGGCAGACGATCAGCCTGACCCCGGCGCGAACCTTCTTATTTTTCAATATGGAGGCGGCTTCCGCCATGTCCTCCAGCCGCCCGTTGGTGCACGTGCCGATGAAGACCTGGTCCACGCGGATGCCGGCCAGCGACCTGGCCGTTGCGGTGTTGTCCACCGCGTGGGGCATGGAGACCATCGGCTCCAGTTGATCTGCATTCACCTTGATCATACGCTCGTAAACCGCATCGGTGTCTGCGGCTATGGGGGTGTATTCCTGTCCCCTTCCCTGACTCTTTAAGAATTTCTCGGTGACATGGTCGGAGCGGAAGAGGCCGACCTTGGCGCCGGCCTCGACGGCCATGTTTGAGACCGTCAGCCTCTGCCAGACGGGCATATCGTCCACCGCGCTGCCCGTAAACTCCAGCGCCTTGTAGGTGGCGCCGTCGGCCCCGATCATGCCGATCAGATAAAGTACAAGGTCCTTGGCGCCCACGCCTTTGGAGAAGCCTCCCGTTATCTCGATACCGATCGTCTCAGGCACTCTGAACCATGTCTTGCCCAGCGACATGGCCACTGCCACGTCGCTCGATCCCATCCCGGTGGCGAAGGCGCCCAGCGCGCCGGCGGTCACGGTGTGGGAATCGGCCCCGACTATGACGTCGCCGGGCCTGGCCAGCCGCTCGGCCACGATCTGGTGGCAAACGCCGCTGCCGGCATCGAAGAGCAGGCAGCCGGTCTCGGCCGCGAACTCCCTGATAAATATATGGTCGTTGGAAAGCTGGCGGTTGGGGCTGGGGCTGGCGTGGTCGATGAAAAGGGCCGTCCTCCCGGGTGAGGCCAG
>CAZKOL010000074.1:0-5994 GCA_964554375.1 uncultured Dehalococcoidales bacterium
CATTAGTCAAATGTTACAAGGTATGTTAATATCATATCATGTCTGAATACAACCAGACTGAAGAAAAGATCATCGAGGCTGCCCTGCACGTCTTCCTTGCCCACGGCATAAAAAAAACCACCATCGAGGATGTGGCGGCGCGCTGCGGGCTGACTCGCGCCACTGTGTACCGCTACTTTAAAGACAAGAGGCACCTCGTGAGGGCCAGCATGATGCACATGGTGGCCGTGATCAACGAGGCGCTGGCCAGCCTCGATAAGCACAAGGACTATGATACGGAGAGATCCGCCGCACTGATCAAGGAGGCCGTGGGTCTGCTGCCCAAGGGAGACCTCTCCACCCGTGTTATCGAGCTCAAACAGCTTTACCCTGAGATCTTCGCCGAATACCAGATCGCGCGCCTGGCTTCGATCCGCGAGATATACAGGCGTGTCTTCAACGCAGCCAGGCGGGAAGGTTTGATCACGCCTTCAGAGACAGACTGGAACCTGGTGCAGACGATACTTTCAGAGGCGACGCTTTACATTGCTGAAAGCCCGCTGGTGCTGTCGCACGGCATGTCGGTGGGGCGCATCTACGCGGCCGTTCTGGATATCATGCTCTACGGCATTGTGGGCAGGCGCAAGAAATAAAGACTATCTTCTACGTGCGCCTGCAGTCCGCTGCGCCGGGGGTCTGCTGCGCCCACCCGGGCGGCGCCCCTCTTCGGATATCTCGGGAGCCGGGGCATTATAATCGAACCCCTGCAACTTACGTCGTTCCAACGGCGCTTTGAGCACCTGCTCAATCTCTTTCACCAGTGCGGCATCGGCTGCTGTCACAAATGTCAGCGCATCGCCTTTCTGATCGATGCGGCCCGTGCGTCCGATGCGGTGTGTATAGGCATCTACGCTCTCCGGCATATCGACGTTGATAACGTGCGAGATGCTCAGGACGTCTATCCCGCGGGCCGCGATATCCGTGGCTACTAATATTTTAACCGAACCGGCGCGGAAATCATCCAGCGCCGCCTGGCGCCTGTTCTGCGCCAGGTCGCCGTGCAAAGCCGTAGCTCTGAAGCCCGACCTTTTCAGCTGCAGAGCCACGCGGTCGGCGCGGTGCTTGGTGCGTGTGAAGACCAGCACCGAATCGGTTTCGAAGCTGCGCAGCACCGCCGTCAGCAGCTTTATCTTGAGGTGCTGTTTCACGGGATAGATGCTATGGGATACAGAATCCACCGGCGCGGAATGCCCGATCTGCACCGTAACGGGGATACGCAAAGCCTCCTGTACCAGCCTGCGTATATCAGGCGGCATGGTGGCGGAGAAAAGCATCGTCTGGCGAGGCCTGACAAGGCACCTTAATATACTCCTGATGTCGGGCAGGAAACCCATATCGAACATGCGGTCGGCCTCGTCGATAACCAGCATCTCAAGAAAGGACAGGTCTATAGTGCTCTTCCAGATGTGATCGAGCAGGCGGCCCGGGCAGGCGACGATGATATCCACGCCGCTACGCAGCCTGCGGATCTGCTGATCCATGCCTACGCCGCCGTAAATGGAGATGCTCCTCAGGCCGGTAGCCTGTCCCAGCGCATCGACCGCCTCGCAGGTTTGCTCGGCCAGCTCGCGGGTCGGCGAGATGACCGCGGCGCCTATGCGTCCGTGCGGCAGCTTCAGCAGACGGTCCAGAACCGGCAGCACGAATGCTGCCGTCTTGCCCGTACCGGTCTGAGCCAGCCCTATGATATCGCGCCCCTGCATAATGGGTGGGATGGCCTGCATCTGAATTGGAGTGGGCTCAGTGTAACCCTGCGCCCGCACACCATCCATGACGCTAGGATGAAGATTGAAGTTTTCGAAACTCAATGAATGACCTCTTAAGTTAGTAAATTTAGCCGGGGTTTGGGCCATCCAAGGCTTGTGATAATTCGGAAGGATTATAATAAGCTTGTAATAACCTAAACTTGAACTATGAGCATATTATACACCAAACATTGACAAAGAACCTAATAAATACTACATTGAAATCACAGGGCGCCCGGGGTAAATCCAACCGAAATACAATGCAGCGGACCAGCTTTTAAGCAGATACGGAGGTATTTATGCGGGAAGAAGAGGGTAAAACCAAAAAACAACTCGTCGATGAATTGGAACAACTGCGTGAGCAGGTCCGGCTCCTGAAAGCGCTCGAAAGTGAATTCAAAGTCATTGAGAAGGAGTTGAGGTGCTCCGAGCGTCAATACAGGCAGCTATTTGAGAGTGCCCGGCATGGAATTGTGATACTGGATGCAGACACGGGCCAAGTTCAAAGCGCCAACCCGCACCTGTTAAAAATGCTGGGCTATTCACACGAAGAGCTGCTGGGCAAAAACCTCTGGGACATCGATGCTTTCATCGATACCGAGAAAAGCAGGGCTGCGTCTAACGAGTTGAGGCAGCGGGACCACCTGCGCTACGAAGATTTCCCGCTGGAGACGAAGAACGGAAAGCGGCTCGACGTGGAGCTAGAATCCAACGTATGTACGATTAACGACAGCCGCGTGGTACACTGCAATATCCACGACAGGTCGGAGCGAAAGAGGCTGGAGCAGGAACTGCATCTTGTGGCCACGCATGACACAATGACCGGCCTTCCCAACAGGACGCTCTTCCGCGACCGCGCGCATATCGCGATATTGCATGCTCAGCGCAAGAAAAAGAGAGCGGCTATAATGTCGCTCGACCTGGATAGTTTCAACACTGTCAACGAGACCATGGGCAACGCGGTGGGTGATAACCTGCTGAAGGCGGCAGCCGAACGCATGACCGGGCTGCTGCGCAAGAGCGATACCGTGGCGCGTGCAGGCGGCGACGAGTTCGCCATCGTGATACCTGAAGTCGATGACATCGGCAGCGTAGAGAAGGTCAGCCATAAGATCGTGGAAGCCTTCAGGCACCACTTCCTGGTAAACGGCCATAAAATACTGGTCACCATCAGCATCGGTACAGCTGTGTTTCCCGAGGACGGAAGAGATATCGATACACTGATAAACTGCGCCGACAAGTGCATGTATTACGTGCGCTCAAACGGTTGCAACAACTACAAGATATCCTGCGCCTGATAATGTTCCGTGCCCGGGTTCGACCCGTCAGTCCTCCTGCATAACATCCCTGATGTCCCCAAAACATGTGCCTACCGACCTGGCTGATCCTATCAGTGGATCATCGGGCGGGACGCGCCTCTGGCCACGCGCAACCTCCTGCAGAGGCACATCCACAAGGTCATTGCCCCTCACTCCCACCATATACCCGTATGACCGATCCAGCATCATATCAACGGCCCTTGTACCCAGCCTGGTGGCCAGCACCCTGTCGAATGGGGTGGGTACACCACCCCTCTGCAGGTGTCCCATCACGACGGTACGGGTCTCAACGCCGGTTTCAGATTCTATTTGCGATCCCAGTAAGAAGCCTATACCACCCAATCGTACCGGGTCTGTGCTTTCTTCCACAACCCTCTGCACAACTTTGCCCCCACCCCTGGGCTGGGCGCCCTCCGATACTACGACGATGGTAAACCTCTTCCCCCGCCTGTTTCTATCGTTCACTTTCTCCACGACGATATCCAGGTCATAGGGTATCTCGGGAATCAGCACAACGTCAGCTCCGCTGGCGACTCCAGCGTGCAGGGCGATCCAGCCCGCATTACGCCCCATGACCTCCACTATCATCACACGGTGGTGCGACTGGGCTGTGGTGCGCACCCGGTCCAGTCCTTCCGTGGCTATATACACCGCAGTATCGAAGCCAAACGTGATATCGGTCCCCCTGATGTCATTATCGATCGTTTTAGGAACTCCTATTATAGGTACACCATCTTTAAAAAACCTGTGCGCGATATTCAGGGTGCCGTCTCCGCCGATGCACACCAGGCAGTCTGCCTCCAGGCGCTCGAAATGGTCGATCGCGGTGCGTGATAAGTCCTCGAATTCCAGCGGCCCCTCTTTTTTCATGGGGCACCTGTATGGATTGGCCTTATTGGAAGCGCCAAGTATAGTGCCCCCCAGATCGATGATGCCTGACACGTCGTCGAAATGGAGGATGCGGTGCCGGTTGTGCAGCAGCCCTTCAAAACCATCCAGGATACCCACCACTTCCAGCCCCAATCCCAGAATGGCCTTCTTGGCCACCGCCCTGATAACGGCATTTATACCCGGGCAGTCGCCGCCACCAGTAAGTATGGCTATCCTTCCTTTCTTTGTCACAACTTTAAACCACGAGCAGTTTACTTCTTACTGCAGGATTGGCTGCCGAACACTGTCAGCAATATCCCCAATCCAAGCGCCACAAGTGTCACCGGGCAGGGCAGCGGCCAGCCGAACAATGGGTTGGGTATTCGGGCAGCCATAAGGAAGGCATCCAGGATGAGCAGGAAACCAGCTATGATTAGTAATATTTTGCCGGCCTTTAACATGTAACACCCCCATCTTCTTAACTTTATCATTAGATTATCACGTTGGGAATGCACAGTCCACAGCAAAGGTTGTACAATCTAATTGCAGGTTGATCAATATAATAGCCTTAGAGGTCTTGAAAACCTGAGCAGCAACTGAAGAAAAGGAGGTGTGCCATGTCAGGGAAATTTGCGCTGACCCTTGGCGGATGGGTGCTTGGCCTCACCATTACAGTCATTGTCATTGTCCTGGCCGCCGCTTTGCTCGGCGGGTACCTGTGGGGTAACGGCAGCGGATTTCAATCAGGCTACGACAGCGGCAAGGCCGACGGCGATAAAGCCGGTTTCACCAGGGGCTATGAGAACGGCCAGAAGATCGGATATGACCTAGGTTTCCAGGCCGGCGATAAATCCGGATACGACAGAGGCAACAAGGCCGGGTATGACGAGGGATATGCCAAGGGCAAGGACGAGGGCTACCAGCAGGGCGAAACCGCCGGCTATAACAAGGGCTTGAGGGAAGGATACAACTCCTACGTAACGCCTTACTATTATCCGTATTATCCCTGGTATTACAGGGGGGGCCCGTTTTATTAATCGTGAATAAGGAACGTTAGTATTCGTAAAGCTGACGGGATATTGTCCAACAGGCTGGTATTAGCCTGTATCATAGCCGCCCTGATTCTGCTGGCCGCAATCGCTGTGGCTGTTATTTTCTTTGAGGATTCGGCGGCTGTGCAGTTCATGTTCAAAGCCGCGGATGTCGCACTTCATATAGATATATATCTGGGCGCGCTCATACAACAGTACGGCCTTCTCGTTTACGGCATACTTTTCCTCATCATATTCTGCGAGACCGGCCTGATAGTCGTGCCCTTCCTGCCCGGGGATTCGCTGCTTTTTGCCGTGGGCGGATTTTCGTCTTTAGGAGCGTTAAATTTGTGGGTGTTGATCCTGTTGATGTGGCTGGCCGCCGCGCTGGGCGACAGCTTCAATTATTTTGTAGGCAACCGCATCGGGGAACAGGTCTACAGCAGGGACTACAGGTTTATCAAAAGGGAGTACATCGACCGGACACACGCGTTCTTCGAAAAATACGGCGGCACGGCTATAGTTCTTGCCAGGTTCGCACCGATCCTGAGGACCTTCACACCCTTCGTGGCAGGCGTGGGTAAAATGCACTACCCCAGGTTCCTGCTCTACAACATAACAGGCGGCCTGTTATGGGTGGCGGTCTGCATACTGTGCGGATATTTCTTTGGCAACCTGCCTTTCGTCAAAGAGAATTTCTCAATCTTCATACTGGCCATAATCGTTGTTTCACTGATTCCTTCAGCAGTAGAATTTCTCAAGCACTGGCAGGCCCACAGGCGGAGATCGCTTAACTGACCGTGTCACTGCCGGGCGTTGACGTCGTGTCTGCCTGATATTGATAATAAAACCGCGGTACGCAAGGGATTTATGAAGGATTACAGCAGCCGCCCGCTGAAACCGCTGAAGTGGTACAAGGACCTCTCGTCCCACAGAGGCCGCCTGGCCGCAGGGGCATTCCTGGTGGAGAGCCCGCGCGCCATCGACCAG
>CAZKOL010000075.1:0-5830 GCA_964554375.1 uncultured Dehalococcoidales bacterium
TGCAGCAGCTTCGGCAGATGATCGAGCCCATCGCCGAGCAGGTCCGGGGTATCCCCGGGGTAGAGGCTGAAATAAGGGAGCTGTTCCCGGGTAGTCACCCATATCTTGTAATCAGGTTGGATGAGGCAAAATTGGGGCGGAGCGCACTTGAGGTAGTTCAAAGGCTGAAAGACGATGAACCGCGAGTCTATGGTATAGACATATTTGCACATTTTAGTATGTTACTTTTCTCATCTGTGAACATGTTGCATGGAGAGCAAGAAATCGTCGGGCAACGGCTGTACGCGGCACTTAAAAGTTAGTGGAGATGATATGACTTCTCCCTGGTAAACTAGTACTTAGTTGTGTAAATCAGCAATATTACTTTCATATTTAACTTGGCTACGAATAAATTGACCTCACCCCATGTTATAGTCCACTGCATAGTAAGGTTTTCTCGGTTTTGTGCACGTACTGCAATGGGCTTAGATCACCAATGATCTATGTGGCCTGAATTGATCATAGTCTATTCACTAGGTTTTTGTTAATTCTATCTAAAAGGGTGACTGGATTTTCGGTAACAATTATTATGAGGCAATTCGCGGAATATACTTTTTATCCTCCCGTGGGGTATAATCGGATAAACGGTAGTTTTAAGCGAATATGCAGCAGAGTTTCCTCTGTCCGCGATGCAATAACCCGGCCTTCCTGGGGCAGCGTTTCTGTGGTTTCTGCGACCTGATATTCCTTTATTCGTGTGTTCAATGCGGCTCTGCCCTTGAGCCGGGCGCCACCTATTGCGGAAGTTGCGGCACGCAGGTCGACTGGAGTGCGCCGGCGCCGCTGTATTCACAACCGCCTGCTGTGACCGCTGCGCCACCCGATAATATCGAGCAGCCGGTTCATATCGGACAGCCCGGCACCACCCCTGATAGGGCGCCTGAGAAGCAACCAATGCTGGAGGAACATCGATCCCAACCTGAATCGTACCCGATCGCGGAGCCGTCTGCTCCCGCTCCGGGCCCGCCTCCCCAGGTGCCTGCCGACCACAAGGCAAAGGCGGAGGCCCACCAGGAAAAGAGTTTCACATTGCTCAAGGACGGCCATTACTCTCTTGCCATCGACGAGCTGACCAAGGCCATCCAGTTCGACCCGACCACGGCAATTGTGTACCTGCTGCGGGGAGGCGCTTTCTACAAGAAAGGAGACCTCGATCTGGCGCTGGCAGACCTCAACCGCGCCATAGAATTGGACCCCAATCTGGCCGCAGCTTTCTACAACCGGGGCAGCGTTTATTATTACAAGAAAGAATTCGACCGCGCCATCAACGATTTTTCTTGCTCCATCGCTATTGACGATACAGACCCCGGGGCATTTCATAACCGTGGCTGCGCCTACATGATGAAAGGCCAATACTACCAGGCTATTGAGGATATCAGCCGGTCGATCCAGCTCGATCCGCAAGATCCCAGGGTATATTGCAGCCGGGGCAATGCATACGCTCAGACAGGGCAGATACTTAAGGCGGCGGAGGATTTCCGCAAGGCTAAAGGCATGACCTCCGATCCGGCGATCATACAAAAGGCAGATCAGGCGCTGAAAGAGTTGGGGCAGGGGCGGTAAGGGACCGTTTCTACGGCTTATTCCAGCAGCGGCGGCTCAGAGGGCGAAGGCACGGCTTCGATGATATCGAGCTCTTTAATGTCGCTCTCATGCCTGATCTGGTCTATCTTGAGCAAAGGCCGTTCCAGCATATTTTTTCGCGTGCCGGTGAGGGCGTCAAATTCCTTTTGAGCATCCTGCAACTTTTTGCCCATCTTATCCATGCTTTCCACGAATTTCTGCCATTGCGCAGCGAACAGCTTGATCTGGGTAATGATCTCGGCCAGCCCCTTCTCCATCTTGAAGTTCTTGGCGGCCTGGTTTATCAATGCCAGCACCGCGTACAGCGTTACCGGGGAGCACAGCACCACCTTCGATTGGAGGGCGTAGTCGAGCAGGGCCGGGTCGTTCTCGTTGATGAACCTGTAGACCTGCTCGTTGGGAATCAGCACGAGCACGTAATCCACGGTATTTTGCTCGGGGTTGATATAATCGCGAGTAGTGACTTCCTTTATCCGTTGCCGCGCGTCTCTGAGGAAAGCGGTCTTGAAGCCCTCCCTGTCTGTTTCTGAATCCGTATCGATATACTTTAAGTAATTATCCAGTGGGAATTTGACGTCCATATTGAGCACCAGCCGGTTGGGCAGGAGGAAAGTGTAATCGGGCCTGGAGCCGCCGGCCGCGTCCACCTGCTGCTTGCGGTAGTTGATATCTTCTACGAAACCGATACTGGCCAGGATGTCGTCGGCCATGCGTTCACCCCACTGCCCCCGGACCCTTGTGTTGCCGAGGGCTGCCTGGAGCTTGCCGGTGGTCTCCGACAGCTTGATCGTCTGCTCAGAAGCAGTCTTGAGCTGGGAGAGAAGCTCGCCATAGGCCTTGGCCCGGTCCTTTTCCAGCCCGCTCATGAGCGTTTCCACGCTCTTGAGGTTGTCGCGCACTTCCTTGATTGATTGGTCTATAAGAGCCTTCTTGCCTTCGAGATTCTGCTCGCCGAGCTGTGATTGGGCGTTCACCATCTGTCCCGACATTTTGACCAGGTGATCTACGGCTGTTTGTGTTGCAACGTCGGTGAATGCGGCCAGGTTCTTCTGTAGCTCGCCGCTGATGGTCAGCATATCCTGCTTATAGTACGGCTTATAGACACGCGTAATAATAATTGTGACCGCCACTCCGATGGCAAGCCCACCGGCAAAGACCAGTCCGTAAATCAGCAGTTCGTTCATCGGCAATGTCCAAATGTAATGGTCACTAATATCGGTAAGGGAAAATATTGTCCCAGTCGAAGTTGCTGTCTATACCCGCGGTGGCGGCGATCATGATCAGCGATATGATGAGCACGGTCACCGCTGCTATAAGAGCTATTTGAAGAAGAAGCATGCCGACGCCCCACCACATCCAGGTACGCTGTGTCTTTTTGAAGTGCTCGATGCTGTCCCAGCGCTTGTTCTGCCAGGCCCACTCGTTGCCGCGCACGCCCAGGATTATGGACATCGTCAGACTGACTATCCAGCCGACGTACGGCACTATGCCGCACAGGGCTATGAAAGAGATCCAGACGTTGTTGCCGATACCCCAGATCCAGGTGAGCAGGAAGCCGCCCCAATTCCATCCGCGTATCTCAGGCGGTATCTGGGAAAGGGCGCCCAGGCCTGAGGCGCAGGAAGCAGCGGAAGGAGCGGGGCCGGGCCAGGCGCCCCCTTTTAGCTTTGCATCCAGGCACTGGTTACAGAAGATTTGACCGTCGATAGTAACCTTGCACTCAGGGCAGACGTACCTGCCACAACTGCAGCAGCCGCCTATTGCTTCACGATCGGTATGTATAGCGCACTTCATCTTCTTATTCTCCCTCATTTAAATCCAGAAAGCTTTCACTAAAATGGCTGGACGCCGGACTGCTGCATGCCCCAGACGAAGAGCCCGAAGCCGAGGAGAAGAATGATTGTCAGCAGAAGGGTTACAGCGATGGTTATGCCCAATCCCCACATAGCCCAAGTATGCTGCGCACGCTTGAAATGTTCTACACTATCCCAGTGGCGGCTTTGCCAGGCCCACTGGTTGCCCTTGAAGGCCAGCACCCAGGGCATAACCATAAATCCGAGGTAAGGGATGAATACAAGGAAAGACCACCATACGTTGTTGCCAATGCCCCAGATCCAGGTAAGCAGGAAGCCGCCCCAGTTCCAATCGCCGAGTTCCCGTGGCACGGAAGCCTGGCTTCCCATGCCGGATGTGTTACCCATGAGCAAAGAGGTAGCCGGTTGTGACGCCGTGGTACCGCCTCCGGAAACCATTTTCTGGATACACGAATTGCAATATACCTTGCCTTCGTACTCCACCTTACATTCCGGGCAGACGGCCTCATTGCAAACAATACAGGCGCCGACGGCGTCGCGGTCGGGATGATGATAACAGTACATAGCTACCTCCTTGGGTCAGGGTGAATGTGTCCTCCATACAACCAAACAATGCTGTGATTTAAATACAGTATAGTTTATACACGCCGCACAAATCCAACCGGCCGGCCGAGGATAAAATAAACTTTTTTTTCACAGATCCGTTATATGTTACATAAAAGAAAAAACGGGAGCCGGAACAATGAGCGCCAATATACAGTTCGCAGCGATTTTGATAGGATACTCAATCATCTGCTCAGTTTTATTGCTCGTTAGCTGCTCCTTGTAAAAGCAGGGGCATCACCACCTCTTTTCTCCCGTCCCCGTGAGAACGGGGACGGGAGTTTATTATCCGGCCGGGATGACCTTTACTCTATATCACCGCCGGAATTATACTAACAGAGGATTGTCATGGTGAAAATCGGCGTTATCTCAGATACACATGTAAGGCACTTTGCCCAGCTTCCGCAGGAACTTATCCGTATCCTTGGGAAGGTCGATTTAATTGTGCATGCGGGCGATATCGTAACTATGGATGTTATCCGGGGATTACAGACACTGGCGCCGGTATATGGTGTATGCGGCAATATGGACCTTCCGGAAGTGAGGGTTATTTTCCCCCAAAAACAGTTGCTTGAACTGGAGGGGAAGAAAATCGGTATCGTACATGGCAGCGGCGGGCCTGCGGGACTGGAGAGCCGGGTATTGAAGCTGTTCCCCGGCGCCGACGCGGTTATATTCGGCCACAGCCACATCGCTATGAAGGATCTAATCAATGGTGTGCTGCTGTTTAATCCGGGCCGCGCAGATGAGTCATACGGTCTGCTGGAAGTAGGCGAGACGATCAGCGGCAAGATAGTCAGGGCGTATTATTAACAGGACAGGAGAGATGGCGGACATCTGGCAGGAATATAAGGCGTTTGATCACCCTGCTATCCTTAATTTCATTTTTTATCCCAGGCAGGACGATTTCAGGCCGGCCGATACTGCACGGTCAACGGGATATATGGTACCCGTGGGTGAGGGCATTGACATCTCCTGCCGGTTCTATTTCGGGGACGCTCAAAACGCCAACCTGATTTTCTTTCACGGCAACGGTGAGCTGGCCAGCGAATATGAAGATATCGGCGCCGCCTTCAACAGCATCGGCCTGAACCTTTTCGTCGCAGATTACAGGGGATATGGCGGCAGCGGAGGCAGGCCATCGGTGTCCGGCATGATGAGGGATGTCCATCCTATAGCGAGGTGGTTCCAGCAGTTCTTGAATGACAAAGCTTATACGGGGAGCCTCTTCATCATGGGTCGCTCGCTGGGAAGCGGGCCGGCTATCGAGTTGGCAGCCGCATATCCTTCCGATTTCAGGGGAATGGTGATAGAGAGCGGCTTCTGTGACGTGACGGACCTGTTGGGCAGGATGGGACGGATACTGCAGCAGCCCGGGCTGCCAATCCCTCCTTCACCGGGATTTGACCGGGTCCTCAAGATAACCATGCCTGCCCTTGTGATCCACGGCCAGTACGATTCAATTGTACCGCTGGAGGAGGGTGAGAAGATTATTAGAAATATCGCCTCCGCCGATAAAAAGATGGTGATTATACCTGAGGCGGACCATAACACGATTTTTGCCGAGGGCATGGAACTCTACCTGCGTGAACTTGGAGAGTTCGTGCGAAAGCATAAATAGAAAAAAGAAAAGCCCCCTCCCGGATAAAGAGGGGGCTTTTATAAACGGTATTATTTCTTCTCGGGCTTCTCTTTCGCTGCTGCTGCTGCTTCTTCGCCCTCTGCCGGCGCCTCTGCTGCTGCTTCTTCGCCCTCTGCCGGCGCTTCTGCCGCCGGGACCTCTTCAACGA